>JAHQWA010000154.1 GCA_019634045.1 Saprospiraceae bacterium
CCTACTACTCTCATTGTTAGGGTGTTAGCTGCGCCAGCTTCGATCATCTCATCAACCCGGAATTCAAAGGGTGTAAAGCCTCCTTCGTGGAAACCTACCACCTCATCGTTAAGCCAGACCTCTGAAAGGTAATTGACTGCCCCAAATTGCAAACGAATGACCTTACCTTCCCAATCTTGCGGGATGTCGACTTGTCGCCGATAGAAAGCTACACCTTCATAATCCTCCTTGTATCGTTCCCAAGCTGCGGGAACTTCAATGGCTTGTTTCTGGTTTTGTTCTTCAAAACGATCAGTCAGCATCCAACCTGCTTCGCGCCCTTCATTTTGCTCATCGAAAATGATATCCCACTGACCATTGAGTGATAAAGTGCTTTGAGCATTTAATGTCAGCATCATCATTAGACTGATGGATAAGAGGTATAGTGATTTTAAGCTCATCTTTGAATCCTGATTATTAGTTGTGTTGATCCTGCGGCAAGTGGCTGAAAGCGCTCAAGTCTACGGGAGCAACTAGTTTTTGTAATAGCTTGCGCATTTTTCTTTTTCTCCCTTGATACTTGCCGGATTGATTAGCTACGTTCTTCCATTCGTAGGGGTCCGATTGATGATCATATAGTTCTTCGTGTCCCGTATTGTACAGAATGTATCGGAACCGATTGGTCCGGATGGCGTAGTGCTGATCAGCTGGCTTGCTCTTGTATTTTTGCCCTGCATAAACCGCAGACAGCGCGGCCTTAGACCCTTTCCATGATTTTTTGTTCGGATTTTTAAGCAGAGCGCTCATGCTATATCCATCGAGTTGATGTCCTTTTGCCGTTTTGAGTGTACTGATAGGAGCAGAAGCGCTGAAGCCACAGAGATCCAGGAGGGTAGGGTAGACATCGACAAGTGATACGGCTTGTTGTATGGTACTTCCCGCTTGCGTAAGGCCAGGAACTCTCATCATTAGGGGAACCCGCGTACTTTCTTCCCAAAGGGAGTTTTTGTAGAGATAATCCTTTTCTCCCATGTGAAAACCATGATCACTGGCCAAGACTACGATGGTGTTGTCGGCTAATGTGCTTTCTTCGAGAGCATCTAATACCTGTCCCACATTGTCATCGACGGCAGCGACACAGGCGAGGTAGGCTTGCGTCCACTTCTTGAGCCCAGCTTCTGTACTTCCATAAGCTGCGGTGATGGCTTCAAACATCTCTTTGCCAAAGCGAAGGGCGTGTACATCACCATCTTTATAGGCAATCTTCAGGTGGGTATCAGCTGCATCTTCGGATTGAATAACTGCCAACTCAATGTCTTCAAGAGGGAAAAGATCAAAGTACTTTTGTGGCGCCACCAAAGGGGTGTGCGGTCGAAGGAAACCTACGGCAAGAAAAAAGGGTTGCTGATCCTTAGTCGTAGCCAATTGCTTCAGCTGATCCGCCGCCCATTGTGCATTTATTTCATCTGGCGTGGGATCTCGATCTTCATCATTAATATAGCGCATGGGCTTATAGCCAAGCTTCGGATTGCCAGTGGTCCAATGTAGGGGTTTACCTTCTTCGCTGGTCCGACCTGCTAAATTGATGAACGGCCCAAGGGAGCCATCTACCCAACCGATGTCCGCAAATGGAGCCGGGACATCGGGATGAGGGAGGCGGGTTTGGCCATCGAAAGGAGTAGGGGAGTAATCGGCAGGGTTTTCAAAATGTGTCCACATGTCCGCCTTGTTATGATGCATAATCTTTCCTGAGCCAAACACATTGTATCCGACCGCTTTGAAATATTCCATCATTGTTTTGGAATTGCTCAACACTTCATTCTTTAACCAAGGTGCCTGATAGTAATTGCGGGAATGATGAGGATAAATTCCGGTAAATAAGCTGGCACGAGAAGGACCACACATGGGTGCATTGGTATAAGCACGCTTAAAGCGCGCAGCAGAATCGGCAAAACGGCTCATATTAGGGGTGAGACTTTGCGCATGCCCTCCCCAATTAGTCAGACAATCATTGAGGTCATCTATCATGATAACCAGGATGTTAGGTCGTCTATCCTCCGCTTTCACTTGAGCAGCAAAGCCGATAAATAGCAAGCAAAGGATAAGGCGGAAGTTGGTTGTCATGTTTCTTTTGAATTAGATGGTTTGTCGCAAACTAAAGTGGCGAACGACGTCTTCATCCACCTGAATACCAAGCCCTGGTGTACGTGGTACTTTAATATATCCGTCCTCCATTTTTATGGACGGATGGGTTAATGCTTCCCGTATGCCATTTTCTGTGCGATCATACTCGATATAGAATTCCGGTGGATATAGTCTTCCAGGAATGGGTTCCAAATTGGTAATAAAATGCATGGCTGCATGGAAGGCGATACCGGTGCCCCAAGTATGGGGAATAATCTCTGTACCATAGGTGCTGGCCAGTGCGGCGATGCGCTTGGCTTCTGTTAAGCCCCCAGCGGAGCAGATGTCTATTTGCAAAATATCTACACAATCATTCTTTAATAGTTGATGATGACCATATCTGAGGTATTCGCATTCGCCACCAGCAATCGGGATACTGGTTTTGCTTCGAAGTTGACGGTATTGATCATAAAATTCGGGAGATATGGGCTCTTCAAACCAACTGATGTCGTAGGGTTCGATTAGGCGGGCTAGTTCCGCCGCCTCCCTCAGCGAATAGGCGTGATTGGAGTCGACCATCAATTTGCATTCTTTGCCGATCACAGCTCGCACTGCCTTTACATTTTCCAAATCTGCTGCGATGGAAAAACCCACCTTCATTTTGATCGCCTTAAATCCCTGTTTGACATAAGTGGAGGCTTCCTTTGCCAGATCCTCTGCTAGTTGGTGAGAGTCCGAAAAATAGAGTCCGGTGGCATAGGGCATTACCCGTTCTCTGTGTCGACCGCCTAATAATACACTTACAGATTGGCCTAAGATTTTCCCTTTAAGGTCCCATAAGGCAATATCTAGCGCACTTATAGAAGCTGCTAGTACACCACGGCGGGCAAAATCTAAGGTTTTGCGATACATGTCAAACCAAAGGGTCTCTTGTTCTAGCGGGTTCCTGTCTATGAGCAATGGCACCAAATGCTTAATTCCGGCTTCAATGATTGTAGCGGGTCCATAACCTTCTCCCCAACCGCAAAGTCCATTGTTCGCTGTGATCTTTACTATACATATCTGACGTTCACTATAGCTCCATTGAGAAAAGAAAAAACTCTCATTCAGCTGATCGGAAAGTACGAAGGTTTCAATCTTACTAATTTTCATCGGGTTAGTTTTGCTTAATCTCTTCAACGACCATCGGAAGTCGTCTGTATAATTGTTGTAATTTCAAAGGAGAGGGTAGTTTACAGAAACTTTGACTCAACCTGAAACACTAGCAATGAAAAGGTTGCCAATCTGAAGTAGTTTACTACCTATACTTCAAATTGATCCTATTAGCTAAAGGTAGTCCAATTGAATTTGATAGAACGAGCAGGACTTTGCCAGAAAGGCCGGTCCGGTGGTCTCGAGTTGATTACTTCTTACTTCGATCTTTCACTGTATAAGCATTTTCTTGCTGATGACTTCATTAGAAGTGGTTATGGTGATGTAGTAAACTCCCGCTGGAAAAACATCAGATGATTCAAAAATGTGGAGACCAACCCGACTTATGCCCTGCCCTAGGCGACGGATTTTGGCACCTAAGGAATCATAAAGATCCATACTCCCTTGGTTCTCCTTCGGCATCGAGGCCGGTGCCCACTACTTTTTGTTGGGCCATGCAAAGGGAAGAGAATACTAACATCCCTAACAGGCAAAGAAAGGTATTGACCAGAGTGGCTTTTTCATTTTGCTAGTAATTTTTATTTGTTCTAGATCAAAATTAATAGGCGACTTGGTAAGAATATGGGCAAGAATTATCAAGGGCTGACCATATTTTGACCCATTATGGACGTATATCGGTAGTATTAGGGAAAGTAGACGCTAGTATCTCTCTATCTCCAAAGATGGTCTCCGTAACTTGTAATAAAGCGATAAGATTACAGGAAGAAGCTGAAGTTTTTTCGGTAGGCTGAGGGGGTGATGTTTTTAAATGTTTTAAAGGTACGGTTGAAATTGGTTAAGGAGTTAAATCCTGCTTCGTAGCAGATTTGTTTAATCGATTTTTCGCTATTGATTAAGAGTTGACATGATTTCCCAACTCTGAATTCATTCAGGAAATGGGAAAAGGTCTTGTTGGTTCTTTTTTTGAAGAATCTACAAAAGGCTGGCGGCGTCATAAATGCCACTTCGGCAATTTCTTCTAGCGGGATGTTTTTATGGTGATTATCGAAAATGTAATTGATTACTGTCTGCAGACGGTTTTCTTCTGCTGCTTGTAATGGGCGAATGAATTCTGGGCTTGAGAGTGGCATGAATTCATTTTCTTCCGACAGCACCTGTAATACTTGCAAAAGAAGAATGAGTTTTTCGGCCCCTTGACTTTCTGCTAATTGAACCATCCTATCGTGAATTCTATCTTTGGTTACCGGCGAGAAGAACAATCCTCTGTGCGACTGTTTTAAGAGGGTCTTGATGTTAGATAACTCCGGGAGCGTAAATAGATGCGCCTGACCGAATTGTCTACGAAACTTAACGACGATAAAGTCTGATTCCTGTTCGTGAGTTTCCACGACATCATTGCGCCATAAATGAGGTAGCCATGCACCAACCAACACCAATTCGCCCTTATTAAAGTGTGAAATATGATCTCCAACGATGCGAATTCCCTGGCCTTCTAGAAAATAAATCAATTCAAATTCTTCATGAAAATGCCAATTATATCCTAGGTAAGGTTGGTTGATTCTCTTGACATGAATGAAGTCCAGTGTACTCGCATTTATTGGTTTATAGGTAAGTTTCATACTTTAAAGTAAGAGAATATTTTCTAAACTTAATTGTAGATTCGGGAACAATTTACTGCTCATGAAAGGGATGGATGGCCTATATCTTGCCGTTTTTTGTTGTATCCTGTCCTTTCCATTGAATGGGAAGGGACAGTCATTTCTTAAGCACCTTGTACTGCTTGAGGTATCCTTACAGAGTGATGTGCTGTTAGTTCGTTGATGGGGCAAACTGTTACGCAATAATCCCTTCCATTAAACTAGATCAATATTAACAAAGCATGACCATATATTAACCATAGTGTAGCCCAGCAGCGATAGAATTAAACGAGGTCTGTACATTAGATTTTGCTACCCTTAGAAACTGATAGGTATGATTTTCAATCTAAGTATCCTGATCGCTATACTTTTGGCCTTAATCTTGGCTGTTTCCAAATGGAAAGCTCATCCCTTTCTCGCTTTGCTATTAGCAGCTTTGGCGATGGGCTTATCGCTTGGGATGGGAGGCGTCGAAACAGTGGAAGTAGTTCTACAAGGTTTCGGGAATACGCTCAAGTGGATTGCCATCGTGGTCATTTTGGGGGCCTTTATTGGTGAGGTGTTGAGAGAAACCGGTGGGGCAATGCGGATTTCAGATGCTGTGATTAGATGGGTGGGTGAGCAGAAATTACCTTGGGCCATGGGGATAACAGGCTCTCTCGTTTCTATACCGGTTTTTGTAGATGTGGCTTACATTGTTCTCCAACCAGTGACGGAGGCCTTGGCTGTTCGAACGAAGAAGCCAATCTTGGTAGTGGGTTTAGCCCTTACGGCTGGCCTGACCGTTTCGCATACCTTAATTCCTCCAACGCCAGGCCCATTGGCAGTGGCGTCCCTACTGGAAGCCGATATTGGCAGAATGTTGCTGATCAATGTTTTTGTTGGCTTACTAGCAATGATGGGAGGAATAGTCTGGGCAATGAAGTACTGTAAAAGTTATCGCATCCCTTATGACGATAAATTACTGGAGACGCAGCAACATATTTCATCCGCTCCATCCGAAGCTTCCAATAGGCCTTCGGCGCTATGGGATCTGCTTCCCATACTCGTTCCAATTTTGCTGATGGGCTTAGGGGCTTTCTACACGCTTAGGACCGGTATGCTAGGAAGGTTAGTCGGATTCATTTCTACCCCCATGATTGCGGTCTTGATTGGTGCCGCCATTGCCTGGCTTCAATTGCAACGATCTGATACCCGGAGCAATGCCAACCAATTAGTGGAACAAGCCATCGTCAAGTCAGCCCTGGTGATCATGATTACTGGAGCCGGCGGGGCTTTTGGTTTTGTTATTCGGGAAAGTGGGATTCAAGATAATCTGGCCAGTTTCTTCTCAGATCTTCCATTTCTAGGTTTTCTGTTGCCCTTTATTGTAGCGGCGCTGCTGACTACAGCTACCGGTTCCATTACCGTTTCCCTAATCGGTACGGCTTCCATTGTGGGCCCTCTGGCAGCGAGTATGCCCTATTCTACAGAGATGATGGCAGCCTTGATCGGCTGTGGTTCCTTCTGCGTTTTTCATGCCAATTCGAGCTTTTTTTGGTTGTTGAATCGACTGCATGAGGTCCCGGTGGCGATTCTTTACAGAACATACACTTTGCAATCTCTCGTAATGGGAATATCAGGCTTGCTTGGCGTGTTGATCTTATGGGCACTAGGTGTTCGCTAGACGCATTTTGCCACAGCAGATTTATCGATAAAGGTCCCCATTCAAATACCGCAAACCGGAATCACAAATGACAGTCACCACTACCTTGTCTGGTCCCAAAACCTTCGCTCTTTGCAGGGCTGCCCAGACATTGGCTCCCGCAGTGGCACCGCCAAAAACACCTTCTTGGCGAGCCAACTGTTGTGCCGTTCGATAGGCATCCTCATCGGATACCGGAATAACTTCATCAATTAGATCTTGTCGTAGGATAGAGGGAATAAAGGATAAGCCAATTCCCTCCAACTTATGTGTTCCGCTGGTATCCCCGCCGGAGATATTTCTGACCTGCAAAGGCTCTACCGCAATCGTTCTAAGCTCAGGAATAGCGGCTTTTAATATTTCTGAATTACCCGATATGCAACCTCCTCCCCCGGTCGCCATGACAAATTCGTCGATATGGGTACCTAGGCGAGATAGGATCTCCTTACCCATTCCATGGTAACCTTTCTTATTGTCTGGATTATTCACCTGATTGGGCCAAAAAGTGTTGGGCGCTTCAGCGAGTATTTTAGTGCGACTGATCATCTGGTCAATGATACCGGCGGTTAATGTCCCATTTTCGGACTTGATCAGTTCAACTGTAGCGCCAAAGGCGCGCATGGTTTGGATTTTTTCTTCTGCGAAGGCATCTGAGGAAACGAAGTGGGCTTGGTAGCCCTTCATAGCGCAGACCATGGCCAGGGAGCTACCTGTACTTCCACCAGTATATTCTACTACGCGGCCACCTGGGCGCAATTCTTCCCGGTCCTCCGCCCCTTGTATCATCGAAAGCGCCATCCGATCCTTCATGCTTCCGGTCGGATTGGCCCCTTCTACTTTTACATATACACTGGCCGACTCTTTAGTGGTCAAACGCTCTAGTTTGACCAGCGGGGTATTGCCGATTAGACTCATTTATTATCTCTTTAGGGTAAACGACTTAATACTTTGTGTGCTAAATGCAATAGTTTTCCTTAGCACAAACATCCAGCGTTTTATGGATAAGTACTTCTACAATCTACCTAATACTCTAGCTGTAAATGCCTGTTTCTCTTGTTGATCCTCAAAGGCTGCTAGTCCCGGAATAAAACTTTGGTTCTGACATAGCATTTCCTCGATGACTTCCTGACCGGCCTGCCATACCTGCTTGAATTGCGGTAGTTGGGCTTTTGCTTTACGAGAAAGTTGTATGAGTCTTCGCCTTTGATCATCTGGATCAGTGTGTATCGTCAAATAGCCCCTTGCCTCGATTTTATTAAGCATCTTGGTAACGGCTGGCTGCGAGTAGTGCATGGCGGCAGCTATTTCCGACATAGTGGAGGTCCCTTCTTGCTCTAGCCAAAGGAATATCAGGTGCCAGCTGGGTTCTATATCCAAGCCCTGTTCTCGATATAGGGTCTTGATGTTATAGGATATACTATCACTTAAGCGCTTTAGTCTCGCCGTCACACCTAAATAACCAATGTCTCGTAAAAAGTCTTGTTGCATATAAAACTTAACTAGTTAAGTAAATCTACCTAAATAAACTTAACTAGTTAAGTTTTTGTTCAAAATACTTTGAGAAAAATAGGGGAGGGGTGATGAGCTTATACTAGGCTGGGTGCTTACCTAATTCTTGAAAAGTCAAAATATAACCATCCATATCCTTCATGGAAAAGTCAGTGGCGCCACAGGGCGTCAAGTGTGGGTGATTGAGGGTTTTGCACTTTGCTGCCACCGTGTTATAGGTAGCATTAATATCTTTCACATGGAAACACAATAACATGCTACCGCCTCGCGGCTGGTCCACTAGAAATGGTGATTCGTCTTTCTGCTTTGCTTCCTCTTTTAGGGATAATTGGAATCCGTTCAAATCCAGTAGCGCCCAATAGATCTGATCGCCCGCTCGATCTTCGGCCAACTTCTTAAAGCCAAGCATATGCTGATAGAAGGCTAAGCTAAGTCCTACATTCTTTACTGTTAATTCGACGATGGATTGGTAGATTTGCATGAAATAAGCTTTCGGATTGAGGTGTTCTAAAATAACAAATTAGATGGGTCTACTATTGTAGTTTTTCCAACATCTCATCAAAATCACCACGCCACTCTGGATAGGTAGTCCATTCAATGTCCAAGCCATCCGCTGGTGCACGAGGGACGATGTGTACATGCCAATGGAACACAGTTTGTTGGGCGGCAGCGCCAGCATTGGTGATGATCTGAATGTCTTCTATCCCCAATTTATCCTGGTAGAGCTTGGAAACATATTGCACCATGGCCATTACTTCCTGTACAGCTAATGCCGAGGCATCAAAGATGTTTACATAATGATCCTTAGGAATGACAAGTGTATGATAACGGCTGACTGAGTTGATGTTGAGGAAAGCATAGGCATGTTCGTTTTCATATACTTTCCAGGATGGAGCTTCCCCCCTGGCCACTTGACAGAAGATACAGTCTTTCATACAAAGCAGATTCAATGTTAGTTAGTCAAAATAGACAAGCTATTGTGTTTTTGCAAGTGAAGAATAACATAGTATCCTCATCTCCGCTATCAGGTACTTGCCCAAATAATTTTACTGCAAATAGGAATTAACCCCAAAACCTTCTACTGTTAAGCTTAATGAGCATCATTGGAATCCAAATTACCGAATGAGACTTACCTGAGCATGCAATCCCGTTTACACAACCTATCCGAACTATCAGTTTTGTAAGATTTGCACTTTTCTACATCTTCTCCAGTCTTTTCCGATTAGGTAAACAAAGTACATTCCAGCCGCTATATCGGTGGTCTGAAGTTCTACTTTTTGATACTTGGCAGCAGCTAGCCGTGAAATGATTGTTCCTACCGAATTGATTAACAGCACTTCTTTCAAGGGAGCCTTTGTGTTTGTCTTTGGCTCAATGACGATCCCTTGTCCAGCGGATAGAATAGTGGGGTAAATGTGAAATCGATCCTCTACCGCCCCTTCCGTATTTGAAACGATTCCCATGCCTCCATAGGCCCCGATATTGGGCTGATCTGTGGGAGAGACTGCATTTCCGAAATAATCTTGCCCGCCATGACTTTCAAAATAGAGATCAGGTTGATTCGGCTTATAAATCAGTTTTCCCTGGCCGATCGCTGGGCTACTGGCTGGCAAGGTGAAATCCTCCGGTAATTGGACTGGGTTTACCATAAATAGAGGGTCAAAAGTAGTGGCACCTGCTCCCTGGTAGGCTTCTCCCTCATCATCGATGGTTTCAATATCCCCAAACCAGAGGTTGTGATCAAAGTCGTTGTAGCTGGGATCATTCTTGATGAAAATCTGCCCTAGACCATTGGGCGCATATACGATATTGTTGTAAATGCGTGTGTTTTGAGTGACCGCTTCAATCCAGATCCTAGGTTGGATATCTTCAGGTACGTAGACAGAGTTATTGTAGATGAACACACTATCCGAAGCTAGCGGCGCATTTACCGTCCCGGACCATCCACCCACCCAGAATATTCGCCCCAATTGCGTTCCTCTGGATCGCCAACCATCTCCCACACTAATGTTATATCGATAACCGACATTTCTATTGTCGCCGAGTACCTCCACAAATCCCCCTTCGTTGTCTTCGCTATAATTGTATTGATAAACCACATTTTGATTTCCAATGTCGATATGCATACCAAAGGAATCCTTGATGCCGCGTGCATGCATAAATCGGTTGTTCTGTACCACCAGGTTTTTGGTCCGAAAACACCAGATTCCACTACCTCGGGCAGCCATGCGTGGGTCTAGATTGGAGCCGGTATAGTTGGTTGTATTGCCTTCTACCAGAATGTTAGAACTATTGGCTCCGATCACCATGCCTGCTCCTCCTACGTGCTCAAAAAGGTTATTGCGTATGCGTAGATTATCGGTAGCCAAAATTCTGAGCGCATGTCGTCCCGTCCTGGTGAACAAGCAATTTTCAACCACCATATCCGTGAAACGGCTCGGGTTCAGCTCGTCTCCCCATGATCCGCTAGTGTTGAGCCCATAGGCATGCACCCCAGTCTGATCGTCATCTGTGATGTCCTCCGTCGGATAGATATTTCGAAAAACGACATCATCAATCCTGAAATGTTCAAAGATGGTACCATCTGTCAAGGTGTTATTCAGGTATAGTCCGTATCGCAAATTCGTAGGTTCGCCATCTCGAGCAGGACCTCCGTCATTTTTAAGTTCTAAACCGGAGAGATGTAGATAGCCACTATTCTGAATATATAAGGATGACAGATAGCCGTCCCCATCAAGAACTGGGCGCTCTCCCGTGCCATAAGTAGTGATTACAATCGGTTGGTCGATCGTACCACTTTCATTGCGCAGCGCTAACTGTCCTACGAATGTATCTCCACGCTTTAGCAGAATGCTGTCGCCAGGAATCAAGTTTAGCGCATTTATCTTAGAAAAACTTTTCCAAGGGCTATCTGGACTGAGCCCATCATTATTGTCTTCACCGTCCGAGCTACTGAGATAGAAAGTGGCCGCTTGGCGGTTAAGGGCAGAAGAAATAGTGACTTTATCGATGATGGGTGAATTAAAGAATAAGAAGGTATTATCTCCTTCCTGAAGCTCCTCTTCAAATGTTACGTCGGCCGGTCCTCCCCCTTGATAACACCATAAACCAGAGGCGGTAGCTTCCACTGACTGAGTGGCATTCCCATTGACCTGATACTGGATACTGGGATCATTGACAGCAATATAGCTAAGGGTAATGAAGTAAGTCCCTGCTTCGGGAATTTGAATACCATCTAGCCGAATTGCGTTGGATGTACCTCCGGTGTTGATCCCATTGACCATCTTATTATTGGAGGCATTGCTGCAATTGACCACAGTAGCATTGCCGAGTAAGGTGCCTTCTTCCGCTTCGAAAGTAAGGAAGGTTTGGCCTTGCATAGCAAGGGAGAATAGCCCGAGTATCAATATAATGATGAACCTAGCAGAATTATAAATAGTGGTCATCGCAGGTATTTTCAAAGTGGATTAAAAAAGTTGTGTGATAGCTATTGGAATTTAGGGTTGGCCATAATCTACCTCAGTCAGTTTATTGACTTTCGGGACGTGTAAAGCGATCGGGATGCAGGACATTGTAAATGGAATCGAAGGCTAGTCCCATAAATACCGGATCCATCATCTGACTATTCCACTGTTCTTGTGCTAAGCGTAGTTCTTGCGCTTTTTCTGGTTCCTGACCTACCAAATCAGTCTCCTCTCCTAGATCATTTTTCAAGTTGAAGAGGAAAGAGCTTGTGTCCCTCGTTTGGAACTTAAGGTCGCCTTGCCTCATGGCAAGTTTTCCTTGATCATGCCTTCTCCAAAAGAGCTGATCATGCGGTACTCCTGTCTTTTCCCCAGACAGATAGGGGAGAAGATTTACTCCATCAATCGAGTGCTTCAATTTGACCTGGCCACTATTTTGAGCGACGATGGTCGCAAAAATATCCAAGGCACTAATGGGCTGATCATATTGCGTGCCCGCAGAAATCTTCCCGGTCCAGCGCATGGCAAAAGGGACTCGGATTCCGCCTTCGAAAAGATCACCTTTTTGTCCCCTCAATGGCCCGTTATCAGAAGCATTCACTCGTTCAGGCCCACCATTGTCGGATAGGAACACGACTAAAGTGTTATCCGATAGCCCCAAACTATCCAATTGATCCAAGACTCGGCCTACACCATCATCAATTGAGCTGACCATGGCAGCATAAATTTTTCGCTTCCGGTTTTCAATATGTTCAAATCGTTCAAGGTATTTACTCGAAGCCTGCAAGGGGGCATGAGGAGCATTATAGGCTAGATAGATGAAAAAAGGATCTTCCTGATACTTGTCAATGTACTGAGCTGCTTCTCTCGAAAGGGCATCCGTTAGATACTCCTCCTCCTCAATCCGATTTTCATTGCGTAATAATTTGGTTCGGTAGGCCTGATATTGCGAGGCGACTTCATATTCATCAGCTAGCGTCCAATCCTCCGGAAAATATCGATGGCCTCCGGTCAGAAAACCAAAAAAGTCAGTGAATCCTCGTTCCAACGGCCGTTGAGTAGGGTGTGCTCCTAAATGCCACTTTCCAATGGCGACGGATTTATAATGAGCGGATTGCAATGCCTCTGCTAGAGTTTGCTCACTCAAAGGGAGGCCCATGTTGGGATCATTTGGTGCAAAAAGAGGATTTCGAGAAAACCCAAAGCGATCCTGGTATCTACCCGTGATCATTCCTGCCCGGCTCGGACCGCAAGCAGCCCAAGTAACATAACCATTGCTAAAAATGACTCCTTCTTTTGCTATCCGATCAATATTTGGAGTGGGAATATCTTCACAACCGTTAAAGCCGACGTCTGCATAACCTAGATCGTCGGCCAAGATCAAGACCAGATTTGGAGCCTGATCTGTCTGCCCCGCCTGGTCACCACAGGCTGCAAAGCATAGACAACCAATAAAGAGTAAAACCTGCCGAGAAACCTTTGAGGTAATCCGTATAGGTGACAGTTGTGCCGAAACTACTTTGGACATCAAGTGAAGCTTTAATTAAAGTTGATTAAATGCTTGTAAAAAAGCAATTTGTACATTTGAAATGTGTACCGCGCAAAACCTTGTGGACACCCTCCCGCGTCTTGAAATCTTAAAGGATATCCTCCTACGGGTAGATTTCAATAAGTTTAAGTCCTGCCTTTGGATAACCGTATGGATGCTGCTGTTTTTTATCCTTGGCCTTCAAGGTGGAGTTGCCCATGAATCTCTACCCATTCAAAAGTAGATATACTAAGACTTACGCACGGGGTAGGAATTCACCTATATTGACCACATTTTGCCCAATTGGGTCAAAGTTCATGCGCTGAACAACCTTTTGCGATAAGCTGCATCTTTAAGAGAAACTTAATCGTGGAAGAGTCCACATCAGTTAAAAAACTACCCTTCTTCGACAAATCTCGTGGACAATCATAAAATGAGGTGAATAAGCGCCCGAAGGAAGTGTTGAATTTTATTTTTGAATGTCTCGAAACAGGAGAATTGTCGAAGAACCAAAACTACGAGCAGAAATGAATACAAAGCGCATTTTTCTATTGCTTTCCTTTGCGATAGTAGCCAAGTTTACCAATGCACAGAAGGTAGCGGAGCATTTTGAATTTCAGTTTGAAGAGAATACGCTTAGGGGGCTAATTGAAAAACCTAAAGATAGCCCGGCCAAGGCTATCGTAGTTCTAATTCCAGGCTATGGTCCAACGAATTATGTAGAGGGCAATTGGTATGCTAGCTTGCGTAATCAATTGGTCGATTTTGGATTAGCGGTTGTGTTCTGGGATAAAATGGGCTGTGGAGGCAGTGAAGGCGACTTTGACATCAACCAGCCTGTCCAGAGTTCCGCCGAAGAGGCTTTGATCGCAATCAAAAAACTACAAAAGCAACCGGAGTACGAATCCTTGAAAATTGGCTTGTGGGGCGTCAGCCGAGCGGGCTGGATATGTCCTTTGATTATCGATCAACACCCTATCGACTTTTGGATTTCTGTGAGCGGAACAGATGATAAGGAAACCTTTGGTTATATGCTAAAATCCAATTTGATCATACATGGGAAAACGGAAAAAGAAGCTCAAAGCTTATATGATGCTTGGGCGGAAGGACAGCGGGTATTCTATACTGGAGGCACCTACGAAGCAGCTGAAGCGGCTACCAGACCTTTAGACCAGGATAGCCTATGTCGGGCTTTGTTCGGTTATGGGAAGGAACCTACCAAGCCTAAAGCAGAAAGGGAGAAGGAATATTATCACGATCAGGAAAGGTTTACGAAGAAAGGATTTTTTGATGGCTCGAGTGGACTTTGGGTGTATCTGCTAGATTTTGATAAAACCCTTAGTCGGATTTCTTGTCCTGTTTTAGCCATCTTTGGAGAAAATGATAGCCAGGTGGATTGGAAAAGAACGAAGACTTATTATGAACAACATCTAGGGCAACAGTCCGCAGATCAAATGGAGATCAAAACCTTACCGCAATGCAATCACAATATTCAGAAATGCGATAGCTGCGGATTCAAGGAGGATTTGAGCAAATACCAATGGCAAGCCTGTCCGGGTTACTATGAGACTATGAAGCAATGGTTGGAAAAACAGGGGTTGATCTAGTAGCGCTTACCCAATCTTCGCTGAACTTAATGGGTTTGTTAGATCCGGACTTTCCTTAGCTTTGCCATACATCTAATAGCAAAGCACATGGATAATTGTAGTAACCGATCATTACCATACCTTTTAAGTCTAAGTCTTCTTGTCGTACTAAGTGCTGCTTGCAACAACGGTACCCAAGAAAGCGCTCCTTCGCAGGCAACGGCAACCTCAAGCACTCCCCAAAGCTTAACGGAAGATCCTAGTCTATCCGCTTGGGCTAATTTGATCTCAGGCACCATTGATGATTTTTCGGAAGTTTATGTGGGAAAACCGGTTTTCTTAGGACCTTCTGGATCGCTAGGATTTCAAATGGAGGAGCAGATTCAGCGCCATCGAGCCCTGTATCGAAATCTCACTTCTCTGAAGACAAAGCAGCGGATTGTTGCACGCGAAGAACAGGGATTACATTATGAGATTGGTAGCTTCACTACCGCACAAGGGGAAGAATTTAAGCATCTACTTATTTTAAAACAAGAAGGAGACACTTTACGAAGAGAGATGGAATTCATTACGAAGGCTGCTGTTGTGGATTCTACTGTTATAGAAGCCTTTGATCAAAGAAGAGCAGAGTGGATACAGTTGTGCAATGCCCATAATGCAGAGAAGCTGGTCACTAGTCTTTACACTCCTCATGCTCTTTACTACAACCACAAACCCCTGATCATAGGGCATGAAGCAATTGCCGCGGATTATCAGTACATGAATCGAGCGGAATATTCCCTACAGTTAAGTCCAATCATTGTTGAACTGGTAAACAATAGTATAGCTTTTGAAATTGGCCAGTGTAGTGGAAGCTACGGAGGGAAATACATTTTTGTTTGGCAGAAAGATCGACGGGGGAAGTGGTGGGTTATGCTGGATTCTAATATATAGAAGGTTGATCAGATGTATGGAGATATAAGTATATAGTAACGCTTGAGTCGTTTTGCGTATTAATAAACGTAGGTAAGTCGGTAAGGTTTGCCGTGTAATTACCCAAAAAACTCAAGTAAACTACTATGAATATTCAACTAGGTGCCGCTGACGCCGGAGTCAGCATTAGCATTGCTGTGCTGAATGACTTTCTGATTGAACTTCGACGGATTGATAGAATCCCGCAGGAAATAGTGCTGCAAAGGGAAATTGCCAACGTTGATGTGGAGGTAAAGATACTTTTGGACCCTCCGGTTTTCGAAATGGCAAAACCCGCCAATGTTCCACCCTATACTCGCCTTTTGCTAAGGGGGAGAATCGAAGTTCGCCCCGCTGCTCTTCCGAATAGTCCACCCATCGTTTTTGATTTAGATACCGCGGTGAAAATTTCCTTAGTACTGCTCCCTGATGAGGACGGTTTCCCAGAGGTTGGCTTGCAATATGACGGAGTAGATGGTTCTCCATCCGCTCCTATTACAGCGGATGATTTAGATGAGCTGTTTTCGACCGGAGATATTAGTGATATACTCAGTACTACGAGAATTCCTATTGCTAAAACTTTGGTGGAAGGCTTGAATGATTCTCGCTTCGATAATCCAAATACCCGACCTGAACCGCTGGATTGGTCCGTGGATCTACAGCTTATGCCTGCAGGGGCCGATACCGTCGATGCCTTTGTCGTTACAGCGGCTCCTCCCGGCAGCTCTGCCACGCCCGCTTTGTTGGAGAGTTTTGTTCCACCCCTCACTGGATTGGCCTTTGCCTACAATAGAAACTTCCTAGATCTTATGTTGGATCGAGGTGCTACAGCTCAGGAGGGTACAGAGGAGGACGATCGACGGGTACAAAGGCTGGACTTGGCCATGACAGATACGGCTATTGATGTATC
>JAHQWA010000155.1 GCA_019634045.1 Saprospiraceae bacterium
AGAAACATCGATGAAGGTATTGCCTTCATTTCGGAAAAGTCGATCGCCGGTTTCGACAGACTTCAACTGGCGGTATTTTTTCAAGTCATAATGCACCTGTGAATTGATATTGTGATTGATCAAAAACAAGTCCAAGTCACCGTCTCGGTCATAGTCAAAAAAGGAAGCTTGTGTAGAGTAGTAAGGGAGATCTAAGTTGTAGTCTTTTGCCTTTTCCTCAAAAACAGGAACACCCTTACCATTATTCCCTTGATTAATGAATAGTTCATTTCTCCTACTATTTGCATCTGCAAACGATCCTGACCGACAGACGTAAATATCAAGTAAGCCATCCGTGTTGATATCTACGACAGTTGTACCTGTGGAAAACCCCTGCTGGCCAGCTGTGCCGGATACCTGGGAAATATCCTCAAACTTCAGCCCGCCCTTATTCAGGTATAATTTGTTGGGTAGTTGGTTCGCAACGAAATAGATATCGGGAAGGCCATCTTGATTGAAGTCGCCGATTGACACCCCAGCACCGTTGTACATATAGTCATAGTTCAGCGCATTCATCTGACCGGTTTCCGTCAGGCGATTATTGAAGGAAATCCCGGTGTGTGCGGCATCTACTAATTGAAATAGAGCGGGGCTTTTATCCTTACTAGTAGCAGCCGTAGTAGGTTCATGCTCTTCTGCGCTACAGCTGAGCATAAGGAGTAATATCAAGAGGTATTTCGCTTTCATATCGATCAAATCTCGAGGCTAATCCTTCGTGGCGAGTGTGACCACGGCTTTCATGGCTTCAATTTTTTCTTGGTAAGTGTTCTTCGATTTAATGCCGTATTGTATAAAGGCCTCCTTTAAGGCTTCGCTATCCTCTTCCATCCCATAATCCTTGACTCTAGTTTGCCAATCTTGTAGTTTATGCTGTAGTTCGTTTAATTGCTCCGTATATGCGGCCTCCGTAGCTAGGTTTTGGGTTTCGAATGGATCTTGCTCCAAATCATATAGTTCTTCTTCCGGCATGGGGATGACTAAGGCTTTTTGCTCAGGTGTAAGGAGCCCTTTTTCATCGTAAATATTCAACAGGTGATAAATCGGATGCATCGCCTTCCGGTAGGCCGTTGCCATCTCATTGATGGAATACGTTCTGTTGTAGTTCTTAATATATTTCCATTTCTGTGTGCGTACTGCTCGGCTTTTGAAGTTAGATTCTCCGATGCGATCTAGAGCACAATACACCTCACTTCTCGCCGCTTCCTTGTTTTTTCCAAACAAAACTCGGCCCTGCATCCATTGGGGTTTCGCAATTTCTGCAAAGGCTAGTGAAGTCGCACAGAGATCAATGGCACTAACCAGTTGTTTATTAGAGCTACCTTTTTGTAATTCGCTAGCCCAAGATGACTTGGCGGGAGCAGCCATTAATAAAGGAATTTGCATACCCGAATCATACAAGTTGTTTTTGCCACGTGACATCGGCCGACCATGGTCTCCTAGGAAGGCTACGATGGTGTTGTCGCTAAATCCTCTTTGATCTAAACTATCCAACACCTGGCCTACTAATCCATCCATCAATTGGACTGTTTCTAGATATTCAGCAAAGTCTTTTCGTGTCACTTTATGATCAGGATAATAGGGGGGAATACTTACTTTGTTTGGATCAACTGGATGAATGGTGTCGCGTTCAAATGGACGATGCGTCAATCGCAAATTGACAACGGCAAAGAAAGGCTGATCGCTTGATAAATCCTTCCAATGCTGCACATCATAGTTGGCATGTGGTGAGTCAAAGGACCAATCGGTTTTTCCACGTCCGGGCGCGTCCTTGATGATCGCCGTAGTATAGCCACTCTGTCTAAAAACTTCATTGATGGGCAGGATTCCATCAGGAAGGCTATTTTTTAGCTCATCCGGGTAGCGCATGTGATGGGCGTCGATAGCGGTTTGATAGGTTCCGACGGCTAGGGCCGTACGGCTAGGTGCACACACGGGAGCGGTAGTAAATGCTTTGTCAAAGCGAACTCCCCTAGCTGCCAACTGATCTAAATTGGGAGTCAAGACGCCTGTATGGCCATAGCAACCTAAGTCAGGCGATAGGTCCTCGGCAATGATCCAGAGGATATTGGGTGGTGGGGCCGCCTCGGAAGTGGCTTGATCTGATGAGCCGCAGGCCCATAGCAGTAGTAGAGGGGCAATTAGCCGAATATTATTAAAGCTTCGTTTCATCTCCTTGGATTACATTGATTCAATTGGGTGATTTCATCTGTACCCAGTCCGAGCTTCCGAACTTGTTTAGACTTCGAATAGATAAATCATACTGTTCTATATTTTGGGGCGTTTCCACGATGGCGTAGGGAGATTGCGCCGAATGAATGACCGCCAAATTCTCCTGCCCAGTATCTTTATGCCGCATCCTCACCTCATAGCCCGTTGCTTTCTTGACCGGTTGAAAATGGAGTAGTGCTTTATTGTTCTGACAGACAAATCCGTAAGCGATCGGTACCTTAGGTGTCATTCCTCCGTCAGGTTGCACTGCCATTTCATGTGACCATTCGCTAGCAAAGCCCCACTGCATGCGTCTTCGGAAGCGGTAATAATAGGTTTCGCCATTTTGCAAGTGCGGCACTTGTAGTACACCAACATTATTGAAGCTTAGTTTCTTGGTGTAATTGCCAGGATTCGTGCCATACTCCAATTCATATAGGTAATCGGTATCCCCCACGGAATACCCTACAAAAAAGGCCTTATCCCCTGGCACGGTAGTCCAAATGATCGGAGGGAGTTCATCTTCATCCGTCCGAACACTTTGGGTAGGAGAGGGAGCGCTTTCCCCTTTGTCATTGACCGCTACCAAGGCGACTTGATAGTCCTTAGCGTACGCCAAACCAGGGATTTCTATAAAACTGTTGATGGTCAAAGTCGTTTCCTTATCTAGCCCCTTTTCTCCATACCGGGCTTTGTAGTACTTAGCCTGTGGAATCTTGTCAAATGTTATTCGAATCTTGTTGCTGGCCGTGTGGACAGATTTGATGACCGGGGACTTTGGAACACCAAAATATATCGTGGTATCCAGGACGGAATATGCCTGAGGGTCTAGCAAGGCAACTTTCAGAGAGCCTACATTTTTGGCTGTCACATTTTGGATGGTTTTCTGCCAGTCCGCGCTGCCAGGCTGTAAGCTGGGAAGTTCTTCCATGCCTCCCTGGATTACTTGTTGTTGCTCATCGTGTAAGGTCCAAGCTAGCTGATAAGACCTAAGTGTATAAGCTGGGATATCCTGTTTGGATCGAGCTTCGACTTTGATGCTTATTGCATTATTCTTATAGTCTGCCTCAAGAGATCGAACCGGTGCGTATTGCTTACGGAAATCGTAGTAGGCCCTTTTCTTCTGTCTAAAAATATTGACAACACCCCAGCCCCGATTTTGAGATGGGGGAGTGGTCCAGGTCGGAGAGGCCTTCCAGAAGCTTCGGTAATCATTAAAGGTCCAATGAGATACTCCGATCAGGTATTCTGTATCACGCATTTGTGCTAGCATGCCTTTGATATCGATATAAGCTAGATTGGGATCTTCGTGGGTTAGTTCTTTACCGAATTCAGACATAAAAATCGGTTTGTTGGGTTCGTTGCGATTGGCGCCTTCCGCCCGTTTCCCCCAATTGCCGTAGGTGTTGAGCATGATTAGGTCGGAAAACTCGGCCGGATCTGGCTGCTGTCTATCTACGGAATGGCTGACGTAGATGGCCAGGCGATTGGGATCCAAGGTCTTTGCTTTCTGGATGGCTCCTTTGACGTAGGCCATCACTTTGGGGTTTCGGTCTACAAATCCGATTTCATTTCCTACACTCCAGCCGATGACTGAGGGATGATTGAACTTAGTTTCAATCATTTTTTCCAGCCAATATTTGGGTAAAGGATGGTCTGGGTCGACCATTCTATCCTTCCCCCAAAGGGAAACCTCTTCAAAAACCATGATCCCAGCTTCATCTAAATAATCTAGATATTCCTTTGGCAGCGGCAGATGGTTGAGGCGTGCCATGTTGACTCCCAAGGCCTTCATCATATCCACATCTTCCTTGATCCGCCAGAGCGGTAAGGTATTTCCACTTGTGCGATCTTCCGCCACTATGTTGAACCCTACTGGTCGGATGCTTTCTCCATTCAACTTCAGCTGATAGCCGTCGACTTCAATTTTTCGGATGCCAAAACGGTCATTGAGCCGATGAATTTCTTTGCCACGACGATATACAACCAACTCACTACGGTATAAATGGGGCGTGTTAAAATGCCAAAGATCTACCTGCGCTGCTGGGAGTTGGGTTGTAAGTTTTTGGGTGATTTTCTGAAACCCTTTAAGAGAGGCTTTAGTACGATTGGACCGCCAATATTCTTTGCCCTTTTTAGAGATAATCCATTCGAATTCTATCGCCTCGGTGGGGACCCCCAAGTTGTTAAGTTGAAAGGCAGCAGTGATCGTGGCCGTTCCGTCTTGCAGATGGGGTACCGCCGTAATATGTTGGTGATCTATGCGGATCGGTGCTGTTACTTCCAACCACACTGGCCGTCGGATTCCACCCCAATTCCAAATTGCTCCGCGTTTGAATACATTATTGACTCGTAAGACCAAGGTATTGGAGGCTCCCATCCTGACTTTTTCTGCAATGTCAAAATGAAAGGGTAGGAAGCCTACATGATTTTCTCCCAACTTTTCTCCATTGAGCCAAACCTCTACATCGTTGTAAACCGATTCAAAATGCAGTCGGATAGCTTTACCAAGCCAGTTAGTAGGTGCTTCAAATTGCTTCCTATACCAAGCAGTTCCTGCATAGTCCGCATATTCATTCTTGAGATCCCAGTTGCCTGGAACGGTCAATTCATCCCAGTCGAGCGCGGGATAATTGGTAGCTTGCCACTTGGCGGTTAAGCCTTCCTCATATGGGTCCGTTTTGAATTGCCAAATCCCATTCAAGCTTACCTTTTGCAATTGACCAAAGGCCGATAAGGAAAATAGAAAACAACAAATGAATAATTGCCATTTCATAGAAGAGTGATTTATTTCAAGCGTTGCCCCCAGTCTCTACCATCTAAAGGTAAAACCTGATGTTGCTCCGCCCAGGAAATCCATATTTTCTCTAGTTCTTCTGTTTTTTCAGGGTACTGTGCAGATAGATCTCTTCGTTCCGTCGGATCTTGTGATAGATCATACAATTCCCAGGCCTGATCTATGCCGGCTGAAACCAATTTCCAATTTTGCTGCCGGATAGCTCGTCGCCCTTCGTGTTCCCATAACAAGGGACGTTCCTCTAAGGTGCTCAGAGGATCTATTAAGGTAGGTAGCAAACTTTGCCCTTCCACCTCTAATGCTGTAGCGCCGTTCCTTTGACTAGGCACCGTGGCCTTAGCCAAATCCAAGAAAGTTGGCATCAAGTCAATGATATGAACAGGCTGTCGATTGATGCTCCCAGCCTTCACCCAGTCTTGACTATACACAATCAAAGGGGCAATAATCCCTCCCTCATGGTTAAAGGATTTGTATTTCCGATAGGGAGTATTTGAGACATGCCCCCAACCTTTGCCATAAGAGGTATAAGGCCCCGAACGATTAAGGTTTTTTCTTTCTCCTTTGCCAAAGATCGAGCCTCCCACCGCTCCATTGTCCGAAAGGAATACGATAAGCGTATTATCGGATTGACCACTTTTTTCCAGCGCATCTAGCAACTTTCCTACACCTGAATCGAGTTCCTCAATTTGCGCTGCGTAGATGGCCATACGCAGGTCCATTTCGTCTTTTTGTACAACACTTAGTTTGTCCCAATCTAAGAGGTCTAGCTCTGCTTTAGACATTTGGGTGTTTTCCCTGATAAGACCAATTTTTTTTTGCTTCTCAAACCTTTCTTGACGAATGGTTTTCCAGCCTTTTAAATATTGTCCTCTGTATTTAGCTATGGTAGAATCTGGGGCATGTAATGGGAAATGGGGAGCATAGTAAGCAGCATATAGGAAGAAAGGAGTTTTTTTTGCATGCCTTCTGATAAAGGTAGCGGCTGAGTCGCTGATAGCTTGGGTGTAAAAGTAGTTTTCTCCCGTTTGTGCAAGCTTTTGATTTCGGTATAAAAAGGAGGGTTCAAAGTAGTCCTTGGCTCCTTCCAGGGTACCGTAATACTCCTCAAAGCCCCGCTGGACGGGCCAACTACCATCCATCTCCCCAGCTACCACTGCATCAGTAGGTGTTAGATGCCATTTTCCCACCATATAGGTTGTATATCCTGCCCGTCGCAAGCTCTCCGCCATGGTAAAGGCCTGATCGCTCAATCTTCCAGTATAGCCCGCACGACCTAAATCTTTGGCATTCATCCAACCCATCCCAAGTTGATGAGGATATATGCCAGTCATTAAAGATGCTCTTGAAGGACAACACCTTCCTGTATTGTAAAATTGAGTGAATTGCATTCCATTTTTGGCTAACTTGTCCAAGTGTGGAGTAGAAATTTCACTCCCATAACAACCAAGATCTGAAAACCCCATATCATCAGCCATGATCAACAATATATTTATTGAGGACTCGGATTGCTCTAGTGGAGTGTAGATTAGTTGACAAGCAGCAAAGAATAGCAAGTAGCCCAGGTACAAGACCGGGGTAACTGGAAAAAAAATAGATGCTATGTGAATGATTCTCTTCAATTTCTAAAAAAGGGGTTTGGGATAAACAAGCTTGCTTACCCCAAACGCCCAGATAGGTGGTTAATAAAATTTAATATAAGTCATTAACTTCTATTAGTAGATCAAAGACCTAATATCCTGGGTTTTGAGCCACCTGGCCAGCAGTTGCATCAATTTCAGCTTGGGGAATTGGCCACAGATAGTGCTTAGCATCAAAGACGCGCACCTCCAGCTCCCGGTAATTCAAATCACCTAATTCCTTTCGGGGCTCGGTCGGAGCTCCCTCGTAGGTGATGAAGCCATCCTCATCAATACTAGGAACAAAACCTAAATCACCCCCGATCTTGCTAAAGCCATTCGCTGGACCACCGAGTAACACGGTGTTCATGACTTTTTCGGCTATTCCCCACCTTCTGATATCGAAAAGACGTAGTCCCTCCCCCGCAAATTCTACCTTTCGCTCTCGCCTCAGAATCCTTCGTAACTCTGCTTGGCTTCCCAGTTTAACCGCCGGATAAGGGATGCCACTGCCAGTATAGGCCCGTTCCCGCACTTGATTGATGGCATCTACCACCGAGTCATCAATAGTCCCCGCTTCAATCTTGGCTTCTGCATAGGTCAATAGCACCTCGGCATAGCGAATCAACCACACGGGCTGCTCAGATCGGCGCTGTGCTCCTCCACCCTCAATGAGGGCAGGGGTATCGGCAAACTTTTTCCAGAAGTAACCCGTAAATGAAGTGAAGCGGTTAGCCCCACCAGCCGTATATTCTGTCCCATCATACGGATCCACGATCTTGCGTCCACCAGGATTGGCAGAATTAGGATTGAAAACTCGTTCGACTTTTACGCCATTTTCAACTCTCCAGGTCGCAATACTATCGCTATGCTGTTGGATGATATGATCGGTCCATACCTCTCCTGGAACGGCGATCGTTGCTTTGAGCCTGGGGTCCCTATTCTCATAAGGGGCAGCAGGGTTGTAGCTAGGATCTTCATCAATGGGTAGACCATTGATCGTTTCATAACTATCTACTAACTGCTGAGCTGGCACCAACTGGCACCAACCCCCAAATCTACTACCCAAGCGCTGCGGTAACTGGTGGGTTTGTGTGCCATCTATATAGCTTAGGTCCAATAATATCTCGGAAGAGCCGGTCGCCGCTGTTCCAAACAGTGACTCATAGTCGGGGAATAGGCTTGGGGCCTCTGCAGCATTCATTACTTTCAGGGCAGCGCTTTCTGCTTTGGCATAGTCCCCATTGTATAGCGCTATTCTGGCAATTAAAGCGTTAGCGGCATTGGCGGAAGCCCGACCTCGATTGCCACTGGTTTGTGCGGCAGGTAAAATGCTAGCTGCTTCCTCTAGATCAGCTATGATCAATGCCACGATTTCGGACTTCGACGTCTTCGGAATTGATAGATTTTCTAGGGAGGTAGCCACATCTGTGCGTAGCGGAACATCACCGAATAGTTCGGTTAGATAGCTGTAAAACATGGCACGTAAGAATAGCGCCTCAGCCCTGATTTCAGCGAATCGAGCAGGATCTGCTTCTGCCTCTGCTCTATTCATGTTGGTGAGCAAATTATTGGCTCTTTGCACACCCGTATAGAAACGATCCCAATATGCGTTCACGATAGCTTCTGTCGAGGTAAGCCCACCGGTGGTCGCCGCCACGGTCCCTCCTACATTTCCTCGATTGAAAGCATAATCAGTAGTGTGGTCCAATAGTTGGGTGAAAGGGACGATTCTTACAAAGTTTAGACTTTGATATACTCCTGCTAGAGCTACCTCCAATTGTGATTCAGTTTGGAAAAAAGTAGCATCTGTGGGAGCCCCAGGGTCTTCTAAGTTCAAAACAGAATCCTCGCAGCCGTTCAGAAGGATTAAGCAGACGCTTAAGGTTATGATGTATTTTAATTTTTTCATTTTGAATTATTTTTGATGTACTATCAAAATGCTATCACTATTTGCCTGAATGATCTGACTAGAAAGTGATATTAACACCTCCCAACAACACGGTCGTTACAGGGTAAAAAGCGCCAGAAGAAAAGCCAGGAATTAGAGGGTCTATGCCATCCGGCATGCGATCCCAGGTGAATAAGTTCTGTCCTGATACATATACCCGCGCTTTAGCAATGTTAACCCGATTAATCAGGCTAGTTGGTAAAGTATAGCCCACCGTTACATTACGAAGTCGAACGTAGGTGGCATCATGGAGCCAAGTCTCGTTGGTTCTCCAATTGGGATGAGAACTAGCTGGGTGTAACCTCGGGTAGGCGGCATCCGTATTCTCTGGTGTCCAGTAGTCCGATTGCCATTCTTGGATCTTACCGGCATTGAAGAAGGCCCATCCTGCATCACCTTGTAGCATGACATCTCTTCCGCCAGCACCAATGAAGGAAATGGATAGATCTACACCTTTATACTCTCCGAATAATTCAAGCCCCCAGGTCTGATTCGTGATGCTACTTCCGATTATCGTTCGGTCATCATTGGTGATCAGACCATCTTCATTTAGATCCACGTATCTGATATCTCCCGCTTGTACCGCTCCAAAACCGGGGGCCGGGAGGCTTTCTAGCAAACTACCATCACTATTGAAATCGCTCTCCTGATACAAGCCTTCTACCTTAAGACCAAAGATGGAGTTAATCTCTTGCCCCAGACGATTGATCGTGCTACCAGGAGGCAATTGGTCCAATCCCCCTAAGTCAACCACTTCGTTACTGAAATCGGAATAGTTGATGCTAACTCCATACCTAAATGCGCCAATCCGATCTTGCCAATCCAATGCCAGATCGTATCCCTTATTATCTACCTGTCCGGCATTCTGTACCGGAGCATTAAAGCCTACGGATGTAGGAATTGTTACGCCTAGTAAGATGTCCTTGGTTTTTCGGATATAGTATTCTGCGGTAAGATTTAGTCTTCCTTTTAGAAAGCCGGCATCTAGCCCAAAATTGGTTGTCTCCCCTGTTTCCCAGCGTAATTCCGAGTTGGCCAACACCGCTTGTGCTCCCCCGACGATCGGAATCCCGCCAATAATCGGGTTGGCATTTCCTAGGCCAAATAAGGAGGTATAAGCGAAATTAACGGGATTACCATTTCCATCAAAAATGAACTGATTGCCCAATTGCCCCCAAGAACCTCTCAACTTTAGATTGGAAATGATTCCATTTTCTGGAAAGAAAGTTTCTTCAGAGACTCTCCAACCTACAGAGAAGGACGGGAAAATGGCGGTTCTAAATCCTTTGGCGAATCGAGAGGAGGCATCTCTCCGGATGTTGGCTTCCAATAAGTATTTGTCTTGGAATACGTAATTGATTCGACCAAAGACCGATTCTAAGCCATTCAAAGTTGAACTGCCCGAATTGAGTTGCGAATCGGCATCTCCATTGTTCAATTGACGGTATTCTGGAATGATATAGTTCAAGCGGCTAGCTCCCCAAACTTCAGATTCAAATTTCAGTACCTCATATCCGCCAAGGATAGATATGCTATGGTCTCCGAAACTTTTGCTGTAGTTCGCTAGCGCATTGAAGTTGTGAGTAAAGGAACTGAAGGTCGTCTTAAACAGACTACCGTTACTATTATTTTCCGGAGGTGCGCCGGAGCTTTCGTAGAACGTAAATCCAGTATTGAAATCATCAATATCGCGATCCAGAAACTGAGGTGCATAGGTAGCCGAAAGGGAAAGACCAGGGAGAGGTCTGATCGTAGCCTTGACCACGGCTCTGACATAGTTCGTCAGGGTTTGATCTAGGGCGGAAGAATTCGCAGCAGCTACCGGGTTTCCTCCGGTGAAGCCCGGCCCCCAAGTCCCATCATCGTTAATCGCTACAAATAGAGGTTGTAAGCGATAGGCAGCCCTGGTAATGGCATTTAAATCTCCCGGTTGCCTTTGATCATCTCGCCGTAAATTCAAATCAAAACTAAGGTCGATCGCTTCAGTCAGACCGTAATCCAAATTAAACCTTCCATTATATCGTTGGAAGGTAAAGTTTGGCACATTACCATTTTGATCCGAAAAGGAGATAGAACTG
>JAHQWA010000156.1 GCA_019634045.1 Saprospiraceae bacterium
GGAGACACTAAGGCCGGCCTGGGAGATATCGGGGCTGGCAACTATGGCCTCACGGTTACGGACCAAAATAGCTGCCAGGTAATAGATACCGTAAGCTTACCGTCTAGCCCTGAACTCAGCTGCAGTATTGAGACCATAGAGGAGGTAACTTTCGGAGGAGATGGAAGCTTGGGCGTGATCATCGAAGGAGGTAGGGCCCCCTTCGAAATTCTATGGAATACGGAAGATACTAGTGCCGTCATCGATAGCCTCGATTTTGGTAATTATGAAGTCTCCATTACCGATGCCAATGGATGTAGCACTGCCTGCCTAGATACGCTAATGGGGTTGGCTTCCTTGGGATCTTTTGTGTGGCTGGATGAAAATCGCAATGGCATCCAAGATTCAACAGAAGCGGGTTTTGCCGATGTCTTGATACAGCTCATTGGGGTAGATTCGGCTCACTTGGGTTTTACAACTAGTACAATCACAGATGAAACGGGGGCTTATCTCTTTGAGGTACCACCTGGAGCGTATGTACTCGAATTCAGCCTGCCAATGGGTTTTATACTCACTTTACCCAACGAAGGGATGAACGATGAAAAGGACAGTGATATTGATCCGCAAACTTTCAGAAGTGATACGATCCATCTTGCGCCCCGTGCCCAAATGCTGAATATTGATGCTGGCTGCATCAGCGAATGTGATCCCTTTACGGAGCCAGGGCGAATTGGTACCAGTACGAATTATTTGTGTGGTTCAGGCAATGATCCGGGACCAATTTTAAATATTATATCTCCCACAGGAGGAAGTGGAGAAACCGAATACCTGTGGATGCGGAGCACGGTAAATGGTCCGATTGGAGGGGGATATTGGCAAGCCATTCCCGACTCGGATTCGCCTACTTATGACCCGGGCCTCTTGTACGAAACTACTTATTTTGTTCGATGTGCTCGGCGGGAGAAATGCCCGACCTATGTAGAATCCAATATCGTTAAAATCGAGGTGGGGACAGAAGCAGTAGCGCTGGTCGATTTACCTGCTAGAATCTGTGAAAAAGAAGAGGTTGTTTTTTCCGCTTTGGGAACTGGGGCACAGGCCGAAATTCATTGGACCTTTGGTGGTTCTGCCACCCAGTCAATGATCATGGGAGACTCTGCTGTGCTTTCCTTTAGTTCGTTTGGTTCCTTCCAAGGTAAATTGGAGGTGGAGGAGAATGCTTGTTCAGCCAGTCGAATTTTCTTCTTCAATGTAATTAACAACCCCTTGCTATGTAATAGTCCCTTGCAGCTTCGGACTCAAGTACTCAATGAAGCTGATCGTAGCATTGAACTCAGCTGGGACCGGCCAGAAACCCTAGATACACTCCGCTATGAAGTCCAGTTTTCTCCCGATGGGATTCATTTTCGCCCCTTGGCAGTGAGAGACCACCTGGGGCAAAGCTCGTCTGCAAGCAATCCACGCTATGCTTGGCAAGATCGCGCTCCGAAGCCTGGGCGAAATTATTTTAGAATCATGTTGAGTGATGAGGAAGGCAGAAGGCGTTACTCGGAGGTACATCAATTGCTATTTGCTGCGGGCTCTACCATTGCTATGCTATTTCCAAATCCAGTGGAAGACTACCTCACTTTGGAGTTTTTTGAAACCTTTGGGGAGCAGGTTCGAGTGGAGTTGTACGATTTTCAGGGGACGCGTTTGGCGGAACAAGCCCTGGAGGCAGGAGAAGTTGATCTTAGATTTCCGGTAGCAGGTTTGAGTAGTGGTATTTACTTTGCTCGAATTTATTTTGGAGAAGTACCAATCAAACACCTTCGTTTTTTCAAAAATTGAGGCGGAGCCGTAGTGGTCGTGATTGAGACATTTTTTTGTGTTCTAAAATTTCCAAAAATGTAGTCGGTTCGCAGTGCCAAAACGAAGGGTTTTATTGCTTGTTTTTTAGAATTAAAAATAAATAAATATGTATTTGATTGTAATTGTGTCGTCTGTGTTGGATTGATGGAAAGAATAATTCATTTAAATAGTATTAAATAATCGTTTGTTTGAATGAACATATGGCAATTCTTTCATGTAAAAATTATGAAAATTTTAATATTTATAGCTTGCATCATTCAGATATTGTCAATACTATTGTGCCATCAAACGGAAGAAAAACTTTATGAAACACCACATTATGACAAGCTGTTGCTGTTGTATGGAGCTGGAGTATACTCCGGACTGGTGATTCTTTGTGTATACGAATAATAAAATTCAACATACACGAAAGCCCTTCCGGAAAGACCCGGAAGGGCTTTCGTTTTTACAGGCACAAAAAAGGTGCTGCAAAGCTTATTAAAATGGCATTTTCTTCAAATCACTGTATGGAATCTATGATGGCTTGTTGTTGCCGCTGTTGTTGCTGTTGTATGACAGAGCAAGCGGATTTCCGTGCATGGGATTTGAATATTCAGGTATAATAGAAAACCTTCAGAATACATCAATTGGCCCTTCCGGAAATCCGCTGGAAGGGCCAATTTTTTTTTGCCTCGTGGCTTGATCTTAAAAATCTGATTTACATGAGTTCGTCATTTGATTTTTCGACTGTTAGTACCGCCGCTCGCAAAGATATCTTGGAGCTGGATCGGCGAATCCAAGCCTTTAAAACGGGACATGAGGATGAGGAGCGCTTTCGCCATTACCGCCTTACCAGAGGCGTATATGGGCAGCGCCAATTGGGTGTTCAGATGTTTAGAACGAAAATCCCGTTTGGTAAACTTACTACCGATCAGTTAATTCGGTTGGCGGATGTATCTGAGAAGTACGCCACAGGAAATCTCCATATGACCACCCGCCAAAACATCCAAATGCACTACGTTAAATTGGATGATTCCCCTAAAATTTGGACGGAGCTGGCACAAGTTGGTGTTACGGCCAGAGAAGCTTGCGGGAATACGGTGAGAAATCTGACAGCTTCTGCCAATGCTGGTATTGATCCAGACGAATTATTCGATGTTTCGCCCTACGTATTTGCAGTGTACGAGTACTTCTTGCGCAATCCAATCTGCCAAGACATGGGACGAAAGATCAAACCCGCTTTCTCCTCCAGCGATAAAGATTCTGCCTTTACCTACTTCCATGATTTTGGCTTTATTCCTCGTGTCAAGGATGTTGATGGAGAGCAGATTCGCGGATTCAAGGTTGTAATTGGTGGGGGACTTGGTGCGGTCTCCATGGTAGCGCATGATGCGTATGAGTTTTTGCCGGAAGATGAGATCATCCCTTTTATGGAGGCAACGATTCGTGTGTTTGATCGCTATGGAGAGCGAGAAAAGCGGATGAAGGCCCGGATGAAGTTTCTGATCAAGAAGTTAGGGTTTGAAACCTTTATGGCCTTGGTGGAACAAGAGAGAACAGCATTGTCCAATCATAAAGTAGCGATTGATGCCACAACCGTGGCTATTTCGGAGCCGGCTCCCTATCAGGCTGCACCTACTCAAACACCAGTAGATCAGACGGCCTACGATCTTTGGCTCCGTACTAATGTACTGGAGCAAAAGCAGAAAGGCTTTTATGCCATCCAGATTCGCCTTCCATTGGGTGATATTGATGCAGAACGTGCTCGAAAGTTTGCCCGTTTGGTAAAAGCCTACGCTGCTGACGATATCCGAGTGACGGTGAATCAGGGCTTGTTGATTAAATTTTTGCGCCCAGAAGTCTTACCCTACATTTTCAATCAACTCACCGAACTGAATCTGGCGCAGCCAGGCTTCAACTCCATTGCGGACATCACGGCCTGCCCAGGTACAGATACTTGTGCCTTAGGGGTAACCAATAGTACCGGTTTAGCCAAGCACCTGGAAGAGGTGATACAGGAAGAATATCCGGTTTTGATTGAAGAGAGTGATATTAAGATTAAGATTAGTGGTTGTATGAATGCTTGTGGCCAGCATATGGCTGCCCAAATCGGTTTTCATGGGAGTTCCATCAAGAAAGGGGAGCTGGTCGTTCCCGCCATGCAAATCGTATTAGGTGGTGGTGTGGATGCGAGCGGAGAGGGGTTCATCGCTCAGAAAATCATTAAGCTTCCCACTAAACGCATTACGGAAGCCTTTAGAACGATCCTGGCTGATTATGAAAATGAAGCCCAAGACGGAGAGTATTACAATCAGTACGTGGTGCGTCAAGGACGCCGATATTTCTACGATCTATTGAAGCACTTGGCTGATGTGACGACTTTGCAAGGAAATGAGCTATTTGACTGGGGACAGGACCACGCCTACTTACAGGAAATTGGGGTAGGGGAGTGTGCCGGTGTTGCCTTGGATATGGTGGGTACCATTCTCATGGATGCCAAAGAGAAATGGCAGCAAGGAGCGGATGAACTGGAAGCCGATGAATGGGCGAGATCAATCTATGGATCTTATCTCACCTTCGTTGTAGGAGCCAAAGCCCTATTATTAAGCAAGGACGTTAAGTGCAACACACATCGTGGCATCATTTCGGATTTCCAGACTCATTTTGTGGAGACCGGAGACATTAGTCTATATAGCGATTTCAACGAAGTGGTATTGCAAATCAATCAGAACCCACCTACAGAAGCCTTTGCAAAAAACTATAACAAACAGGCAAAGTCTTTCCTAGATCAGGTATTTGCCATTCGAGAAGCGCAGCTACAAGTAGCAGGAGGGGTGGATAAGTTAGTCATTGGTCATTATTACAAAGCATAAACCAAATCAGAGGAATGGCCAACACTGGCTATTGCCACTGGGTATCAAAAGAAGAATTAGATGTCAAAATCAAAAAAGGCACGCATCACTTTAGTAGGGGCTGGACCCGGAGACCCAGATCTCATAACTATGAAGGGGGTGAAGGCATTGCGGCAGGCAGATGTTGTGCTTTATGACGCCCTGGTCAATGAGGAAATTCTGGAGGAAGCCCCTGCCGAGGCGCTCCGCATTTTCGTGGGGAAACGGGCGGGTAAGCATAGTCACAAGCAAGCCGAGATTAATTTGTTGCTGGTGCAATACGCTTATAACTACGGGCATGTGGTTCGACTCAAGGGAGGAGATCCCTTTGTTTTTGGCCGCGGACATGAGGAATTGACTTATGCGAATAGTTTCGATATTCCCGTAACGGTAGTCCCTGGTATCTCCAGTTGCATTGCCTTACCAGAGTTGCAGGGGGTGCCCCCGACTCGCCGCGGAATGAATGAAAGCTTTTGGGTATTGACGGGTACTACTCGACATGGCAGCCTGTCAGAAGATGTAGCTGTGGCAGCAAAATCTAGCGCTACTGCCATCATCTTGATGGGAATGAGAAAGATCAGTCAGATCATGACCCTCTTTGCAGAGGCGGGAAAAGCGGAGACGCCAGTGATGGTGATTCAAAATGGGTCACTGCCTAATGAGAAATGTATCATTGGGACCGTTAGTACCATTGCTGATTTGGTTAAAGAGGCCAAATTGAGCAGCCCAGGCATAATTGTAGTAGGAGAGGTTGTACATTTGCATCCTTCCTTGGCAGTAGCAGCGCTATTGCCGGAAGAACAACACCGATCTTTACGCAAATCTGCCTGAAATGAGTGAAAGAAATGAACTCTATCCCGTTTTTCTCAAGCTTCATCAACTCAAGTTATTGATTGTTGGAGCCGGAGAGGTGGGATTCGAAAAATTATCCTTTATCCTAAAGAGTAGTCCTCGCGCAAAAGTGCGCATGGTTGCTCCCTGGGTTTCTCCAGAGATCGAAGCACTTTTGGCTAGCAAGGAACAACATGATGTAGAAATCATCCGACGTCCTTTTGAAGAAAGCGATGTAGAGTGGCCGGACTTGGTTATCGCAGCTACTAACATTGAACTACTCAACCAGCAGGTGCAAAAAGTGGCCAAAGAACACCAAAAATTGGTGAATGTGGCGGACACACCAGCACTTTGCGACTTCTATCTGGGTTCCATCGTCACAAAGGGCTTTTTGAAGGTAGCCGTTTCCACTAATGGTCAATCTCCTACTTTCGCAAAACGCTTTAGACAATTGCTCGAAGAAGTGCTTCCGGAGGATACGTCCGATTTATTGGAAAACCTGAAGGAAATCAGAGATCGCTTAGGCGGAGATTTTGCCCATAAGGTAAAGGAATTAAATAGAATTACAGCTTCCCTATTAGAGGAGGAGAATACCTAATCCGTTAACCAAATCCTAGATCAAATTATTAAGGTGAGTACGAATTAACATCGAGTCGCCCTAGGAGATCTATGTTTCAATCTAAAAATGAATCCGGTATCATGTCGAAACAATCTACACGCGAAGGCAAGAAAAGAAGTGTGATCAAAGCGATCACCTATCGCGCTTCCGCAACCATCGCCACCTTTACCCTGGCTTATGCCTTCACCGGAAGTCTAGAGATTGCCGGCCAGATTGGTGTACTTGATTTTGTGATCAAATTCCTCATTTACTACATCAATGAGCGCCTCTGGACCAAGACTAACTGGGGGTACCAAGATAAAACAACTATTAAAACAACAGATCAGAATGACTACCTATCACAACGCCAGTCAGCAAGCCAGTCAATTGCCAGCCTTGAGCATTAATGAATTGAACGAAATCTTCGCGCCCTTGACTTTTCAAGAAAGAATCGAAAAGCTCTATGAGTATTTCGCTGAAGAGGACGTTTTGCTGACTTCATCTTTTGGAACTAAATCAGTCTTCTTATTGCACTGGTTTAGTCACCTCAGACCATCTCAGGTAGTCCACTTTCTTGACACTACCTATCATTTTAAGGAAACCATCGCTTACAAAAAGCAATTGACGAAGCGATTTGATCTTAAGGTGATTGATATTTTTCCTGACATAGAACAAAACCTCTTGACCCGTGAGGAAGAGTGGTGGGTAGAACACCGTCGCATGTGCTGTAGCATTAATAAGGTAGCCCCCTTGGAGCCCATTAAGGCACAACACAAAGTCTGGGTTTCTGGATTAATGTCTTATCAGACGGAGTTTAGATCCCACCTGAATGTTTTTGAACAGCAGGGGGATATTATTAAGTTTCATCCGATCGTGGATATCAATGAAGGGGAGTTCTTGTACTACATGGATCTATTTGATCTGCCCAGGCACCCACTTCAGCAGGCAGGCTTTGGATCAATTGGCTGTACGCATTGTACTATGAAAGGAGATGGAAGAGACGGACGATGGAAAGGATCTAATCAGAAGGAATGTGGCTTACATCCTTCGTACTTCGTGAAAAAAGAGCAATAATTGACGATTCTCCCTGCTTGGATTTTGACAATCTGAGGAGCTTAGTCAACCATTTATTCAATAATTTTGTAATCTTTTAGCAATTAAGCAGTTCCGTAATCCTGCAAGTTTGTGGAGACTAGTGGCAAGGATCATAGTACAGACTGTCAAAAGTCATTTTTTAATCAACGCAGGTTTGAAAAATTGGGATTGTTTTGATCAACGAAAATCTAAGTAAAATGATCCAGACGGATATATTGATTATTGGCGCTGGCCCTGTGGGTTTGTTTACTGTTTTTGAGGCTGGCCTAGTAAAACTCAGATGCCACTTAGTGGATGCCTTACCGCAACCTGGAGGGCAGCTTTCTGAAATCTATCCTAAGAAACCCATTTATGATATTCCGGGTTATCCTTCCATTCTTGCGGGCGAATTGGTTGACCGTTTAATGGAACAAATAGAACCCTTCAAACCGGGTTTTACTTTGGGAGAGAGAGCCGAAGAAATTGAAAAGGCGGAAGATGGAGACTTTATCTTGACCACCAATAGAGGTACAAAGATCAAAGCTCCGGTGATCAGTATTGCGGCCGGCCTAGGCTGCTTCGAACCACGTAAACCACCTATTGATAACTTGGCACGCTTCGAAGACAAGGGCGTCGAGTATATTATTAAAGACCCGGAAGTTTATCGCGACAAGCGCGTTGTGGTAGCAGGAGGTGGAGATTCTGCTTTAGATTGGACGATCTTCTTGGCAGATGTAGCAGAGGAGGTAACGCTGATTCACCGCAGACAATCCTTCCGAGGTGCACCTGATTCAGTGGAAAAGGTAGTGGAGCTAGCAGAGTCGGGGCGAATTTCGCTGTTGACGGATTCGCAGGCAGTAGGTTTGAATGGCAATGGTAAATTAACTGATGTTGTTATCAAGCATTCAAAAGAAGGACAGATTATAAAACCGACAGATCACTTTATCCCATTGTTCGGTTTATCTCCAAAATTAGGGCCTATTGCCAATTGGGGATTGAATATCAACAAGAATGCGATCGAGGTGGATACGCGAGATTACAGCACGAATGTAGAAGGCATCTATGCGATTGGAGATATCAATACCTATCCAGGTAAGCTAAAGCTGATCCTTTGTGGTTTCCACGAGGGTACTTTGATGGTGCAGTCTGCCTTCAAATACATCTATCCTGACCAGAAGTTGAGCTTCAAGTACACGACGGTCAATGGTGTGCAAGGCTTCGAAGGCTAAACATGTACTGTGTTCAGGATTACGGACGTAAATTTCCATAAGAAACATAAAAGGGATCATGATTGAGTTCATGATCCCTTCCTTTTTCTTACCGCCTGCTCCTACATTTAGGCCTCCACTGCCGCTTTCGTATAATGCACATCAGATAAGCTCCGGAATTTCTCAGCTGCCATTTCCGCCGTGATGTCTCGCTGAGGTGTGGCGAACATTTCGTAGCCCACCATAAATTTCTTGACCGTTGCGGAACGCAACAAAGGCGGGTAAAAACTCATATGGAAATGCCATTCTGGGTGATCTTGACCATCCGTCGGGCTTTGGTGCATGCCGGAAGAGTAAGGGAAAGAGGTTTCAAAAAGATTGTCCATCCGAATGGTGAGTCCCTTTAGTAGCGATGCAAAATTAGCTTTTTCGGTAGCCGTCATTTGACCGATATGTTGGATATGCCTTTTCGGTACAATCATCAATTCATAGGGCCATACTGCCCAGAACGGGACTAGGCCAACAAAATCCTCATTTTCCAAGACGATTCGCTCATTCGCCACCAATTCCTGCGCTAAATAGTCTCCAAGTAGGCTCCGACCATGTGCTTGCCAATAGTCTAATTGTTTATTGCCTTTCTTTTGTACTTCCTGTGGAATGGAAGCCTGAGCCCAGATCTGACCATGCGGATGCGGATTACTACAGCCCATGATGGCACCTTTATTTTCAAAAATCTGAACATGCTGAATGAAATCTTTGCTGCCTAGATCTAAATACTGTTCCTGCCACAGATCGACTACCTTGCGAATCGCAGTGACCTCCATCTCTGGTAAGGTTAGGGAGTGATTAGGGGAGAAGCAGAGGACGCGGCAAATCCCTCGCTCTCCGCGCGCTTGCAAAAGCCCGTCCTGGAAACTAGCAGAAGAGGTGTGGGGTAATAAGGCTGCAAAGTCATTGGTAAAAATGAAGACATCTTTATAATTCGGATTGGTCGTTTTTCCAGCTCTAGTGTTTCCTGGACACAGATAACAGTTAGGGTCATGTTCTACCCGTTTTCCCCTGGCAGGTTTCTCCATTTTCCCTTGCCATGGACGTTTGGTCCGATGCGGAGAGACTAGCACCCAGTCGCCAGTTAGTATGTTCAGCCTATGGTGGGGATCCTCATTGAATTGTAAAGCTTGCATAAGGAACTTGCTTTAGGAGATTTTCTGCCGTTAAAAAAAAGCAATTACGGGAAGTAATTGCCTTTTCTATCGATATGTATGAAACGTAAACTTTGAATCCTTTTTATAAGTGTAAAAAAAACACTTATTTTGGAGATTAGGAAATTATTCGGACCTTTTTTCTATCAATTAAGACTATGAGCCATACTTTTTATGATGGACAGGAAAAACTGCTAGTGGCTACGGATTGCATCATTTTTGGATTTGATGACAACACAATTAAGCTTCTTCTCTTTGAACGGAAGGTGGATCCACTGGCTGGTGAGTGGTCTTTGATCGGTAGTTTTGTGCGGGCGAAAGAAGATGCTAGCCACGCCGCGGCGAGAGTGCTAGAGGAATATACAGGGCTGCAGAATGTGTACATGGAAGAACTAGGCTGTTTTGGAGAAGCGGGGCGTGATCCAGGGGCGAGAGTGCTTTCCATTGCTTATTCTGCCCTGATTCGGATTGGAGAGTATGATGTAGATTTGGTGGAGCGACATGGCGCTAAATGGTTTGATTACGACCAAATTCCATCCCTGGTGCTAGACCATAATAAAATGGTGGATATCGCTATCCAGAAACTTCGCCGCAAGGCCAAGTATCAACCGCTAGGTTTTGCCCTCTTACCGGAGAAATTCACCATTCCACAATTACAAATTCTCTATGAGTGTATTTACCAACGTCCATTGGATAAGCGAAACTTTCGCCGGAAGATCCTCAGCATGAATATTCTTGAAAAATTGGATGAAAAGGATAAGTTGGGTTCAAAAAAAGGAGCCTTCTTGTACAAATTTGATCCAGAAAAATACCACTCTCTTGCCCAGAAAGGCATTCTATTTGAGATTTAGGATGAGCTTGAACTGGCTTGTCTACATCACATTCACATAAATTGGTAAGGCCTCCAAGCGTTCGATGATCTCGACTTGCTTTTGTTCATCCACCTTAAATAAGGTCAGCATAAGGCGGGCCGCTTGCGGAATGATCACTTGCGGATCTAAGTCTTCTCCGTTCATGGATTTCAAGGCCAAGGCGTGTAGAAAACCTTTCACGGTCAGGGATATGAATTCCACATCTGCTCCAGTTTGCCTCCCTTGCAATTCTAACAGGCTGGCAATTCGAGCATGCTGCTTGCGCATGACCTCTTCCGAAATGCTATACGAGCCATAGGCAATGGCATATAATTCAGCCATATTTTTACCGCTGGTAAAAGCCTGGATATGGACTGCCACTTCACAGACTAGGCGTAGGAATATTCGGTGCTCAGGTACCATCTCCTCGGATTTCTCAATCACCTTTAGGAAGGTTTCGTCAGCGATATGGAAGAATATATCTTCCTTATCCTGGTAAAAATGATACAAGGTACCCGTACTGATTCCAGACTTTTGTGTGATTTGCCGGATAGTAGTCTGGTGAAACCCTTGTTCCAAAAACAGCTGCCTCGCCGTTTTGATGATCTTTTTCCTGACTTCTTTTTCGTGAACCTTACGCTTCATACCCTACAATTTACGGCTTAATATTACTTTTTATTTAGAACATGTTCTAGTTTTTTGAAGAATAATTTTTTTTCTATAAATTAGCTGGAAAATAGAACGTGTTCTAATTATAAAAGAAATACAAGATTATGGAAAAGTATATGAATATGGACACGCTCCGCTTTCAGCTCTTTGATGTGCTAAAACTAGAAGAATTGCTGGAGTACGAGCATTACCAAGATTTTGATAAGGAATCAGTTAACATCTTTCTGGATTCTATCAAGGATTTTTCTGACCAAGAGCTCTTCAGCTGTTTCAGAGAAATGGACGAGCAGCCAGCTCGTTATGAGGATGGCAAGATCATTGTGCACCCTCAGGTGAAAACCATGATGGAAAAAGGAGGAGAGTTAGGTATGATCGGCGGTGTGTTTGACTATGACAATGGAGGAATGCAAATTCCTGGATTGGCTTTTCAAGCGGCCAACTACATTATGGAAGCGGCCAACAACCACCTGCCTGGATATATTGGACTTACAACAGGTGCTGCTGGTTTGATTTTAGCCTATGGCAATCAAGAGCTAAAGGACACGTACACGCCTAAAATGTTTGAAGGTAAGTGGGGTGGAACCATGTGCTTGACAGAGCCACAGGCTGGTAGTTCACTCTCGGACATTACCACCGCTGCCTATCCGCAGGAGGATGGTAGTTATACAATTAAAGGTCAGAAGATCTTTATTTCGGGAGGAGACCACGAATACTGTGAGAATGTAGTGCACTTGTTATTGGCTCGTATAGAAGGGGCACCATCAGGAACCAAAGGGATCTCTCTTTTTGTAGTGCCAAAGCGCCGGATTACAGCGAGTGGTTTGGAAGATAATGACGTGCAAACGGCCGGAGACTTCCAGAAAATGGGACAGAAAGGGTATTGTACTACACATTTGGTTTTCGGCGAGCAGGACGATTGTCGGGCTTGGCTAGTTGGGGAGGAAAACCGTGGACTTACCTATATGTTCAAGATGATGAATGAGGCACGAATAGGTGTCGGTCGTGGTGCCGTAGCTATTGCCAGTGCTGCCTACCATGCGAGCTTGCAATATGCCAATGAGCGTCCACAGGGCCGGATTATCGAAAATGATGGCAAGAAGAACGTAGATGCAGAGCAGACATTGATCATCAACCACCCAGATGTTCGCCGGATGTTGCTTTCTCAAAAGGCGATTTATGAAGGTGCCTTGAGTCTCACGCTACAATCAGCCTTGTACCACGACCTTTCTCGGGTGACGGAGGGAGAAGAACAGGAGAAGTATCACCTGCTACTAGAGCTGCTGACGCCAATTACGAAAACCTATCCTTCTGAAAAGGGGAGAAAGTCCATTGATAATGGTTTGCAGATTTTAGGCGGCTATGGCTTCTGCACGGACTTCGTGTTGCAACAATACTACAGAGATATCCGCATCTTTTCTTTGTACGAAGGTACCACGGGTATCCAATCCCTAGATCTTCTGGCTAGAAAGGTCACGATGAATAATGGCCGTGCACTGCAGCTATTAGTTGCTGAAATGCAGGAAGCCATTGAAGCAGCGATGACCTATGATGAGCTGAAGCCTTATGCCAAAGCACTTGGAGATAAGATGCAACTTACTCAACAAGTACTAGGACATCTGCTAGCTTATGCCATGAAAGGGAAATACCAAGAGTTCTTGGCCGATGCCACTATTTTTATGGAGTTCATGGGGACTATCGTAATTGCTTGGCAATGGTTGAAATTGGCTACTGTTGCTAAAGAAGCATTAGTAACGGGACAAGGCAAGTATACGGCCGAGTTCTACGAGAGCAATATCCATACGATGAAGTTCTTCTACAAGTATGAGCTGTCTAGAACCACTGGCTTGGCTGAAATCCTAATGAGCCCTGAAATGCTAACCATTCTGAAGGAAAAGGAACTGATAGCATAAGAAAAGGTAAGATCAGTTTTTGATGATAATAAGTCCGTAGTAACAGCATCCGTTTTGTTACTACTTTCAGAAAAGCCAAGGCGGCTAGATTTGTTCCCCCTTAGGGACAAGCTGGTCGCCTTTTCTCTTGTGATTCATAGACCATGATCGCATTAAATTTGGGGAAACCTTTTTAAGTTAAAATTTCTGGAATACCTAGGTGGAAATCGCCAAAAATCAATTTGATTTAGATATCTTTCGCGCCGTTAAATTTGGATATAGATTCCTTTCAACAAATAGAATAAGTAAAGCCTTCTACTCAATATGGAACCCACTAGATTATTTGATTTCATCTATTATCAAAAAGCGAAGCATCCCCAAGCTAAGGCTTACAATGCCCGGAATGAGCATGGTAAATGGGTGAACTATAGTACGGATGACGCCATTAAGATCGGCAACCAGGTTAGTCGCGGTCTGCTGAAGTTGGGTGTGAAGCCGGGAGATAAGATTGCTACGGCCATTTATAAGAACCGCCCAGAATGGGTATTTCTGGACATAGGCATCTCTCAAATCGGAGCGATCAACGTCCCGGTTTACCCGACAATAAGTCCTGATGATTACGAGTATATTTTCAATGATGCTGAGGTGAAATTTGCAGTTGTGGGCGGTGGGGATCTTTACGATAAAGTACGCGCAGCGCAAGCCAGCGTTCCTAGCCTTTTGGATGTATATACTTTTGATTATACTGAGGACAAACCGTACTGGAAGGACTTTTTTGCGGAAGATGGCCAAGAAGAGGTAGATCGCCTGAAAGCCGCCGTCAAGCCGGAGGAACTGGCCACTTTGATTTATACTTCGGGAACAACGGGTAAACCGAAAGGAGTCATGTTGTCCCACACAAATATTGTAAGTAATACCCTCTGTGCGATCGGTGACATTCCTTACACGACTGGTGATCGTGTCCTTAGCTTTTTACCCTTGTGCCATATATTTGAACGTACTGCTACCTACTTGCAGACTTATGCAGGGATCAATGTCTATTATACCGGAACGGATAATTTGGGTGGCCCTGAGGGTGATATACAGGCGGTGAAGCCTCACTTCTTCAACACGGTCCCTCGCTTGTTAGAGAAAGTTTACGAAAAAATCTACTCCACAGGAGATGGCCTAAGCGGGATGAAAAGAAGCCTCTTTTTCTGGGCTCTCTCTCTTACCGATGATTTTGATTACGATAAAAAATATACGGGACTGGCAGGGGTGCAGCGTAAGCTAGCTGACAAGCTGGTATTTAGTAAATGGAGAGAAGCCTTAGGTGGAAATGTGAAAGGGATATTATCGGGGGCAGCTCCATTACCGCCGAAGATTGCCCGGGTTTTCTCAGCGGCGGGAATTCCCATCCGAGAAGGCTATGGATTAACGGAGACTTCTCCGGGGCTTTGCTTTGGTCGGTTCCGAGAAGGTGGAGCTAAGATTGGCTGCATAGGCCCGATTTTGCCTGGCATTAAGGTCATTATAGATGATTCAGAAGGCGATTATCGAGCGGGTGAAGGTGAAATCTTGGCCAATGGCCCTAATGTCATGATGGGTTATTACAACAAACCGGAAAAAACGGCTGAAGTATTTAAGGAAATCGATGGCGTTCGCTGGTTCAAAACCGGGGATATCGGGAAATTTATCAAAGGACCTTCTGGGGAAGATTTCCTCAAAATCACGGACCGTAAGAAAGAACTATTGAAAACCTCCGGAGGCAAATACGTAGCACCTGCACCAATAGAAAATCGATTCAAGGAGGAATTTCTGATCGAACAGATGATGGTAGTAGGCGAACAAAAGAAATTCGTTTCAGCTTTGATCGTCCCCGCTACAGAAGCACTGCAAAATTGGTGTCAACGAGAAAATATTGCTTGGACCAGTCTGGAGGAAATGGTAAGTAATCCGAAAGTGGTGGAACACTATCAAACTATTGTTCACCAAATTAATCCTAACTTCAGCCATATTGAACAGATTAAAAAGTTCAAGTTGGTACCAAAAGAATGGCTGCCCGTTCATCCCGATGGGGCCGAAGCAGAGCTAACGCCAACGATGAAACTGAAAAGAAGAGTGATTCGGAAGAAGTTTGCCGATGAAATCAGCAGTTTGTACACGCACTAAAGCCAAATTATGAAAGCAATATTATGCAAAGAGTATGGCCCGCCGCAGAGCCTTGCCTTGGAAGAAGTACCCTCGCCTACTCCTAAGAAAGGAGAGATCATTGTGGCTATTAAAGCCTGTGGTGTGAACTTCCCGGATA
>JAHQWA010000001.1 GCA_019634045.1 Saprospiraceae bacterium
ATCCAACGTACTCATCCAAAGCATATCCAATCAGAATCGAATCCAGGTTGGAAAAGTGGGTAGGTACAACCACTACCGTACCCTTTTTCATCAAGCTTCGGATGGCCTCTACTTCACCTTCTACGATCAGGCGGTCACTCAGTCTATGCTTACGAGAATAGATTCGTTTCAAATTCCTACCCGCAGCTGTATTGAGTAAGCGAGTAAAAAAAACATACAAAAAACGGCGGGCGAAAAGAAAGGTTTTCTTCTTAAAGGTCCCCACTATTTCTTCCGCATAGCGAGATATGATGCGCCCCAGTAATTCTTGATTTACCTGATCGGCCTCTGCTTCTGCTTTATCTAAAGATCGCTTAATTAAACGCTTCTGCGTTTTCTTCCAAAACTGTCTTTCTTTAGGCGGATCTACCTTCCAAGGCTCCTCCTTCATGCGAATTCTTTCCAGGTAGATCGTTCGCGTGATCAAGTCTGCAATTTTTGCACCGTGTCGGGTAACCAGTTTGTCGTGGGTAAACTGCGATATATCTTGTACAAAATTGCGCCGGTCCTGGCTCAATTTGTAGATCGGCCAGTCTTCGATATTCGGAAAGACTGGTGAATATGGCGAATAAGGTTCTTTTCGTTTTCTTTTCATGAACTTTTGATCACGTCTTCTATAAAGCCTAATACATCCTCGCGTCCTACCTTCTTTCTCGAGGAGCTGACAAATTGTTCCGGCAGGCTATTCCAGTACTTCAACAATTCTAGCTGAATTTGCTCCACATTTGCCTTCAATTGCTCGTAAGATAGGCGATCCGTTTTTGTATATACGATTACGAAAGGTACTGCTTTTTCACCTAACCAATTGATAAATTCAATATCGATGGCTTGTGGCGGAATATTGGCATCCAAGAGTACAAAGGCGCATTTTAAATTCTCTCCATCGCGCAGGTATTGTTCAATCATTTTGCTAAACCCTCTGCGATTCTTCTTGGAGGTTCGCGCGTAGCCGTATCCCGGGAGATCTACCAAGTACCAATTATTATCTATCTTATAGAAATTGAGATGCTGTGTTTTGCCTGGCGTGTTAGAAACTCGAGCTAGGGCCCGACGTTCACACAACATATTGATCAGCGAGGATTTACCTACATTAGATCTACCAATGAAAGCGAATTGAGCTAATTGATCGCTAGGCGTAGATTTGAGATTAGGAAAACTCCCCACGAAATCTGCAGTCTTGATCACCATATTTTCCCTGTTTGAGCACAAACTTAAATAATTCTGCAAAAATTATCCCTGGACTACTTAGAATCCGTATAAATAGAGGTAAATGATATACCAAACTCAAATTAATTCGTTTACTTCAAAAAACTGCAAACCAATGAAAAAATCAATCTTATTCCTCCTTTGCTTAACAGCCGGTCTAGCCCTGCAAGCCCAGGTAAAACTCGGGCTGCGTCTTGGCGTTGCAACTACTAGCCTCAATGAAGAGGACCTTTCTAGTCTCAATGAGCTGGACGTAGCTTTGAAAGATGCCAGCTATGGTGTGAATGGAGGGCTTGTTCTTCAGATCAACCTTGGCAACTTCATTATTCAGCCTGAAGTCTTATTCAATTCCAGTCAAGTGGATTACAATGTCTCCGACGTAGGGAATGGAATTGTAGACTCTCTGTTTAAAGAAAAATTCCAAAATCTCGATATTCCCATTCTGCTGGGTTATAAACTAGGTGGCTTCTTACGCCTACATGCCGGGCCAGTAGGACATGTTCTTATTAATAGTACTTCGGAACTAACCGACATCCAAGGATACAAAGAGAAATTCAATAATTTCACTTGGGGTTGGCAAGCCGGCTTCGGGGTAGATATAGGTAAGTTGATGATTGATATGCGCTACGAAGGTAATTTCAACAAGTATGGTGACCATTTCGAGTTCTTCGGAACAGAATATGAATTCGATCAAGCTCCAGCCAGGTTCCTCGTATCTGTAGGTTACTTATTCTAAGCCTTCCCCCTTAACTTCCTCAGTTTAGTGATCACTGCCCTAGCTGAGGAAGTTTTTCCTTCCTACTAAATTCCTAAAAAAAGGACTATTTTTGCTGCCCCATACAACGCTTTTGCTTTGTGGGTGCTCCTTATTTTAAAACACTGGCAGAGCAATGCCTTTAACCATTCGAATGACAGAAGCAGAGCTAATTCAGGGCTGTCTGGACAATAAGCGTTTAGCCCAGAAAGAACTGTATGACAGATACAGCGCTGCCATGTATACACTTGCTTACCGCGTAACGAACGATTTCGACTTAGCTAACGATGTATTACAAGAAGGTTTTCTGAAGGTTTTTCGTGCATTACCGAATTTCCGAAAAGAATCTTCACTAGGTGCCTGGATCAAGACTATCATCATCCGGACAGCACTTAGTAAGATTAAGCGAAATCCGAAGTTTGAACCCATAGAAAATCACATAACCAGCGATTGGGTAGATTGGGGCAATCATCTAGATGTAGAATATCTAGAAAAAGCCATTCAATCTTTACCAGAGGGGTACAGAGCTGTTTTTGTTTTAATCGAAGTGGAAGGGTATTCTCACAAGGAAGTAGCTGAACAACTGAATATCTCAGTCGGCACCTCCAAGTCACAACTTTTTTACGCGAAAAAGCGCCTGAGAAAGGTCATCACTAAATTGCTAGATGTTTAAGGAGTAAACATGGACAAAAATAAACATACATTAGAGGGAGCTATCCAGAAGTTGCCGCAGTATCAACCTCCGACTAGTCTTTGGGACAAGATCGCAGGGGATCTAGAGGAAGATCTACAGGATCGACCATGGCGATCAAAGATTGCCGAATTGCCGCAATACGAGGCTCCGGCCTTTATCTGGGACAATATTGCGGAGGAACTTCCGGTAGAAGTAGAGGCTCCCAAGTCAGGAAAGCTGATCAGATTAGCACCAAGAATTGCAGCTGCCGCTAGTATTTTACTGTTGCTAGCTGTTGGTGTCTGGTGGCAAACCAGTAATACGGAGAAAGTAGAACTAGCCATCACCCAAGAGATCGTACCAGAGGCGCAGTGGACAGAAGATTGGGATCAGGATGATGAAGAGATTGAATCGGTCATGCGACTTGCCGCCAATTCTCCCATGGAGAAGCCAGAAGATTTCCAACGGCTAAAGGATGACCTAGAGGAGCTGAATACAGCAAGAGCCGAATTGTTGGAATTGATGGAAGCTTACGGTAAGGACCCCAAGGTAATTAGAGAAATCGGAGAAATTGAAAGACAAAGATCTGCTGTGGTTAAACAAGTAGTTAGTTTAATATGACAAGTGTTTTTGCTCAAATGCGATTGTTCTTAAAAGCAAGTATTTCCGTTTTGTTGCTACTTCCTTTCAGCATCAGCTGGGGGCAACAGACTGTTTTGCAAGTGGTCACTAAGAAGGTAGAAAAGTCTTTCGCCTATAAGACAGGCTATGAAGTGAATATCGAAGGCGAAAAGGCTGATGTTTCTATCCAAACCTGGGATAAGAAGGAGATCAAGATCGAGTTAGAACTGATCGCCAAACACAAGGATCAATCCGTTGCCTTGAAGGATATCGAAGCACTAAAGTACCTAGCAAAACGAGTGAAGAATAAGGTCTATCTACGGAATTACATTTCGACAGACGAAGAGGCTCCAAAGCCTGCCGCAGCTTTATCAGCGAGATACCTGATTACACTCCCAGAGGAATGTCCAGTCTATCTCAAAAATCACTTCGGGGAGGCTAATATCAGCAACCTCACGAATAGCCTGCGGGTAAATAGTGAATTTAGTTCTATCGGATTAGAAAATATCCAGGGTACAGTAGACGTGCAAAGTCGTTTTGGGGATATCATTGGAGATTTGATAGACGGCCAGGTTCGCATTAACTCTAGACGTTCGGATATCCTTTTGACCAATATTAGTGGTAGTTACGATATTACCTCTCACTATGGCGTAATCCGCATTTTTGCAGAGGATCAGCTACTAAAATTAAATCTGGACGCTACGCATTCCGATGTGTACTTCTTCAATCCGAATCCGGCCTTCTACAGTTATAATCTCGAAGCTAATCAAGGTAATATCAACGTGCCTGATGATCTAAAACTAGCTTTACTAGAAGACCAGCCCACCTTAAAACGCTATCGATTTAAGCCGCCCAGTCGGGAATACTTCGCTACGATCACGCTGACGGTGACCTTGGGAGATATCCACTTGGAAAAAGCGGATAAGGTACCTAAGCCCTAGGCCATATACCCGAAGTTTAGCTAGGAAGCAACTAGCGGAAACTTCGGATATAGATGCCAAAAGTATTATTCCTTTTCCCAGCCCATCGTCCGTTTTACCGCTTTTTGCCAACCACTGTACAACTTATCGCTGGCTTCGTCAGTCATCGTGGGTGTAAAGGATTTATCAAGTAGCCAATTCTGGGTAACCTCCGCTTCCGTCCAAAAACCGACAGCAAGGCCGGCTAGATAAGCAGCGCCTAGCGCCGTGGTTTCAATGATTTGTGGTCTCTCCACCTCTGTTCCCAAAATATCGGCTTGAAACTGCATTAATAGGTTATTGGCAGAAGCCCCGCCATCCACTTTTAGCGCCTTTAGCTTTATACCAGAATCCTTCTCCATCGCGTCTAACACATCCTTGGTTTGATAAGCTAGCGACTCCAGCGTAGCTCTAATCAAGTGTGCTTTGCTGGTACCACGCGTTAAACCAAAAATAGCCCCTCGCGCATACATATCCCAATATGGAGCACCTAGGCCGGCAAAAGCTGGTACAACATAGACTCCTTCGGTATCCGCCGTCTTCATCGCATAATATTCTGAGTCTGGAGATTCATCAATGAGTTTCAGTCCATCTCGTAGCCATTGAATGGCCGCACCTGCAATAAATACACTACCTTCCAATGCATAGTACACTTTGCCATTAATTCCCCAAGCGATCGTAGTCAACAATCCAGCATTTGAAGCCACGGCTTCTTCGCCGGTGTTCATCAGCATGAAGCAACCCGTACCATAAGTATTTTTAGCCATTCCTTTTTCCCGGCAAACCTGACCAAACAGAGCCGCCTGCTGATCTCCTGCGATACCCGCAATGGGTAAAGACGCTCCAAGTAATTCAGGAAGCGTTTCTCCATAAACCTCACTCGATTGTTTTACCGTCGGAAGTAAACTAGCTGGTACATCCAGGGCAGCAAGCATTTTTTCATCCCATTTCAGCTCGTGAATATTAAACAAGAGTGTTCTAGAAGCATTGGTATAGTCTGTGACGTGCACAGCACCACCTGTCATTTTCCAAATCAACCAACTATCAATGGTGCCAAACAACAAATCACCCTTTTCCGCTTTTTCTCTAGCACCTGGAACTTGATCAAGAAGCCACTTCACCTTAGTACCAGAGAAATAGGCGTCGATCACTAAGCCCGTATTTTGGCGTACATAATCCTCATAACCATCTGCTTTCAATTGATCACAGATACTAGCCGTCCGGCGATCCTGCCAAACGATCGCATTGTGAATCGGCTTTCCGGTATTCTTATCCCAAATTAAAGTAGTCTCTCTCTGGTTGGTAATCCCAATGGCTGCGATTTCACTTGGACTCACATTGTTATCATCCAATACTTTCTTCATCACACCTAACTGAGTCGCCCAGATTTCTTCGGCATTGTGTTCTACCCAACCTGGTCTAGGATAAATCTGCGTAAACTCTTGTTGTGCAACTCCACTGATATTACCCTGCTTGTTGAATAAAATAGCGCGAGAACTGGTCGTACCTTGATCGATGGAAAGTATGTATTGTTTCATACGAATGTTTAAGTATGTTGAAGAATTGCAGGTAATATACGGTGAGAAGTTTATTCCGAAAAATGAAAAACTTTTATTCTTTTGATCTTGTTAGTATCATTGTCTTTTAATTGCCCGACAATTAGATCAAGACAACTAATTTGGTCTTATAAATAGGATAAAATTCAATTGCGTCTTGGAAACACATACTAAAACCGCCACTGTGACAGTAAACAGGATTCCATTCCAACAAGTAGAACAACTTAGCCAAAAAGATATAGCCTACGCTACCAAACACCCTAAACTTCGTCCCTTTTACAAGTATGAAAACACCCTCGCAGCCTTTGACAAGGTTATGGCTGATAAGAGTAAAGATCCTACTAATCGGGCCGTATTGGTAGAAGTTTTGAAAGCCCAATATGAGCATTTGGAAGTCTCTGCCGCTACGAAAGCCAACATAGAAGCGCTACAGGAGCCTACGACCTTTACCATTACAACAGCGCATCAACCAAGTTTGGCCACCGGTCCGCTCTACTATATCTACAAGATTGTTTCGGCCATCCATCTCTGCCAATTGCTCAACAATAGTTATCCTGGGCATCGATTTATCCCAACTTTTGTGACGGGAGGAGAAGATCATGATTTTGAGGAAGTAAATCACTTACATCTTTTCAACAAAGAGATTGTTTGGGAAAATAACGAAAAAGGTTCCGTAGGGATGATGCAGGCTGCCAGTCTTGGACCTGTCTTGGAACAACTAAAGGAAATTCTAGGAGACCGCCCCGCAGCCTTGGAGATCTACCAAATCCTTGAAAAAGCATATACTTCTCACGAGAAATATAGCCTGGCAACCATCGACCTAGTGAACCAATTGTTTGGCAGCTACGGCCTGGTAGTGTTAGGGATGAATGACCCCAAATTGAAAAGAGCTTTCATTCCGATCATGAAACAAGAGTTGCTCGAGCGTCCATCTCAAGCCTTCATCCATAAGGCTACAGCCGAACTGGAAGAAGCTGGCTTCTCTGGTCAAGCCCACGCCAGAGAGATCAACCTTTTCTATCTCAGAGATCAAATACGCGAACGCATTGTATTTGAAAATGATCAGTACGAGGTCTTACATACAGAATTCCGCTTCACCGAAACGGAACTGCTAGCAGAGTTGGAGCAGCATCCGGAGCATTTCAGCCCCAATGTGGTCATGCGTCCGCTTTATCAAGAACTTATTTTACCCAACTTGGCCTATATAGGTGGCGGTGGAGAAATTGCCTATTGGCTGGAGCGCCAGGAACAATTCGCCCACTTTGGCTTGAATTTCCCCATGCTCATTCGAAGAAACTCCGTCCTATGGCTCGACGCTGGGACACAAAAGCGGATGAAAAAATTGGGGCTAGGTGTCGAAGATCTTTTTATTGAGACGGAAGCTCTCCTCAAGCGATTCATCCAGCAAAATACCGAAAGTGAATTAAGCCTCGCTGAAGAAAAGGAGCAACATCAAAGGCTTTTTGAAGCCATTAAGTATAAAGCCCAGGATATCGATCCTACCTTAGCCAAGACTGTGGCCGCTGAACAAGCCAAACAGCTGAATGTTCTCAATCAGTTGGAAGGACGACTTATGCGAGCCGAAAAGCAAAAACATGAGGTGGCCCTCAAGCAGATTCGTTCACTCAAGGAAAAGCTCTTCCCTAAGAATGGACTGCAAGAACGTCACGATAATTTCTTGGCCTTTTACCTACAGCATGGCAAAGCATTTTTTGACACCCTTCTAGAACATTTGAATCCATTGGAAGAAGGTTTCGTGGTTATCAGTGCCTAATAGACAGTAAGGGCCTAGAAAACTACTTGCTGTCACCAAGTAGTTTTCTAGGCCTCTCTTTCTCTCCCCATTCCTTCTATTCCCTACTCCTCCCACTCCCCTGTTGAGGTTCCCAACGGTGATCCACTCCCCGTCAATCCAACAACCATCAAGCTTTCTCGCCCCTACCCCAGCCATCGCTGGTGTTCTCACTAACAATCAATACTCGCCAACAAAATCTCACAAAACACTGAATATCAGTCAAATGGAATTTAGATCAGTATTTGTTTTACAAATATTCACAAAATATACTTGATTTGTTTTACAAAAGTTCATATAATTGTCGTGTATTTGTTTTACAAAAGCTGATATAATACATGGCAGATCGATTAGGAAACTTGGAAGAAATGGTACTACTAATGGTGGTGCTCGTCAAAGATGAAGTCTACGGGGTATTGGTGCGAGAGGCTTATATCGAACAATACAAGCAGGAGATTTCCTTAAGCGCTATCCATACGGTATTGCGACGGCTTGAAGATAAGGGCTTTCTAGTATCCGAATTGGGAGGTGCCAGCGCGGAGCGCGGTGGCCGTCGAAAGCGGCTCTATAGCGTTACCGCATTTGGATACAAAAAGCTCACGGAGTACCAGGAAGAACGCAACCGAATCTGGTCCTTAATTCCCAAGTTAAAATTCTAGCGATTACGATGAGCCATTCCTTTCCCGACTTACCCAAGTGGGCCAACCGTTTTCTAGAATGGTATTGCCCAGCAGAGCTCTTAGAAGAAATCCAAGGAGATCTCTACGAATCCTTTGAAATCAATGAAGCGACGCATGGGGCCAAGCGAGCCAAGCAGCTATTCGCTTGGGAAGTCTTACGATTCTTTAATTATTCGACTTTAAAGAATCATCGATTTTGGATTCTGCAACAAATTCACCTGGCTATGATAACTAAACACCTGCAATTCATTTTTAGAAGATTAGGAAAACAAAAACTACATACAGCACTCCATGTTTTAGGGCTAACCATCGGGCTTACCGTTTGCCTACTGATTGGCGTTTTTATTTTTCATGAACTTAGCTATGATGGCTATCACGAACAGGCTCAGCGAACCTTCCGCGTGAATCAAGTCTGGGAAGATGAAAGTGAAAAGTCGCTAGATTATAGTGCACCCTACCCTCTTTCTATCGCTATCCGGGAGGAGTTACCAGATGTGTCTCTAGTAGGCGTAGCTTACCCCCAGTCTGAAAAAGTCATTGAGATTGAAGGTGAAAAGCGATTTAAGCAATCTCACATCCTTATGGCAGATCCCGGCCTATTGGATATTTTTGACTTCAAGATTATCAGGGGCAATGCCAAGGAAGCCATGGCAAGTCCGAATAAAGCTATCCTTTCACAGGCTACTGCCCAGAAATTCTTTGGAAGCGCAGATCCGATAGGTAAGACTTTCATCTACAACAATAAACAAACCGTGGAAGTGGCTGGGGTGATGAAAAACCAGCCCAATAACACTCATCTGCCAGCGAATATACTGCTATCCTACTTCCCACAGAGCAAATTCATTTTAGGTAATCTAGATAATTGGTCACTGACTTTTGGGGCATCTACCTATGTGGTTTTACCTGAAGGAGTACAACCTTCATCCATTGAAAGCTCCATAAGAGCAATGTTTGACATACACGTGAATGACGAGGAAGAAGATCCGGAAGTTGCTTATGCCCAGCTACAAGCCTTGGAAGATATACATCTGCAGCCGGAAGTAGATGGCGGTTCAAAGTGGGTTGATGCCATCAATCCTATTTGGCTCTGGTTTTTTAGCGGGATAAGTCTACTAGTACTGGTACTTGCCTGTATAAACTTCATCAACTTATCTACTGCGCAGGCCTTAACAAGTGCGAAGGAAGTAGGAGTTCGCAAAGCAATCGGGGCCAATCGGACACAATTGGTAGCACAATTTCTCACGGAAGCTTTTATCTTGATCCTGTCTTCTAGTGTAATTGCCTATTTACTAGCATTCAACAGTATTTCTTGGATCAATGAATTGCTGGAACGAAATATAGACAGCGGGCTTCTTCTTAGTCCGATTATTTTACTTGGGTTTATAGGGTTCTTGTTTATTACTGGGTTCCTGACTGGCATCTATCCTGCTTGGCTCATTTCCAGGTTCCAACCTGCACAAGCAATCAGGTCTTCCTCTAGCCATAGTGATCGGCAATCTAACTTCTTGCGCAAGGCTTTAGTAGTCACGCAATTTAGTATTTCGGGAGCCCTGTTGGTAGCTTTATTCATCATGTCTCAGCAGATGAGCCTCTTCCATAATACACAACTGGGTTTTGAGAAGGAGAATATCCTTACCGTTGATATGCCAGACGTGGAAAAGAATGAAGTATTTGAACGAGCAATTCAGCAGCTTCCACAGGTTGAAGCCATCAGTTTTGCCTTAGCCGCGCCTGCAGGTGAGGATACCTGGACTACAGACATGCACTTGATGGACCTCAATGCACCTGACCGCCAGAGTGTTCGGATCATCTGGGCAGATGAAGTATTTGATGATTTATACGGGCTCAAATTGCTGGCAGGCCGTTTCACAACAAATCAAGATACCATTTACACCTCTAGCTCTTTACCAAGAGAAGAACGGCACCCCAAGGTAGTAGTTAATGAGAAACTGATTAAGAGCATGGAATTTGGAAGCCCAGAGGAGGCCTTAGGTAAGCGCTTTGTGATTGGCATCAACGAATGGAAGGCGGAAATAGTTGGCGTGATGGAAGACTTCAATATTTCGTCTCTACATGAAGCTATTGAGCCCTTAATCATCTCTCCACTGGAACGTTACCAGTGGGCGGCGAGTATCAAGTTGCAAGCAGGGCAAGACATACCTTCAACCTTAGCATCCATCAAGAGTGCATGGGAAGAGATTTTCCCTAAGCATATTTATGACTTCAATTTCTTGGATCAAACCATCGAACGATACTACGAAGGGGAAGGCCGACTATATGGCCTCTTTAAGATATTCGCTTTCCTTGCCTTACTGATTTCCTGTCTAGGGCTATGGGGCTTGGCTACTTTCGCTGCGCTCCAGCGAACGAAGGAGATTGGCATACGCAAAGTCTTGGGGGCAAACCTTGGACAGCTCATCGTGTTGCTTTCCAAGGATTTCATCAGACTTATTGTTATTTCCTTAGTCGTAGCCATTCCACTGGCTTGGTATGGAATGAACAAATGGTTACAAAACTTTGCCTACAGCATAGATATGCAGTGGTGGTTCTTCGCCCTATCGGCCATAATCGTCTTGATCATTGCTTTATTTACGATCAGCTTTCAGTCCATTCGGACGGCTCGATTGAATCCGATTTCTTCTCTAAGAAATGAGTAAAGACTAGTGAATCTATTCTAGTTCTAGGCCTTTTTTAGAATTGCGTCTATCGATGATTCTCTGTTCATGAAGTTTGTAGTACCGATCAAACAGTTCAGCCTGCTGGGCATCTAGCTCAGCAGGATCTCGATCATACAAGCCTGCTTGCTGGCGCTGCCGCAAAGCTTCATATAGCGATACCGCACAAGCTACCGATATATTCAGGCTTTGCACCATTCCCATTTGAGGGATTAAGAAATTGCCATCTGTATACGCTAAGGATGTTTCAGATACACCATCTTTTTCATTCCCAAACAATAGCGCAACGGAAGCGGTGAGATCTAAGTCATACAGTGACTTAGCGTCTTCAGCGAGATGAGTAGCAAAAATATGATCATATTTTTGGCGAATAGCCTGAAAGCAAGTAGCGGGATCTTCGAAAAGATGTACTTCCACCCATTTTTTGGCACCAGATGCTGCACTTGTGCCCACTTGTAGGGTCTCCTCATTGAGTTGATCTTCCGTGTAAAGAACATAGATTTCTCGGATACCCACCGCATCACAAGTCCTCATCACTGCTCCAATATTATGAGGATCATGTACATTCTCCAGCACAACCGTTAAGTTCAGTTGTCGCTTGGCAACGACCCGGCGGAATTTTTCTTCCCGCTGGGGTGTCATCGGTCTTAATTTGCGCCCTTCTTCCAAATCAATTACTTAGTTAGCCAATTGAAATTGGAAGTCCTCAAACTTGAGGATATTTACGTACTTATTCTCGAATTGTTCGATCGTATCGAAAAGGTCAGCACCAGAGCGGCTAGCAGGAGCAACTACCCTTTCGAAGTTAAATCGAGTATGCATCATTTGCGTCGGCTCTCGTTCTAGCGCTAAATGAAACTTGGTTCCATACTTCTTCATCATCCGGCTGAAATACAGCATGACGTCATATCCTATGTAGGCCTCATAAGTCGGTATAGAGCCGAATTTATCAAAAAATCGTTGCTTGAAGCTCCGTACTTCGTTGGACAAGGGGTTGATATAGGAATTACTACTGATGTGCACGTTGAGCTTTTCGTAGTAATCGAACTCCAGCCTTTGGAAGCGCATCCATTGCGGCATACCATATACGATTACTTCGTCCTCTGGTAGCTTTGAGCTGTCAATTTTCCGCAACAAGGCGTAAACGAAAGCTTCATCCCAGTTCGGAACGATAAAGACTGTCGTATCCTGAATCTCGATAAATGGTAAGACTTCCATATTGGCCAAATCCGCGGATTCATCACTAATGATAAACTCCTGCAAAGGCGGTGCATTGAAGAGTCCGGATCGTAGCTTGAATTCTTCTTGGAAATATTGCAATCTAGCCCGCTCCGCAGGCACATCCTTACTCACCAAAACGATTTGATCTTGCCGATAATTAGCTAAGGCGTGCTCCAGGATAGCCCCGGTATGAGTGCGCAAAGATGGATTTACCTGCACATACTCTGGGGTCTTGGATACGAGCCCGGCAGCAGCACTGTACGGAGAGACCATCACCTTATCATTCTGCTTAACCCAATCAGCCACCAAATTGATATTATCCCGCAAGAAGGGGCCAATGATCAAGTTTGAGTTCCGGATTTCCTGGTTGGATCGGAGTAAGGTGTTGACTGCATAGGTGCTAGCCTTTGTGTCAAGTACCGAGATATTTAGGCTGATGTCTTCGTCCCTCAATTGATCCAGTGCCAATTGAACTCCACCATAATAATTGATGGCCTTCATGGCACTTTCATTGATCTCCGTGCTAAACTCATTGAATCGATCCGTCAATAAGGGTAAGACCAAAGCCACATTATAAGTCGATAAGAATTCTGATCCTAGATCATCTACACGAATCAAGTCGGAGGATCCTCCGCCCCCGGTGTAGGTTTCATCAGACGCAGTGATGGGAGGAAAAGCTGAGGCTGGCACGTCGGTCCAAATTATCGTGTCCATATCTTGCAACACTACATCTTTCACCTCAATGTAAGTTCCAGTCTCCGGGTCATATACTCTACGGCCAGAAATTGGATCCAACTCTTCTTCCTCTTTATCTTTATCATCAGCTTTGGTTACGGGCTGAAAAAGTGCGCATGAACTCATGAGGAAACATAAGCTGAGCATACCTAAGATCATCTTAAGTCCGGCATTTTGCCTGGAGCCAGCCGTAGTTGGCACCTCAGATGATTCCTCTTTTACACACAAAAGATCAGACTCCTTACTCCCATTCAATGGTTGCAGGAGGTTTTGTACTGATATCATAAACCACACGATTGATTCCTTTAACATTGTTGATTATTTCACTGGAGACCGTCGCCATAAAGTCATACGGTAATCGGCTCCATTCTGCTGTCATTCCATCCGATGAATTCACGGCCCGCAAAGCTACTGCCTGCTCGTAGGTCCGTTCATCTCCCATCACTCCCACAGACTGAACAGGAAGTAGGATCGTTCCTGCTTGCCAAACATCATCGTACAATCCAAACTTCTTTAGATTAGAGATATAGATGGCGTCTGCTTCTTGCAGCAATTGCACTTTTTCTGCTGTAATATCCCCAAGTATGCGAATCCCTAAACCAGGGCCTGGAAAAGGATGTCTTCCCAGAATATCTTGCGTAATTTCTAGGGTTCTCCCCACTTTCCTCACCTCATCCTTGAACAGCATTCGCAGCGGTTCCACGATCTTCAAGTGTAGTTTTTCAGGTAATCCTCCCACATTGTGATGCGACTTTATAGTCACTGAGGGGCCATGTACTGAAACGGATTCAATTACATCGGGATAGATTGTCCCTTGCCCCAGCCAAGTTACCTTGGGGTATTGCTTAGCTGCCTCTTGAAAAACTTCTATGAATACTCGGCCAATGATCTTCCGCTTTTGCTCCGGATCACTCACGCCCTTTAATTCCTGGTAAAACTGCTCTTTTGCATCAATACCGACCACATTCAAGCCCATTCCTTGATAAGAGGCTAACACCTCCTCGTATTCTCCTTTTCTCAGCAATCCATTATCCACAAAGAAGCAAATCAGTTGATCTCCAATTGCTCTACTAAGTAAAGTAGCGGCTACGGTAGAGTCAACGCCCCCGGATAATCCCATCAATACATGCTCTTCCCCAATCTGATCTTTCAAGGAAGAAACCGTATCTTCCACAAAAGAAGCGGGGGTCCATTCCCCTTCACATCCAGCAATATCTCTGAGGAAATTGCGCAAGATTTTGGCACCATCCAAACTGTGTGTCACCTCTGGGTGGAACTGTAAGCAGTATACTGGAGCATCAAATTTGCCCGTGCTTGATTTAAAAGCAGCCACGTTGATACTCTCCGTTTTGGCCAATAATTCAAAGCCTTCGGGTAGATGCATAATCGTGTCTCCGTGTGACATCCAGACCTGAGAATCTCCAGCTACTTCCCGAAATAAGGGATCAGATTGTTGGATATTACTCAAGTTAGCTTTCCCGTATTCTCTCTTTTGAGAACGTTCAACTTGTCCGCCAAAATGATTGGCTATATACTGTGCGCCGTAACAAACGGCGAGGATGGGTTTCTTGCCTATAAACTGCTCTATTTCAGGATGTAAAGCGTTATCATCTTTTACAGAAAATGGACTACCTGATAAGATAATGGCTTTGACGCTGTCATCGAGGGAGGGCAGCTTATTGAAGGGCACTATTTCACTGTAAATATTAAGTTCTCTGACCCGCCGGGCGATCAACTGCGTGTACTGCGAGCCAAAATCCAATATAGCAATTTTTTCATTCATCACGCAAATATAGCTTTCAAAGGAAAATATCCAGTTCTTACGCGAAGAATTTACTAGGGTTTCAGCAAATCTTTTATGTGCTACTATTATTCGCTTAGGTCCTGCACACGGTAGATAACAAAGGGGCCATGCGTTCCGATGGTATCAGTAAGAAATGGCGCCATTCCAGGACGACTATGGATGCTCGTGTCCAGACCTACAAGATACTTAGCCCCCGCTTTAATGTAGGGGGCAGGATTATTGATACCTCCATTTAAGCAATCCGTCCAGCCTGGGTTGTTCGCCATGTAGAGAGAGATATTGGGGCTTGGATCAGGTACTGAAATGATTCGGTCATTCCGGTCAATACCAAGTTCCCTTAGCGTCCCTTCCAAGGTGTAAAAAGCGGGATTAATTTCACTTGCAGATGGATTCATACGCGAATCCTGAATCTTTCCATTGTAGGCAATACTGTGCACCCCTATCGCCAAGAAAAGGCCAGTCACACTTAAGAAAAGCCATGGAGTAGATTCTATGTGTTTCAAGATTTGCTCTAAGAGCAGGATCAGAAAGAAGATGGGAAAAACGAGCATGGTCAACAAATAGTAATCGTGGATCATGAAGGCTTGATACCACAACATACTATAAGCGGCACTGCCCAGGAAAAGTAGTATGCTGGGTATGAACAAGTCAGATCGCCAAACCTTAGGCCATAACATGCCTAGAAGTATGGCAGCAGTCAGCACCCAATTGACCTTACTAGCAATCACGGGGGCCCAGATCGTACGCATTACTTTCCAGGTGTAGGATCTATCTACCTGGGACATGTCCCAGATTGGAAGAATGCCCAATAGACTCATATTATTCCCATATGCCTGATTGGTCGCCTTGGCATACATGACCCAGGCTGTAAGGCAAACAAATCCCAGCAGGGTCCCCAGCCAAACACCCCAAGCTCCCCCTTTTGGCCAGTCCTCCTTTCGCCAATACTTTGCGTGTAGCAACGCGACGAAGGCAGCTACCAAGTGAATGGCTTCAGAAGCCTTGATCAAGGCGCCCAAAGTCATGAAGAACAGCATCCCAATAATGGCGCTCGATCGTCCATCATATTGAAATCGGAAATAGTAATACCATCCAATAATGACCAGGGAAATCGCCGGAATATTTGGCAAGAAGTTGTTTCCGTAAAAATAATTGAGCGGCAAATTCAAGAAGCACAGGGCCGGAATTAAAGCCAGAAGGGAATTCTCGATAAAGCGCAGGGCAATTAAGAACAAGGAGAAGGAGGCTGATACCAACAAAAGCAAGTGTAGAGCTCGACACCAAGCCTCGGAGTACCCAAAGACCTTCGCCAGCTGAGCTGCCAGGTAGTAAGTGATGGGAAATTCAGCTACGGCTATGCCATCTCTACCGGTGCGGTTCATTAACTGAGGTTTTCCAAGTGTACCTCCATTCTGATAGTAATTGCGAAACTGGGAAGCGCTATCGGATTGTCTCCAGGTATGGGTCCCAAAGGGCTTCAGAAAGAGGGTTCGTTGTGTGTCGGTCACCAAAAAACTGGCCAACACCATTAGCACGAAAACGCCGATTCTTACCGCAAGTACTTTCGAATCCATAGCTTTGCTAGAAGACTTTTATTTGTCTGCCCAAAGCTAAAGAGGAAAACCAGAGGAAAAAAGAAAATGGGAGACTATTTGAGTTTGACGAATTTCTTATCAAACGGATTTAAGGCAACGCCTTTGACTTTTGCCTCCGCCTCCAAGCGATAATCAGAGCGCACTAACTGAATAGCCTTAGCTGCTCTAGCTAATCCACCATAGAGGAAATTGCGATCACCAAACTCATCCATTTCGGACTTAATTAATTTAAAAGGTAGGCTGAAAGGGATCTCTACCGTTTCTTCAGCGGGCACTTCAACCGTTTGTTTCAGGTTGAGCTCGCCCAATTCATATTCATCAATCAATTTCTCTTTGCCCCTACCTCGGGTATATTTTTCAACAAGCGCGATCCGTATACTGGTAACGGTTTGAGCATTTAGTGATTGAAATCGAAGGCGCCCCTCAATCTGGCCGGTTCTCCGCCTGTGCTCAGGCGCAACAACTATCTCTAACTTGACCCCTTCGATGCCTAGCCACTTCTTAACTCTTCCTATCATATGGAATGATTTTAAAACTGGTTACTATAGTATGATGCAAAATAGGTCGAAAAGGTGCTTTATCGAAATAAAATCTATGAAAGATCAACCGCAGGATATGAATAGAAGGGTAAATAGGATTAATGATCGCCTGGCGGAGGTATGCTTAAGTTCATGTACTAAACCATCCGCTTGTGCCAGCTTTGCCCCAGTGGTTTGACCCAGCTTTCTTCAAATTTACTTTTATTATCTACCAGGGTGTCAAACACAAGCGTATCATCATTAATTTCTCCGGCCTGATACTTAGCAGCAAAAGTAGCTCGGTCAGCCGTTTTGACCTGCTCCCCATCTAGGTAGGTAAAAGTCATTCGGTCAAATAGGTCTACGCCAAATTCAGCTTGTAAGCCTTTCATAAACCGAACAGAGCTATCGATCGAACATCCACTCGCTCCAGCCTGGCTTTCATCCACCATCAAAACGACAAATTGGCGATGCAGCAAGTCCCCAAAAGCTTTCAACTGCCGATTGTGGCTCACCCATTGCTGAGCAAACTGCTTGATATAAGTCTTTATTTGAACTTCGTCTTCTTTTTTGAAAGGTTGGTTGCTTTGGTAAACCCAAACCCGAGAGTTTCCTGAAAGTTGGTCAAGTGTTTCCATGTCGGATATTTTACGCCTAATAATACATGTACCCAATAGAACAGGGAAATGCGTTGGATAGTTGAGCAAACCTACCTCGACTGCTAGCATTTCAAAAAGCTGCTTACCACTTGTTGTTGTTAACAATCAACTCAGCTAAATCATATACCATCACGTCATCTTGTTTTTCCTTGGCCTTTACTCCATCTCCCATCATGGTCATACAAAATGGGCAGTTGACAGCTATGATATCCGCCTTCGTTGCGAGTGCTTCTTCCGCTCGGTCAATATTAATCCGCTTATCTCCGGGCTCGTCTTCTTTGAACATTTGAGCACCACCTGCCCCACAACATAGTCCCTTGGTGCGGCAGCGCTTCATCTCAACCAATTCATTATCTAAACCTTCCAAAACCTTGCGGGGAGCCTCATAGACACCATTTACTCTTCCCATATAACAGGAATCGTGATAGGTAATCTTTTTCCCCTCAAAAGCTCCTCCCTCCGTCAATTTCAACTTCCCTTGATCGATCAGCTCCTGTAGCAATTGAGAGTGATGCACCACTTCATATTCTCCGCCTAAGGCTGGATATTCATTCTTGATGGTATTAAAGCAATGTGGACAAGCTGTGACGATCTTCTTCACCTCGTACATATTGAGGGTCATCACGTTTTGCAAGGCCGTCATCTGAAACACAAATTCATTTCCCGCCCGTCGAGCGGGGTCTCCTGTACAGCTTTCTTCAGAGCCTAAAATGGCAAATTCTATTCCAACCTTATTCAATATCTTACACAAAGCAACCGTAACTTTTTGAGCGCGTGCATCGAAACTTCCTGCACAACCTACCCAAAAAAGGATTTCCCCCAGATAGTTAGGGTGACGTGAATAATGCCATAAACCTGTTTGAATAAATTGTCCTTGATTTGCTTTATCCTTTTTGAAGCTATACTTCTGCCAGTCAGCAACAC
>JAHQWA010000157.1 GCA_019634045.1 Saprospiraceae bacterium
CTTCAGCTCCTTGTTGGGTGGGAACAGTTCGAAAGCTGCTTTTTTGTAGAAATTAATATCCGTCAAGTAAGTAATATTCCTGGCGTCAAAACTTGAGGATTGGACATCCTTGACAATGATATTCAGCAAAGCCTCTGGGACAATGAGTTGGACCCCAGCCATGAGATCTGCATCCAATGGAATCTCAGGAAGAATATTGGGCATCATTGCAGTGGTATCCTCCTCTGCTGCCATCATATCCAAGTTCTCTTCTTCCTCTTCTTTTTCTTCAATTGGAGGAGGAATTTCGGTAGTGGCAATTCCTGCGGCATCCACTTTGATATACTGCAGCCCAGAACCGATATTAAATCGCCCTTCTGCTTCTACCTGACCTGTCTTATTTTTAAATACGAAAACATTTCCTCTTCCTTCATTGCTGGCCACCTTCAAAGAATCGCCAAAAATGAATTGATCTTTCTCTTTATTGTATTTCAATATCCCAGTCACTGGGAATATAGCTCGGTCCTTTCGATACGAAAGAGGAGCCATTACCCTTGGATAGATCCTAGTCGTTTCTTTACTTAGAAAGAGTCCCGTACGCAGCGGATCGCCTTCGAAGCTCTTTGGCACGTCAAAACTAATCGCCAAGTCATTCTTGTCCCCTTCATTACTGATGGTGAACCAGTATGACTTATTGAGCTTTTCAGCATCAAGTTTTGCAAATCCATCGAACTTCAAATTCTTGGATTCTGCATTTAAGCTAATAGTACCTTTGAAGCCCGTTTTGTGATCAATGTAGAAATCATCGATTTCATTGACCTTACCCGTAGCTCGCGTTACCATTCGCTTATTTTTCCAACTTCCTTTCCCGACCGGTTGCCCTACTATATTCTGCAATTCAATCTCTTGCTCGCGATCGCCAATGTTGTATTCATAAAAACCACTCGCCTTGTACATTCTGCGGCCAAGGATCTCGATGGAAGCTCGATTAATTACGTGGTATTGGTTAATCGTATCTGCAATGATCTTAGAATTCTCTAATTTGGACATATACCCACCGGGTTGAATCTCTACGTATTCACTATCCGGGTAAATAAAGGCATCGGCAGCCACGATATAAGGTACGCCGCTAATGTTCAGTTGACTGGATTTCAAATCGTAGAAAGCAGCTTTTCCCTTGAACTCCAGAGAATCCTGCTCTTGGTGTATGGAGGTAAAAGTTCCAAGCTTATCCTCTTCCGTCTTGAATTTGATGGTCTCATCTTTCATATCCCAGTCAAACTCATTCATCGAGGTGATATACTGGTTGTATGGAAGCGTAGTTACCAGGAACTCATCATTCGCCTTGAACGTACCAATTTGCTCATCAAAATCGACTGTACCTTTTACATTAGAGGTGGTCAAGGCCAGTTCTCCTGCATCAAAAGCCTTAATACTCAAATCCGTCGTATCTGCATCGGCAGAAAAAGCCCCGAAGGAGAACAGGTTTGAGTTCATACTAGCTTTATCCCAATCAAATAATCCGTTTCCTTTCAACCCATCTGGGGTAAGGATCATTACCCCTTGGAAGGTATGATTATTGTCTTTGAAAAGTGCAAAAGGTTCTTTACGCGGCGTTACATACATACTATCCCGGTAAGGACGCCAGTCAATCTTCACTTCCTCACCTCGAACCTGCGGCACCTCAATACCTCCCCGCATTTCCTCTAAGTCAAAACGTTCTGCACTCGCTAAGGCCTGTTTCGGCATGAATTGTATATCCTCGGAATTGATCGAGGCATTGAGGTAACTCAAATCGCCTTTACCTTGCAAGCCTTTATTACTCAGGCTGATCGCACCCGTATAGTTACCCTTGCCCTTGTAAGCGGGGTAGCCTTTTTCCGGTGTCTCCGTAACGAAACCTAAGGAAAGGTCTTCGTCTCTCAATTTCAAGGTCTCCGTGAAATCTGGGAAGATACTCGCGGACTTCATGGTTCCTTGAAACTTAATGTCTTTGGCGGTATAGCCATCTAGTTGATTAAAGCTGAAGGCTTCCAATTGAAAAAAGAAGGAATCTCTAGGGTAAGTGGCGATGGAATCTATGTCTTCATAAAAAACATAGGAGTACCCCCTAGTCCGCAGAGAGGGGAACATCGCGATATCATCTTTCCCAGATTTATTAGAAGGAGCATCAATCAACAGTACTCCTCGCAATTGTTCAATCCTGGACCCCAGCGCCAATGCTACTTTCTCTTTGTCTCGATCCGCTTCTCCCGTCGGCACATAGAGGTCAAAAAAGTCTACGGAGTCTAGTTCAATAATGAACTTATCATAATCAAACCGGAATTCTCTTCCCTCCAAAATACTGTAACCAGCGTATATCCTTCCATCCAGGTCCATGTCGCGATGGGCCTTCAGCGTTACTTGTTTATTGTCCGGCATGATGGCCACCTTTTGGCGCGGACTAAACTCTATACTTTTAACTCCTTCTAGCTCGATTACATCATCCTTCAGATTAAAAACGCCATTGGTTCCACGGGTTGCAGATTTGATCCGGAGTGCATCATAGTCCACTTGCTTCCGGCTAGCATTGGTATAGTGAAAAACCTTTTCCTTTACTTCTACCAGCTGCTTATCATTATCATAGTTGATAAATCCCTCTCCCACCAAGTTGTATAATAAACTCTGAATATTATCTACTGTAAAGGAGGAATTGATCCTTTTGGCTAATAAATTGGCATCGATAAAGTTGGTTCCTTCCTTCTCGGCCGTGGCCTTCATAATTGCTATGGGATTCGAAGTAGCAATATTCTGAAAACGTTCAAAATCCCGGAGATTGAAGTAGCCGAAGGATTCGAAGTATACATCCTCCTTGGAAGAAATACTGACCGTAGGTTTACCAATCACAATGGAATCTCGACCAATGTAGGCGTTGATAGTCTCTGCATCCACATTCACTTCATGCAAGGAATCAAAGAAGGGATTACGGTCACTACCGCGCTGCCCTCTTGACAACTGAATCTCTTTAGTTGGAATCTCGAATCGCAAATTAACGGAAGGGTGATATAGGGAATCTGCATCAAAATAAAGGACAGCTTCCACCCTTTCTCCCACAATTCTCTCCTCCCGACGGATGGTAAATAGCTCACTATCCCCTTTAAAGATCACTTGATCATCGTTATCTAAAAGGGTTATCCTTGCCCGTTCTTCTTTACTACCAAACCCGTATAGCGTTGTTCCCTGCATTCTAATCCCTCCTTGGTATTCAACCCCTTGACCCAAGTTATCTACCTCCAATCGGGATTTATAAGATTCGAATCGGGGAAAAGTCGCACTGGTCACATCCGAGCCAGGTACTAGTTTGTCACTAAAGGAGCCAACAATCGTTTCTCCACTAAAGAAGAGTGGATAATGTAGGTACGCCGTATCAACCTTATAGAGACTTTTCTTCACTTCCAACTCATAATTACTCAACTCTACATAAACGCCAGCCCCTAATCCAGCCTTTTCCCAGGTCGCTTTCCCTCCTTTTCCTTGCCAAATTCCCTCTGTCGGGATGAAGGTCCCGGTCGTTTCATAGATCAGCAAGGAGTCTAATTTCCGTACCGCGACTAGGTCCAATTCTTCGAAGCTTACCTTGGCTTCGTGATCTTGATAAGAAAAGGTGAACTTATCGCCTGGGCTATACCAAGAAGTCCCGGTTTCAGAATAGCGAATAGCTCGGTGTTCAAAGAAGGTGGAAGAAAATTGCAGAAAGCTCCGAAAATCCTTGTTGGTTCGATTCTCTCGATCCTTTAGGAGTTCGATCACGACCTGATGCCATTCTTGGAAGGCCGGTTTTTCACTTATGCCTTGTTTCGCTTTCAAAAGGGCGGTGAAGTAGTCCCCGAAATAAGGGTTGGCAGTCATGCGTTGCTCCAGCATGATATTTGAAGTCTTCAGGATCTCTTCTACTTCCTTTTCATCAAACATCCCGCCTTTGAAAACCAATTCAAATTCTTTGAATGTTTCTTCGAGTGCCTTTTGTTTTCCGGAAGTCATAAAACTTCCCAATTGAGACATAAATTCAGATGGGTTCTCGGAAAACTCCTCTAATCGTTGAGCCGAAAGTGTCAACCCAAGCCCGAACAGGAGACACAGGAGATAAAGCTTCTTCATAAGACAGGATTCATGATATTAAGGAAATGCAACTCCACTTGTCCATTCGCTTCTTTTCATCGATAGTGAAGCCCACAGTTTTTGCGCTATTGAGTACCAGTTCTTCATCCTCTTGTAGGATACCAGAGATTAGCAAGATCCCACTTCTTTTTAGCTTTTTATATAACGTATTTAAGCTATCTAAAATTACATTTCTATTGATATTAGCTAATATAACATCGTAACCGCTATCGAGTACTACCTGCAACCCACCTAAATAGACTTGAACCACGTCCACGTCATTTAACTGACAGTTTTCAATGGCATTCTCATAAGCTGGTTTTTCGATGTCTACCGCATCGATCAGCAAAGCCCCCATTTTGGCGGCTAAAATGGCAAGGATGCCTGTTCCAGATCCAAAATCAAGTACTTTACTATTCCGTAAAGGAAGATCTTTCATCATTTGGATCATCATCCTAGTCGTGGCGTGATGCCCCGTCCCGAATGCCATTTTGGGGTTAATCCTAATCTCGTGTTTAACGTTACTTATTGAGGGATGAAAATCTGCGCGGATACCGCAGAATTTATCGACTATGATTGGCGTGAAGTTTTCTTCCCATACCGCATTCCAGTTTTGATATGGGATTAATTCTCTTTCATACTTGAACGCAACTTGTGCCAGGAGGTTACCAAGGTGGGCTTCCAATTCGGGAGTGGCATGATTTGCGGGGCAAAAGGCCAATATTTCGCCTTCTTTTTCCTCAAAGGCATCAAAGGGCAAGGTAGATAGGAAAGCCAACAAGATGTCTTGTTGAGGCTGATCTACCAAAAATCGATACTGATAGCTATCCATATTTTTATTGGTCTGAAGAAACCTGGCCTGTTCTGTATTTAATCGTTGAGGGGGCTACCCCCACCTCTAGCGCTATAGGAATTTCAGGGAAAGCTTGTTGGAAGCCAATTTTGATAATGGCGATATGATGCACCGCGTGATCGTGCGCAAACATCAACTCTCGTCCAACGGTACTTTTTAGCATGGGACGTCCATCCGTTGAATCGGAAGAGAAATCAGCCAAAACTTCCAGTGACCCCAACTCCTCGAACCCATCTATTGCGTCTGCGATCCTCAAAAAAGCCGCTTGTGCGTAGGCTGGATTCTGTTCTATCTTCGGATCTCGTTCTCGGCTAGCATAGTCTATCGTCCCCCTCGAAACATCATTGATTAAACATTGATAAAAATCGAAAATATGCCGAAAATGCTGGCCCAAACTTGAGCCATTATAAAGGCTTAAAGGGCGGGCATATTGTTCTTCATTCAGCGATCCTAAGAGTCCAACAATCTGTGAAATAATGTTTTTTGTTCCTGTTTTACAGTCCATATTGTAAACCTAAATATTATCTGGTTAGTTTGGGGCAAAGGACTTAGGTCGCGAAATCAGCGCTATACAGTCCCTTTACTCGCCTTCAAGGTATTCATTAAGAGAGAGACAACCGTCATCGGACCAACACCTCCTGGAACCGGAGTGATCAAGCCCGCTTTTTGAGCAACCCCTTCAAAATCTACATCTCCACACAGTCGATATCCCCTTTTACGCGTTTCATCATCCACGCGATTAATCCCAACATCGATGATGACCACGCCCTCTTTTACCATATCGGCTTTCAAAAATTCTGGGATTCCAATGGCGGCAACGATAATATCCGCTCTGCGGGTATGTGCCTCTAGGTCTTTGGTCCGGCTATGACAAATAGTAACACTTGCATTACCGGGATAGTTTTTTTGCGCTAAGAGAATGCTCATCGGCATACCGACAATATTACTACGTCCCAAGACCACTACTTCCTTCCCTTCCGTCGGCACCTCATAACGCTTCAACATCTCCATAATTCCATTAGGCGTCGCTGGTAGGTAGGCTGGTAAGCCTTGGGCCATACGGCCAAAATTACTGGGATGAAAACCATCTACATCTTTCTTCGGGTCGATGGCCAAGGTTACCTTATGTTCATCTATATGCTTAGGCAATGGTAACTGTACAATAAACCCATCTATATCCGGATCCTGGTTTAATTCTGCTACCACGGAAAGCAATTCCGCTTCACTAGTGCTAGCATCTTTCCTGATAAGTGTCGATTTGAACCCGACCTGTTCGCAGGACCGGACTTTATTTCTTACATAAACCTGACTAGCTGGATCTTCTCCCACCAAAACGGCCGCAAGATGGGGGATCTTATCTCCATTAATCATCATTGTGGCAACTTCTGCCGCCATCTCATCCTTAATGCGTTGGGCCAGCCCTTTTCCATCTAAAATATTGCTCATCCTTCCTATTATAGCTTTGTGTGAATAAAGCAGTAAAAATAGGAATTAATCCAGGTAAGCGACTTGCCCTCGACAAAGAATATAAAAAAGTGCTGTTTTTCGGTACTTAGGTTAAAAAGTGGCTTCACATTTTCAAGGAAAAAAATATTTTTACAGTAAGAGGCTAATCTTTTCGGATACGAGTTAGAAATAATGAAATTGTTATACCAGCTGTTAAGCCATTCAGCTAGCCTATCCAGTAGATAGCCCGTCATTGAGGTGGGACTAGGGTCCCATCGCTGTGTTAATTTTTCCGGGATGCAACAAATTTCTATTAGATTTTTTTACTTTTGTTGGTATTCAATAGCAACTGACAACAAACTACTTAGTTACTCCATTTTCCTGCTCAGACTCCTCTCACCGTTCTGTGAGTTGGTAGAAGACTATTCTCCAAATAGACATCTTTACTCTGGTTATGTTCGCCCTCGAAAAGTAATGTTCACCTTAAGATATTGTCGTCCAACAACTTATAATCTATGGTCCCAATTAACAAACCCATTAAATTGATCCTGATGGCAATATGTAAGAGAAGCTACATCGCCCTCCTGTTCGTTTTAACTGGCTTGAGCAGTTCGCTTCTTGCTCAATCAAATGTCTTTGACATCACCGCAGGTCAAGTGCAAACTTGTTCCGGCACTTTTGTAGATAGTGGAGGTTTGTTTTCAGAATATGGTCCAGATGAAGATCACACCATCACCATCTGTCCGGAAAATGCTGGCCAATATGTGAAATTGACCTTTACCTCCGGTTTGGACATTGCAGATTTGGATGTTTTAACCATATTTGATGATACCACTACCAATGCGAATAGGATTCTAATTACCTCAACAGAACTTGAGATCCTTAGTAATCCCTTCAGCGCACAAGCTACTGCAGCTAACCCTACAGGCTGTCTAACGGTAACTTTTGTCTCTAATGAAAATGTCCAACTCAGTGGATGGAGTGCAGATGTGACTTGTACACAGCGTTGCCAGATGATTGAGGCGGCCATCGCAAGTAGCACACCCTTAATCAATCCACCGGACACCGGATACATAGATGTTTGTCCCGGTGATTTAGTAACGCTGAGTGGGGCGGGTATTTATTCTCAAAATGGTTTATTTTATCAGCAATCGGATCTGACCTCAACCTTCCTTTGGAACTTTGGTGATGGTACGGAAGCTGTAGGTCCGAATGTCACCCACGTATATGACGAGCCAGGCGGCTATGTAATTCAATTAACCATAACGGACACAGAAGGATGTACCAATAGTAATTTCTTAACTCAACGAGTGAGGGTAGCACCATACCCAAACTTTAGCACCTTCACCGATTTTGCTGCGCAAACTTGCAGCAATGACACCATCTCTTTAAAGGCCTCCACTGACCCTACAGACGGCAGTAATATCGTTGCCACACCAGGAGAAGCTGGCTTTTTGGCTGGTGGGGTTCGCTCTGATTCTTTAGCCTTACCCGATGGAACGGGTACAATATACGAGACCACCATTTTGTTAACGGACTTTGCGCCGGGGCAGTTGCTGGAAGACGCTGCTGACATCGAAAATGTATTTGTCAATATCGAGCACTCGTGGATGTTTGACCTGGATGTTTTTGTACGTTGTCCAGATGGCACACAAGTCATACTCCAGGAGCAAACCTTCGATGTGGATGCGGTATTTCTCGGTCAACCGATTGATGGAGATGAGAACATTCCTAATTCTGTTGGGGTCGGCTATGACTACTTTTGGGTCGGAGATCCCGGTTTACCTACTTGGAGGGAATATTGGGTACAAAATGACCCAGACACCTTACCCACTGGTAATTATAGACCTTCAGAGCCCACCTTATTCGAACCTCTGGAAGGTTGCCCTCTCAATGGGGAATGGACAATTGTAGTCCAGGATTTATGGGCGGTCGATAACGGCTGGATATTTGAATGGGGAATCAACTTCAACCCTGAAATCTATCCACGATTGGAGCGTTTTACAGTTCCTATAGTAGATTTAGCTTGGGAACAAAACCCGTCCTATCTATATAATTCAGCAGATTCCATAGCTGACATTCTTCCTTTTGCGGGAAGTGAAAGTTATACTTTAAGTGTTTTAGATGAATTTGGCTGCACCACTGATACTACGATCAATGTAGTCGTTTTGCCCAATAATCACCCAGATTGTAGAGATTGTGATGAGATCATCCAAGAAACGGCAGATATACTCCAATGTGATCCTGAGTCAGTAGCTTTTGATGTGGATGCCAATATTCCAACTGCAGAGACCTTGGTATTCTCCTCTTCTCCTAATCATCCTATTGGCCAAGCGAATAGTCCGCCGGAAAATCCACATCGTAGTTTCCTAGCGGTAAATGGAGTCAGGCCTGTCGATTTAAATAGTGTCTTCACTCAGATATCCTCGATCTGCATCGATATCGAAACGGACTGGGTGGATGACTTAGAAATATTCTTGATAGCACCTAGCGGAGAGCGGTTGGAGCTATCCACCAATAATGGCGGTGGTGGCCAAAATTATACCAATACCTGCTTTAGTCCCAATGCACTCAATAGTATCACCATGGGTACAGCTCCATTTACGGGTGCTTTTCAACCGGAAGGAAGCTGGGCTGATTTGACTGGTGCAATGATAAATGGGAATTGGTCGCTGGAGGTTAGTGATGCTTTTGGTCCCTTGCAAATGGGGCGACTAAATAGCTGGTCTATCACCTTCGAATCCGTCAATGCTGTAACCTATTCCTGGACGCCAGCAACTGGTTTAAGTTGTACTGATTGCCCTACGCCGACAGCGAACCCGGGAGTGAGTACAGACTATATTTTAATGGCCAATGACGAATATGGATGTACGGCCACTGATACGATTTCGATTGTTCTGTTAGATGATATAACGGCGCCAGTCGTAAGTTGTGAAGTAACAGATCTTGGTCAAATCACTTATACTTGGTCACAAGTAAATGCCTTTGACAATTATGAGGTCAACCCCATAATCAATGGCGTGGAGAGTGGTTGGACCGGACCGGTAAATGCTTTAACTTATCAAGTAGAAGGGCTCAACCTCAATGATGTTGTTGAGTTACAAGTAAGGGTAGCGCCGGGTGCCAATCCCGTCAACTGCGAACCTCCTATTGGTAGCGCTTCCTGCTTATATGATGCCTGCTTCTTGACGACCTCTACCTCTAGTATAGTCGATGTAAGTTGTTTCAACTATGCTGATGGAACGGTGGAAATTGGAGTAGACAAGGGGATTGCCCCCTTCAATTATTCCTTGGATGGCAACCCGGTGCAGACCTCCAATATTTTCACCAATCTTGCGGTAGGAACCTATACCGTTCTCGTTGAAGATGCGCAACAGTGTCAAGATTCCGTTACCTTTTCCATAGCCAATGCGGCCCCCTTTACCGTTGATCTCGCCATAGATAATACGATCGATTGTTTTGGGGAAGAAACGGGAGGAATCTCAGCCGCCCTAACAGGGGGAACAGGTACCACAGAGTTTTTCTGGAATGAATCCGCTATTGCTGACAATGCGAATAGAACGGGATTGGCTGCAGGAGAATATCGGATTCAAGCCATCGACGGAGTCGGCTGTATTGCCGGGGATACAATCAGCCTAAGCCAACCTGACTCCCTGGATGTACAACTACAGCTATCGAGTATCAGCTGTTCGGGAGAAAGCGATGGAGAAATAGTAGCGGTAGTTACCGGTGGAGATGGCAACTATGCTTACCTGTGGGATAGTGGAACCAGAAATGGAAGTATTTCAAATTTAGGTGCTGGTGATTATTGTGTCACCGTAACTGACGACAGCGGTTGCCAGAAAGTAGCCTGTGCTAGTCTAAGTGCACCCGTCGCCATATTCATAGATTCCTCTACCTCTACTCCCGTTAGTTGCTTCGGTGGTTCAAACGGATCGGCGACCGTCATGGCCAGTGGCGGCACGGGTGAATTAAGTTACGCTTGGAATGATTCTTTATCACAAATATCCAATCAGGCCGTATTTCTTCGGGCGGGAACTTATCAAGTAGAGGTTTCGGATGAAGCGGGCTGTGTTATCAATGCAGATATTGAAGTAGGAGAACCAAGTCCCCTTATTGTTACTACCAAAGTGACAGATGCTGGCTGCTTTGAAGGCAAAGATGGCACCGTCCTTGCTGAGCCTTCCGGCGGTATTGGCCCCTATACTTATAATTGGGATACCGGTGTTTCTGATTCTTTGAGCATTGGCTTAGAGGCGGGTAGTTACGTGGTGATAGTTACAGATAGCAATGGTTGTGAAACGGAAGCCTTTGCTGATGTAGGGCAACCTGCCACGGGGATTAGCGTGGAACTGAACCAAACCTTTATGGGCTGCTTTGGCACCGCAGGCAATGCTGCCGAAGTCACAGCATCCGGTGGTAGCAATCCTGTTTTCACTTACGAATGGAGCGATCCACAACAACAGACTGCCCCAACCGCTAC
>JAHQWA010000158.1 GCA_019634045.1 Saprospiraceae bacterium
AAAGGTGGATATCATGCTTGGCAGAGCAAAGACATGAAAACCTGGGTACACCATGGAGCCATTTCCGAGCATTTTTCTCGATGGATGACTTCAGCTGAATATGTGGATGGAAAGTTCTATTTCTACTACGACTTCCCCAACGACCAGGACCCCCACCTCTATATTGACGAAAACCTGACTGATGGGGTTCCGGGGAAAAATATGGGAATGGCTTTCCCCGATCCAACCCATGGTTCTGATTGCGCCATCATCCGTGACCTAGCGGGTGATTTTCATATCATAGCCGAAGACTGGACCCCCATCAATGCCTCTACACATGCCTGGGACTCACCATTGGCGGTACATGCAGTCAGCTCTGACGGCATCGACGATTTTAAGATCTTGAATCCGCCGGTAGATGAACGGACTAAAGCAACAGGCGAGGTGGCAGAGTATGCTCATCCGCACTGGCATGCAGAAGCACCGGATCGATTTCCTGGAAGAAAGGCAAGGATGGATGTCCCTCAACACAGGATCAAAGCAGGCGACACGCGTGCCTTTGCCCAGTACGAAATCCATGAGCCTGAACAGAATGCTTACGGTGACTGGGCTGCTATCTCCATCGGTGGACAATACTATCTATTTGCGGACTTTGATCCAGCTGGTGGTCATGGCAGAAAGAGTATGAGCGTAGCTTGGTTTACCGCTGACGATATCAATAAACCCTTCACGTTTTGCGGCAACATTGGCGAGGGCCATCCTGATCCCGATATTGTATTTGCCGAAGGCCAATTCTACTTGCTTACACAGATGGATACCGATTATATAAGTCCGGGTCCCTGGGTGGAAAGCGTTGAGGTGCGTATGGGAGTGGATACGACGAATGATGGTACTATTGACCAATGGGGCGAGTGGCAGATGGTGGCGGAGCAATATGACTACATCGAAGGTTTTGCTAAGCAAATTAAAAAGATTCCCGCAGAGTTGGATCTTTCAGGACTTCCGGATGCATATGGTTTCCAGTTTGAAGTTAAAATTACTGACACTACCGAAAACGGATCAAAGCCTATTCTCGATAAGCTAATTGTTAGCTTCGGGCAGTAGAGGCATAGGATAAATACCTAGTGCTAGTCATCGAAGTGATCTGTAAGCGAGGCTGTTCGTCAAAAACAGATGGGAAAGCATCAGCGCAAAAAGGCCGAAGATTAACCATCTGGTAGCCGAGGGAACCGACCTTCACCGGTTTACCGTTGCCAGTGGCTTGTTCTTGTAGTAGGACAGCAGTATTGACATAGGCCCGATTCCTTAGACTATGAAGCCACCCTCTTGCCGGAATTACGGCAGAAAAATGGCATCTTTCCAACAAGGTGCTACCCGATTCACCTACCCCAGGCCAGGGGTTGGTGTTGTTACATGAAATTAATCGAATAACTTCATAGATCAGGCCTTTCCGAATCTAAGGCTGCAAGTAGTATAGCCTTAAGCTCAGCGACCTTGGTAGACTGTTTATCCGCTAAATCTACGCGCTCTTCATTGTCGCCAGGAAGGCGATAAAGCTGGAATAGGTCTTCATTCCGGTCAATTTCCACCAACTTCCATCCTTCCCCTGAAATCAAGCAAGCACGGGATAAATGGGGAGCCCGAAAACCATTGTTAATGATGATGTAGTCATGCTGTTGGGACTGCTGGTCGTTCCTTAGGGTGGGAACAAAGGAGATCCCGTCTTTCCCATCTGGTATTATCCCTCCCGTCAATTCTGCTACCGTTGGCAGGATGTCGTATTGCGCCGTAAGTAAGTCTGTGGTCGAACCGGGCTGAATTTTCCCGGGCCAGCGTACGATCATGGGCAGTTGAACCCCACCCTGATAACCACTGCGTTTTAGGCCTGCCCGCCCGCCGGCTCCGTCAAAGATATCGCCAGATTCACTCGTTCTCCATTTATTGAGGGTCAAGTTGGTCTGTTCTCCCTGCGCATTGATTTGGTTCCGGTAACTGGGTTTGGGCCCATAATACATTTCATGCCCATTGTCGGCCGTAAATAGTACAACGGTCTTTTCATCCAGGTCTAAGTTTTTTAGCTCTTGCATGATAAGTCCAACATGCTCATCAAGCATCTTAATCATAGAGGCATACTTTTTTTCAGCCAAACTCATGGTGGGGTGATTGATAAAATCCGGATGTAGTTTGGGAATGGCTACCGGACCATGCGGCAGCTGGGTTGGGTGATATAGGAAAAAAGGTTCGTCTTTATGTTTCCGAATATAACTTAGGATATCCTGAATAAAAACCTCCTGGGAGTACGTTTTTCCGCCAGCACCGACCGGCTCATTTCCCTGCTCTGACATTTTGGCCGCGTCGGCCTGCGGGTTTCCTTCCAACGGCCTTTTTTCACCATTTACCCAAATGTAGGGTGGATAAAAGCCATGGGCTCTGACATGGTCATAATACCCTTCGTGATGATCCCAGCCGAAGCGTTTTACCCGCTCGCTCCAGGTCAGAAAACCACTGTCCAGTTTACCAAACTGAGCGGTATGATAGCCCGCATCCTGGGCTACTTGTCCTAAGAATACCTCGTCTTCTTGTATGGGGCGAGCATTGGCTTTGAGCTTTGCGAATCGTTTTTGAAATGCTTCCTCAGAAATACGTCCCGCATCTCGTTGTACGATTAAACCCGCATTGGAATGCTTCCATCCGTTGATCCTACCATCGTGCATTCCCGTTGCCAGCGAGTACCTCGCTGGGGCACAAAAAGTACTTCCATAGTAATTGGTGAATCGAAGCCCTTCAGCAGCCAGTCGATCAATGTGCGGAGTCGTGACCACCTTCTGCCCATAGCATCCAAGCATGCCGATACCGAGATCATCTGCATAAATCAGTATCACATTGGGGGGCGCTTCCTGAGCCAGGGACCTTTCTGATCCAAGGTTTCGACAGGCCGTAAGCACCAGAAAGGTGCAAAGGGAAAGAATGATCAGGAGTTGGTGTGTTGTAAAACTCATACGAAAGAAATTTAATTGGAACCTATACTTACCTTCCCGCCTCCACTTCATTTGCCCCAACAGGTAAGTGCCAAATATCCACTAAGGCAAATTTACCAGTCTTAGGCATTGATTTGAGGAGTACTGCCCTTTTTTCAGTAAAGAAGTATTTGCGAGTAATTCTTTATGAGCACTGTGAGGTAAGCCTACATGACACTTTGTTATCTTTGGAGCCTTATGAATGAATACTTTAGGTCCTGCATTCTGCGGAGCACCGGAGCCTCTTCCCTAATTGAAATGGAGGTGATTCAGGAGCTGTGGAGTGGATACGGGAAAATCATGAGGATGGGGTTGAAAGATGCATCTGTCAAAAGCGTTGTCGTGAAGCATGTGCAGTTACCCATAGATAAAAAACACCCGCGCGGATGGAATACGGATATTGGGCATCAACGAAAGGTAAAGTCGTATCAGGTAGAAACGACCTGGTACGATATTTACGGCAAAAATAGTGCGGCACGCCTACCACAATGTCTAGCCATGGAGAGGCAGAATGAGGAGGTGCTGATAGTGCTAGAGGATTTGGATGATGCAGGTTACCCGCTACGCAAGAGGACGCTCAATTGGGAAGAAATAGCCGAATGTTTGACTTGGTTAGCACAATTCCACGCAAGCTACCTAGGAAAGGCTCCAGAAGGACTTTGGGAAGTGGGAACCTATTGGCATCTGGAGACCAGACCCCAAGAATTGGCCGTATTGGATGATCAGCGGCTGAAGGAGGCAGCTCCACTTATTGATAAACAACTGAACAGCTGCGGATATCAAACCTTCGTTCACGGAGATGCGAAGTTGGCCAACTTCTGTTTCGCAGCAAATGGACAGCTTGCTGGAGTAGATTTTCAGTATGTAGGAGGCGGTTGTGGAATGAAAGATGTAGCCTATTTCATAGGAAGTTGTCTAGACGAAAGAGCGTGTGAACGTTTGGAAGCACGAATTCTGGATACCTATTTCGAACAATTGCAAAGAGAACTTGGGGAAACCAATGAAGCGCTAGAAAAGGAATGGCGGTCTTTGTATCGGGTGGCCTGGGCGGACTTTCATCGCTTCCTAAAAGGATGGAGCCCTGGTCATTGGAAAATTAATAGTTATAGTGAACGCGTAACCGCAGAAGTGATCAATAGTCTATAGAAATGGATCTAATAAAACTTAAGGATATAGCGATTGAGGCGGCTCTTGCCGCAGGAAAAGTCATTCAGCAATATATGAATGCTGACGTTTTGGTGGAGCAAAAGCAGGGAGGAACAAGTTACGCCTCTCAAGTGATAACCGCTGTAGATAAAGCCTGCGAAGCAACCATTCTTTCTCACCTACTTCCTACCTGTGAAGCGTATAACCTAGCCCTCCTATCTGAAGAGACCGAAGATGATGGCAGCCGTTTCGAAGAAGCGTTTTTTTGGTGCATAGATCCGATGGATGGAACGCTTGCCTTTATCAATAAACACCCGGGTTTTTCTGTATCGATTGCTTTGGTTTCAAAAGACGGTGCACCATACCTCGGAGTAGTGTTTGATCCCAGCACGGATACCTTGTATCATGCCATTAGAGGTTATGGGACTTATAAGAATGGCAGCCCCTGGGCAATAGGGCATGCCAATGACTACTTGACCTATTTGACAGATCGAAAGCTGAAGGAAACGCCTCGCGCAGCTGAAATCGAACTTTTACTAAATGATCATGTAGAGAAATTGAAACTAGAGGGAGTAAAAGAAATGGCTGGAGCGGGGGCTGTATTGAATGCTATCCGGGTACTGGAAAATGGCCCTGCCTGTATGCTAAAGTTTCCCAAAAAAGAAAAGGGAGGTGGAAGCATATGGGACTATGCCGCTACCGCTTGTATCTACCAGGAATTGGGCTTGCCCGCAACGAATTTTGAGGGGGGTAAATTGGACTTAAATAGACGGGATGGTACATTCATGAATCACCAAGGGGTCCTTTATGCTAATTTAGTCCTAGGGTGATCTTTCAGGGAGCTTAGTGGAGAAAAAGGTGAAGTAGAATATCTCTTTCCGTATCTGTGAGGAAAACTCTTTGTTTCTTTTCCTGAGCAAAAGAAGAATGATGAAGTTTTAATCAGAATTCCATTGTTCTAAATCATCAACTGGCTGCGGTAATCTTCCTTCGAGCCATTTCATCAAGGTTCCAGGTCTGAAACTCTTGTCCTTTGCTTCTATAATCCAGGATAAAAAATCTGATGGGCCTCCGTTCAGATATGGCGCAGGTGATACCGGGTAGAAAACGGTTGGGAGTCTCTCATTCAAGGAAATGTAGTTGATCACACACCCAAGTTCTTGAACCGTATGCCAAGCTAGGCTGTGATCTATATTAATCTGGAACTTTACCCACCAGTAACCCTGTTCATCTACTCCCGTTGAAATTAGAGCGTTAACAGCTGGAATCTTCTCCAGATAATCTACCAAAGAGGAAAATGCTCTTTCATCCATCTGAGTATGATTTGATTTTCACAAATCTACTAAAAGTGATTGGCCTGTAATACAGATAGACAGGGATACCTAGGATGTTATCATTACCACCTCTCCGCTCATTTCCCATACCTTTCCTATTTACCATATTAAATAGGAAAAATGTTGGTCAACGATCTCATCGATATCCACTCTGGAGAAAGGAAGTACTTAAACAGAGAAGAACGACAAGCTTTCAGACAAGAGGCCCTCTACATGGAGCCACCTATCAGAACCTTTTGCCTAATGATGTACTATACTGGTTGCCGCTTAGGTGAAGCCCTAGAAGTCACTCCAGACAGGCTCGATTTTGACGATCAGAGAGTTTTGATCCGGACTTTAAAGCAAAACAGACGGAAGTCAAATCGGGTAGATCGATACAGGCTCGTTGAGCTTCCCATTGAGTATTTGGCCACATTACAAAGCATTTATAAAGCGCAAAGCCGCAAGGTAACTAAAGCTGGGCAAAAACCGATCTGGACTTTCACTTCTCGAACTGGCCAGAACTATGTCAAGAAAGTAATGAACGCAGCAGGAATCTCCGGCAAGAAAGCATCTTCCAGAGGCCTCCGCCATTCAATGGGAGTTATGCTGGC
>JAHQWA010000159.1 GCA_019634045.1 Saprospiraceae bacterium
ACGGGGAACATGTCGTACCGGGGGCCACACAACCGATTCTTTCTACCGTCATTAAGTTCATTTCTGCGAACTTTACCGACATCACGCCTTACACCTTCCATTTGGTGCATCTGTTGATGTTGTTTTCGATATTCCTGTGTGCAGTCTTTGTGTATTTGATTATGCGGCGACTAAAGACGCCCGCCTGGTACAGCGTGCTGATTGCCATTGGACTAACCTTCCTAGCGCCACAGATCAATCGGATGCATTCCCACTATGGATTGGCGCATCCGGCGGTAATTCCAGCGGTGATTTATTTCTTGATGCGATGGCATGAGGCGAAGCAATGGCGCTGGAGTGTTTATATCATGATCACGGTGTTTTGCTACTCCATGATCCATTTCTATTACTTTGCGATATTGACCTTCTTGATTTCCTTCTTTTTCCTATTTCATTTCTTGCAGGAAATCACTTGGAAGCGTTTTCAAGAATGCGCCCTTAACTATACTATACAACTCTTAATTCCACTGGCCTTCTTTTTCTGGTGGATGATCCTTAATGATCCCATTCCTGATCGGGTATCGGTGCCCTGGGGGTATTTGCACTACCGCGCCAAGTGGCATGGCGTATTTGTCTCCTTGGTACAACCTTATTTTGCTTGGATTCACAATAAGGTACATGCATTCGGTTGGCTGGATTTTGAAAACAAGGCTTATTTGGGGTTGGCGGGAGTGGGAGCAACGGCCCTCTTACTCTACTATTGGCTAAGCAATCGATTGAAGCATGGGGCGATCCCCTTTAAGACGGAACAGGCTTCTTTTTTGAATAAAATGTTTTACGGATCTGTCGTGATCCTACTGTTCTCCTTTGGTTTGCCCTTTATCCTGCCAGGGATGGAAAGCTTGATCAAATATACCGGGCCAATCAAGCAATTTCGGGGCATTGGGCGCTTTGTCTGGGTTTTTTATTTCACCATTAACATCATTGGCTTCGCCAGCCTTTACCATTGGTTGAAGGAACGAGATTGGAAACCGGCCTTGTTTTGGCCAGTTCTGCTTTTGCCTTGCTTCGTTCTACTTTTCGAAGCCTATAATCACATGAAGGCAGAAGATGTGAGATTGGACGAAATTCAGGAACTTAAACCAGGCAACACCTATCCCGAAGTCACAGGAATCGATTTTAGTGAATACCAGGCCATTCTGCCCATACCTTACTATTCGATAGGATCGGATAATTTTTGGTATCCGCCTAGTGGTTACATCAACCAAAAGTCTCAGGTAATGTCCGTGCAGACCGGCTTACCCGTAACCGGAGCCATGCTGACGCGTTCATCTCCTTCCCAGACGATTGAGCAGTTGCAGCTCATCATGGAGCCTTACCGCCGACCTAAGATTTTTGACCAGTATCCGAATGATAAGCCACTCATCATGGCTTGGGATGAGACGCGCTATCAGGAAAATCGCACACCATATGCACATTTAGAAAATGCTGGGCCACTGCTATATGAGGCAGGGGAGTTGAGGATATTTGAAGTGCCTTTGGATAGTTATGATGCGCGTATCGCTGCACGAAAAGATTCCATCACGCAAGCCCTATCGGATACCTTATTCACCGTTGAACCCTTCTTAAGTCCAGATTCTTCGACTACTTTTATCTATGATTCTTTCGATGATGGAAAAGCGGAACAGTATTATGGCGGAGAAGGTGGCTCGTCTTTTACCCTAAAAAAATGGGTGACAGCCTGGGAAGGAGAAATGCCTGATACTACGCAAAAACAATGGGTAGCCTCTTTTTGGATGTACATCGATCAAGACTTGGTTCCTCGAACCGACTTTGAATTGGTACAACTCAACGATTTTGATAGCGAACTCAAAAAGGATTATCAGCAGATACGACAATTCGTAAAAGCCATTGATAATAATGGTTGGGGGCTGCTAGAGTTGCCTTTCGATCTAGATCCAAGAACGACCAAGCTACAAATCCGCATGAAGAACAGTGATCTGCATAGACATACGGTCTACTGGGATGAACTGTTGATCCGACCAATATCTACAGATTTATACCGATCCACCCCTGCGCACCTTTGGAAAAACAACCGCTACTTTCCGAAGGATATACAATAGCTATGAAGGAGTATTTAAAACAAGTATATCGCTTTCTCTCTCCCCGTTTTCAGAACCTTTTCCTGGAATACAAAGTAGACTTTGCCCCCCGTTACGGTCATGGCAAACCTGCGCATGCTGGTTTATACCAGGTGATTGATGCACATCGAAATGCCTATCAGGAGTTGTTAGAAGGAATGTTGGCGCACCAAGAAAAGATTCAAAGCATCCAAGCTTGTGGTGTGGAAAAAGATGCCACCTTGCCCTGTTGGAATAATGGTTTTCTGCCGGGTTTGGACATTGCCGCCTTGTATTACATGCTGCCGTATGCTAGTCCCAAGAGATACGTAGAAGTTGGATCTGGAAACTCTACCAAAGTGGCCGCTAAAAGCATTCGGGACTTCGGCTTGAGCACACAAATTACCTCTATCGATCCCCAACCTAGAGTGGAGATGGATAGTCTTGCCGATCAAGTGATTCGGAAAGGCTTTGAAGACATTGACCTGTCCACTTTGACCGAATTAGAAGCCAACGATATTCTTTTTATCGACAATTCACACCGGGTGCTACCCAACTCAGATGCTACGGTTTTCTTCTTGGAAATTCTACCCGAATTGGCTCCGGGCGTGATTGTGCATATACACGATATTTACCTACCATACGATTATCCGCAGTTTATGTGTGATCGTTTTTACTCTGAACAATACCTACTCGCTGCCTTCTTACTCGCCAATGCAAAAAAATATAAGCCCCTATTACCCAACTACTTCATTAGTGAAGATGCTGCCCTCAGTCAGGTCATTTCGCCTTTATGGCAACATCCCAACCTAAGCGGCGTAGAAAAACATGGAGGAAGTTTTTGGCTTCGGATCGAGGCTTAGAAGTAAACATATGTTTCCTAAATAGGCGATTTTTTTATTGTCTATAAGTTGTATGTTTATTGTGTTTTAGCTGTAGTCTTAGTCATGGCTTTGCCTTCGGCGACCAACTTTTACAATCGCCTAACCTTGCCGGCAGGCAGGAAGTCGGCAAAACGCTCCTGGGATCGCTTGAGCCAGTGGGTCAAAAAGCGTGAGCTAAAATAACTTGCTAAGCATCTTGAGTAACCAACTCAAGCGCAACGCCTCAAACAGATTTTTGCCAAGCCCCCACTCTAAGCAGTTGCTACGATTGTTTTTAGGGACATGCAGTGTGATGGTAAATAATTTGCTAATTGGAATACATGAACCATCGCTAATGGCTTTTCCGAGAAATTGTCTGATATCCAAATAGACTTTCTTGGGTGGTATTTTTCACTAACCAAAACCACAGCCCCTGAGCCCCTGTCTTGCAGCCCTAATAAGCCAAAAGCCTTAAGCCAGCTTTAACGCCTCCCGTTAAGAAAATTCTAATCCCTCCCACATTGAGTAATAATTTTTAATACATCTACGTTTTTGCCGTATGAAAAAAATAATCATCTGTTTGCTATTCAGTCTCGGAGCTACTTTTTTGATGGGACAATCGTATGATCTAGCAGGAGGAATGCGATTAGGGACAGACTGGGGGGTGACGACCAAGTATCGATTTGCCAAAAAGACGACTGGAGAATTCATTCTCCAAAGCAGTTTACAGCGAGAAGAATTAATGCTTACAGCCCTAGTAGAGCAACATTCGCCACTGATTTCTCGTCGCTTCAACTTCTATGTAGGGGGAGGCTTACACAAAGGCTGGATCACGCCTAAGGAAGGCGAAATCGTTAAAGATCCCTTTGGGCTGACCGCCATTGCAGGAATCGAATTTACCCTAGCTCGACTCAATCTTACTTGGGACTTCAAGCCCGCCATTAATCTTGTAGGAGGAGAGCAAAAATTATATAAGCAAACGGGTGTCTCCATCCGTTATGTGTTTCTCAAGAAAAATGAGATTGCCAAGAACAAAAAACGCCGGGATCGCATGCGCCGACGAGCGGAACGACGAGCGAATGGCGGTGGTTTTAACTGGCGGTTTTGGGAAAAGAAGAATTAGATTGCAACTCGGTTCGCAAAAAATTATAAATTAGCCATGTAAGGCGACTTGTCGAACACTTGGAAATGACCAAAACCTTTCGACCCGTATGAATCCTGCTTTATATGGCTATCTTCTTTAAGGTAATTCATGGGTAGGGCTACATTCAAATGGTAGTTAAATTTCATCACTTCTAGCGTTTGACGCCTGCTTTAAAGCATATGCTGTCAGATATTGAGGGACAGATGTCAGATTACAGATGAGAGATATCAGAAGAAGACAGATGTGAGTCAAACATGACTTGAAAATCTGACTGAGCTCTGACTTCTTATATCTAACTTCTGGCTTCTTTCCAGAGGACAGCCTGACTAAGCCAAAACTGCTAAGATGGAAAAACCTCTACCCGGACAAGGTGTCGAAACCGAGCTAAGTCGAGACCTTGGATTAACTTCTGCATTGGCCATCGGTATCGGAACGATGATCGCTGCAGGGATTTTCACCCTTTCTGGACTTGCTATTCGCAATGTTGGTTCTGCTGCCATCGTTGCTTTCCTACTGGCCGCATTCGTGGCCATCTTCACGGCATTGACCTACTGCGAATTTGTTTCCATCTATCCCCGAACTGGGGAGGGCTACCTATATGCTCGCAAGACTTTCTCGGCCCCGGTAGCCTATTTTGTTGGCTGGGCCTTGTTTTTAGGCTACACCTCCTCTTGCGCCTTTTATATCGCCAGTTTATCCAGTTATTTCAACGAATTCATTTATCATTTGCCCGTCGAATCCCTCTTTGGGATAATCATGCTAATCGGGCTCACCTTGCTCAATATAAAGGGGACAAAGGAGAGTGGGCGGTTCCAAATTGTGGTGACCGCCGCCAAGGTCGTACTATTGATCTGGTTTATTTTTGGCGGCCTGCGCTTCATTGAACCAGAAGAATTGATCAATCGTTTTAGCACGGATTGGGTCATGATCGGCTCTACCGCTGCGATGGTCTTTATTACCTTTTTTGGCTTCTCAGCCATTGCCGCTTCGGCAGGAGAGGTAAAGGATCCCATAAAGAATATACCTAAGGCGATCTTCATCTCTATGGGAGTCGTAACCTTACTATATACTTTGGTGGTGCTCGTCGTGTTGTTTGCCGGCTTAACCGAATACACAGAAGCGTCGATGGGAGAAGCAGCGAAGCGTTTTCTCGGGGGTGTTGGTGGCTACGTAATTATTGCTGGCGCGATCTTCTCCATGATTTCAGCCTCGAATGCCTCCATCATGGCGGGATCCAGGGTGGTGCTGTCCATGAGTCATCTCGGACATTTGCCGAGAGAGATTGGTGTGATCAATGCGCAAACCCGAACGCCCATTATTGCTGTTATCCTAGTAGGAGGAGGCATCCTAGTATTTGCCATGATGCTGCCTTTGGAAGACCTGTCCTATTTTGCCAATACGGTTCTATTGCTAGCGCTTATTTTGGTAAATGCCGCATTGATTGTCCATAGAAGAAAATTTCCGGATATGGAACGGCCATTTCGGGTGCCTCTGGTGCCTTTACTGCCGATTCTAGGTATCCTCGCTAATCTATATTTGATCTCACAGATCTTCTCGCACCCCATACCACTATTTTTGGCCATTGGTTGCCTTCTGCTCGGTATGTTGGCCTTCGTGGCGTGGAAGGGCGCAGAAACGGAGGAAAAAGCCATTCCAGGGGTGGCTTCGCATATCGCCCATAGCCAGGGTCGAGCGAGTATGGATAAAAATCGCTTCCGGGTGCTAGTCCCGATCGCCAATCCACAGAATATTCAACCACTGGCAGAGATTGCTGCCGCTATCGCCCAAGAGAAAAATGGAGAAGTTATCTTCCTGCGCGTAGTAACCTTGCCCGATCAACTCCCGCCGACCAGCTACGACAATAAGATTATTGACTTAGAGGAAAACCGGCTAAAAGCCCTTCGTAGCGTCGTAGAAGACCGAGATATTCCGAGCCATGCTCTGATTCGAGTGGGCCATAATGTGGCACGCGCCATCCTGGAAACCTCCCGAGAACGAGCCTGTGACCTCATCCTACTCGGCTGGAAAGGCTTTTCCACCAATACCGAACGAATCCTTGGCTCCATCACGGATGCCGTGGTGACGCACGCCCGTACTGACATCATGCTCGTCAAGCTGCGCGACGACAAGCCGATCCGGAAAATTCTACTGCCCACCGCTGGAGGCGAACACGCCCAATGCGCTGAGCAGTACGGCCTCGCCCTCGCGAAGTCCTTGAAAGGCGCCTTAACCGTCTGCAACGTGGCTCCGGTCGAGTCCGAGCCCTCCCGCGCTGCCAAAGCCCAGGAATACCTAGATGCAGCTGTTGCCCGCCTCAGCTCCGCCAACGGCTCCGTCACCTACGATGGAAAGCTCCTCCGTAGTGACAATGTCAGCCAGGCGATCATCGACGAATCCGCTGATTATGATGCGGTTCTGCTAGGCGCCGCCGGACAGAGTATCTATCCACAGATTTTATTTGGCAATATCCCCGAAGAGATCGCTCGACAGACGGATAAAACGGTGATCGTGGTGAAACACTATAATCGGGTTAAAGCCTTGTATGGTAGGGTAGTGGGGGAGTAAGTTTATAGTCTTTATACTGATAGTAGCCCATGAATTTGGGTGTTTCGAAAGGTTCAATTGGTAATAGTATTTCACTTTTTCCCGTGTAGTTTTATGCTCATTGCGGCTGGGTAGTCTCTCTTTGGATTGCCTTAGGCGACTAATTTTTGCAATCACTCAAAAGTTAGCAAAAAGCTTCTGGGATGGCTTGAGCCAGTGGCTCAAAAAGCGCCAGCTGAAAAAACTTGCTAAACAGGTTGAGCAATCAGCTCAAGCTCAACGCATCAGACATTGTTTTGCCGGGCCGCCCGCATAGCGTTTTACTACTTTAGTCGGTCAATCCGTAGCCTGATTGTTGGAGGTACCTCTTTGGGAAGCTAAAGCGTGTCCGTCCAGCAATATATTCCGCAAAGTCGTATCTTAGAAGAGTCCATTTTTCCTAACACAAACTATAAACTAATGAAAATCCTTAGATATGCCTTATTAGCCGTCGTGGCTCTTGTGCTTCTTTTCTTCGCCGTAGGTCTCCTGAAACCTTCCATTCAATATGGTCACAAAATTACTGTAGAAAAACCTGTGAAGGAAGTTTGGGCGATCGTCCAAGATGAATCCAAATTCGACCAATGGCTCGAAGGTTACCAGAGCATGGAACTCATAGAAGGCAAACAAAATGAGGTCGGGAGCAAGTATAAAGTCGTGGTCGACCCCGGCGAGGGCCAACCCGAATTCGAAATGATTCAGACCCTGAAGGAAATCAAAGAATTCGATAGTGTACATCTACATTACGATAGCGATTTCATGGATATGGATCAACGCTATACCTTCTCAGGATCCAATGGCCAAACCACCTTCAGCACCCAAGCGGATGTACGACCCAAGGGCATGATGATGCGCTCCATGTTTGCCTTAATGGAAATGCTAGGCGGTTCTTTTCATGCTCAAGAAGTGGAAAATATTGAAAATCTGAAGAAAGTAATTGAAACGAATACAACCAATTACTATCCTGAAATTGTAGAA
>JAHQWA010000160.1 GCA_019634045.1 Saprospiraceae bacterium
AAGGAATATCCACTGTCCAAGAATGATAGTGTTTCATCATTAGAAATGGATCAACAAGCTTATTACTAGCTTTTTCCAGGAGTCGGTTGATTTCTTCTTCTCCTTTACTAGCTCTGGCTAAGTGATAATATAGTAGGGGATCGCTCGGATCTTGAGTTAGCCAGTATGTGGCGGCGGTCCGCAAGGCTTCTTCATTGATCACCTCATTATCCTGGTAAAACATCCGCATTTGAGCTTTGGCAATGGAGTTTTTCGGATGGCTTTGTATAAAATTTCGAATTTGCTTTTGCAAAATAGTATCGGGAGCAGATTGTGAAAAACATTGGTATTGAAACCAGGAATAAGCATCCTCTATCAAGGCAGATTGTGGATACTTTTCCATCATATCCATAATAGCTTGGCGTGCTTGTTTCCAATTTCCCAGTTGTGAGTGGCCTGCTGCTTTAGCATAGAAGTACGGGGCATTTTGGATGCCCTGCTTATCAAGCTCCTTTAGCTCCCGTTGCACAATTTGCTCGACAGAATCTTTAGCGGTGTAGCCAAGCAATTGCCAGCGTGTTTGGTAGACGCTAAAATTATCCGGGAAGTTTTCCAATTCCTTTTCGTATAAATCGGGCTGCTGCATTAATTGTAGTAAATGCGCATTACGGTAGAATCGACCTTGCTCATCCCGCATTTTTACTGATAAAGTAGCAACTCGATCGTAGGTATTACCCGATTGGAACTGCATGCTGTAAGCGGCGTGACCTTCATCGACTTCTAATTCCGCAGTAAATCGATCTCCCACCTGCTTCATTTTCACGAGATCACTTAGCTGGTTATTGTCTTCTTTCATAACCGTGCATCGCATATAAACCTCATCACCTAATTTGAATTGGCTACTGCTGTCCGGCTGGTAATAAACGGTAATCTTCGTACCCCAGGTAGGCTCGCTGTTGGACACACTTATTTCTTGGGCCGCCACAAATGCACATAGGCAGGCCATACAAAGAGAGAGAATTGTTTTTTTCATACGTCAGAAAGGCTTTTAGACAGTAGATACCCAAAACTATAAAATAGTTTTAGCCCTAGGTTTATTGTCTCCATTAAGCCTTCATCTTTTGCAGAATACGATCCAAGTGGTTACGTATTAATGAAAAATGTCCTTCATCCTCTAGCAAATGTAGTTTTGCTTCTCGCAAATTGGCTTGATAGTAGTAGCCTCGATATGGTGGGCTCATCTTGTCCTTATTCCCATACCACAACTCAATAGGCTGCTGAATTTGAGCTAAGTCTAGCCCCCAGTCGGACACATACAATTTCCATTCCTGCACAACTCCTTCTATTCCCTGGCGATAGCTTTCCAAACTTCCTGTAATAAAACCCCAGGCCTGCTCGGGCTGAGCCTTCAGCAGATTCCGGTCCGGTTTTGGTAAATATTTTTGCAATTGACGCACACGCTTTTCCGGTTTGTCCCTAAGCGTTTCATAATCCTTTTGGATAAACTTCCTCAACTGTTTGTCCTTTTCCCAACTTGCAAACCAATGGACCAACTTAACGGGTAACCACATCCCCTTTTTGGTCCCTTTATAATCATAGGGTGCCGCCCCTGCCACAATACCAATATGCAACAAGCGATTCGGGATGAACTGAGCACAGGCCAATACATGAGGAGCGCCACCAGATAGTCCAAACACAGAAAACGCTTGGATCTGAAGCGCATTGGCTAGCTGTTCTACATCATCCGCCCAATCTTCAAAAGTTCTGCCTGGATGAGGGCTGGATTTGCCAATCCCCGGCCGGTCCGGAGCTATGATCTTGATCCCCAATTGGGCAGCTGTTTCATGCATAAAGGCGGCCGAAAGTCGACTCTCCTGTCCGCCATGAAAGTAGAAGACAGGGCTTCCGGAAGTGTCGCCATAAATGGCATAGCTTAGATGACGCCCATCGCTCAATTCAATAAAAAGATCCTTTTTCTTAGCTAGTAAAGGTTGCAAGAAACCTGTTGTAATAGCAAATAGCATCAATAATCTGATCATCAGTAGGTACATTTTGGCACGAGAAAATGAGGTCTAGTTCCTTGAGTATACCCTCTACAATTGGCAATTAACTACAAGGATCATGTACAATTTATTCTCTTGTAAGGAGATAATCGTTCCAAGATGTAGGTTCGAACGTGCTAGTCTATAAAATATGAGAAGAGCCTACAGCAACTGTAGACTCTTCTAGTCTAAGATCAATTTCCCAGGGACAAGAGTTACTTAATTCGATGCTCCTTGAATGGTCTCCGCTTCCTTCTTCAAATCCGCAGCAAAATCCTCGAAGGCCTCGTCGAAAGGCGGGATATACTTTGCATATAGGGGAAACATCATCCCTCCCATTTTCTCATCCATAGTAAAGCGAAGTTTACCACCTTCTTCTGGACTTAATAGGAATACTCGTTTGCCTTTCCCATCTCCCCAAACCATTCTCTTTTCCGGTACAAACTCCTTTACCTTAATCTTGAAGGTTCTTTTCTCATCCAAGGTAGATTTGAGTCGGATCTTTTCTCCCAATCGAATATTTCCCTCAAGGGAAGTGATGGTGGAGTTCCAGCGTGGAAAATCTTCGGCATTGGTTAGCAATGCCCAGACAATAGCAGCGTCAGCTTCAATTACAATGCTAACCTTTGTTTGTCGACTAAAAGTCTTCTTAATTGTACTGGCCTTGCCATCTTGGGCCATAGAGGAAATTGTTGTCATAATCATCAAAATCGTTAGTAAATAATGCATTGGAAATACGGTTTTCGATTTTGACGAATGGCCCAATAGAAACGATAGGATTATTTGGATCTTTTTGCAAAAATCTTTCTAAGTAGTGGTGAATAAGTGATCTGGTGTATTGGGAGTGCTAACCTTAAAAATCGATAAAGCGAGGCATAAATCCCCCTTGGGTACAACCGGGAACGGGTAACAATTGATCCCCAGTTTGATCTACGCCCAAAGCCATCATATCTTGATAAAAGGTCTTTTTAAATTGAGGCTCAATTGCGGCAAGCTTTACTAGGACATGATATCCACCTCGAGTTTGCACAATTCGTAGACAAGAGCGATTGAGCACACCATCTAAGCGATTGAGATCAAAATCCTTTTCATCAATATCGAAATCCAGATACACCTTCTGACCTACTGACTTTTGGATCGTACTCATTACTTCTTGATGAGGATTGAAGTTTTTATTATTTCGTTTAAGCAATTCGGTAAGTTGAATAATACTATCAAAAGATGCTTTTCCCAGGACTCTGGGATTGGGGTTGATATACAACACAAGCGCCTCCTGTGGAGCTGGCTCTCCCTTTATCTGATACGCCCCCATCTTGGCTTCCAATTGCTCAATTTTATTGAAAAGTCTTTTCTTATCGGAAAGAAAGCGTCGAAGCTGAGATTTATCGCTGGATTTCATTGAAGGGAGATATTTCTTGCGCGCAAACAAGCAACAATAGAATTTCTCTCCTTCCTGGAGATCTGGCAGCCAATCAATAAAGTCCCGTAGGAGCTGCGCGTCTTTAATAATTTCGTAGGTCATTTGGTTATGGGTTATCGGTATTTCGATTCAACTCAGTGATTGGCTGACAGACGTTGTAACGCATTCAGCGCATCCTCAGCCTGATCAAGCGGAACAAATAAATGATCATGATAAAAAGCGGCAACCACATTACAACTTATCCCTTCCTGAGCCAGCGCATTGGAAAAGGCTGCCGTCAATCCAACCGCTTCCAAGGCAGAATGAATGCTCAGTGTAATCCAGCCCATAGCCCCTTCGTACTCCCACCCCTTTTGATCGGCCTCAGATTGCTCTACTACCACTGTCAGTCCTTCTTCTTCTCGAAAAGAAGCTAATAATTGTACATCCTTGGGAAGTTCATTTGACGGTAGACTACAGAAAACATAAGTTCCAGGATGCAGCTTGGGTTCCATCTCTCGAATCAATGTATCGATGTTTGTCTCTCCTGCCATCTCGACTATCTTAATGAATGTTCTTATGATACTTCCATATCTTTCCTTCCAACTCGTATTCCTTTCGAATGGTTTCAATGACTTCCTGAAAGCGTTTCAAATCGCAACTATAGTAATCCTCTCCCAGTTTTTCCATGACTTGTCGGGCCAAGACCAGATCATCAGTTGTGTCCAAGGCAATCTGCAAGCCACTTAGTTTTGGATAAAGGGTATTAAGGTGATGGTATTGCTGACCCTCTTCTGGGTGTTCATACAGATAAAGGGTCACATGCTCTACATAGCGGGGATTGGCTTGAATCTTGGCTTGCAAAGCTTCGTAGAATTTCATATTCACGATCTCTACACTCATCCCAAAAGGAAAACTTCGTCCCTTTACATTTGAAATGAAATCATATTCGCCTGCTTTGCAAATTTCGATCATATCCAAATAGGTGGGTAAGTCGAGGAACAAGGCATCCCCGTTTATCCGAATGGCATAATCACAATTCAAGGATCGAGCCGCAGCTAAAAAGCGTTCCGAAACATTATCCAGACTCCCTCGAAAACAGTTAAACCCATGGCGCTGGCAGTAGCCTTCGATGATGTCATCCGAAGGGTCTGTGGAAGTGGCGACTAAAAGTGTCTCCCGATCGATCTGTCGCGCAAATTTCTCATGCAGGTACGCTAATGTCGTATTCCCCTGGATATCTATGAGAATCTTACCCGGAAGGCGAGAGGAGCTATATCTACATAGGATAATGGTTCCTATTTTCATCTTCACATCTTTAATTGTAGGAGGGCTTTCGTTTTGGATTATCTTTACCCAATCCAACAAGGAAACCCTCGATATTTGGAGGAAACAATGACATGCAGATAAGCGGTAGTTATCTTAGCCATCATCCTTTTCAGGTGTTTTTTTTGCAAAAAAGCTACTTGTTAGCTTTTTTACTGGCCTTGCTATGTTCTGTTTTACATAGTCAAGATCTGCGGCTTTCTATGCAATGGGAAGTAAAGGCCAACTTTGAGCTTTCCCTACCGCAGCAAGCTGATAGCAATAACATCAGATACGCCTACCTCGGCAATCACTTAGCCGTCTTCCACAGTCCAAAGACAACGGACACTATCCAAGATGTTGCTATCCAACCGAGCTGCAATCTAAGCATTTTTGCTAGTATCACTCAAGCAGCCAGCCCGGTCTATTCATTGACACTTCCCTTTTCCTTTGATGAGATACAAGAAATTCTAGTTGTTCCCAATGGGCTTGTATGTCTCATCAACTCCCCCGATGCTTCAAAGGTCAGGATAGGTCTTATTCCCTCTTCCTGGGAAGAAGGCGATTCGAATCTAATCTGGGGATCTACTGTTCCAACTGATGATTTGTTTGCAGGAGCGTGGGCCAACCAGAACAAGGTTTATCTCTGGACACGAGATGCCAAACTTCCAGGCTCTCGCATGGGTTTTTACACCCTGGATCTTGACCAGATGGACAGTGGTTGGGAGGCCTTAAACAGTACTTCTGCAGGAGCGGGAAAGATTCTCAATATTGCCAGCCAACATGATGGATTGCGAAATGCGCTATTTGTACTAACAGAAGATGCAACAGGGGATGCTCGAGTACTCAAGTATGATCTTCAATTAGATCAATGGGAGCCCCTCCCCGTCACCATTCCAGCAGTGCGAGAATGGGCCAATCAGGAAGTACAAGGCGTGCCCTTAGGGAGTGCAGATATCCTTTATTGGGGCACAGGCGTCCAAGGGGGCATAAGTCCGATATTTCTCTTCCACACCATTACGGAGAGTTGGCATGAGGTAAGACTTGTCCATGCCATGAATGGGAAAACGGCCATAGTGGATTCCCAGCAAGGCTTGAAGGTGTTGGGAATGAAAACACAATCCGTATATGAAGTACAAGATTTAAACCTAGCGGTAAGTCGTCCATCCTTTAGCGTACTCAATACCCTAATCATCATCTTATACTTTGGCGTCCTAGTGTGGGTGGGGTTCTACTTTTCGAAACGGCAACGTACACAAGAAGACTATTTCAAAGGAGGCAATCGAATACCCTGGTGGGCAGCGGGACTTAGCATTTATGGAACCTCACTTAGTGCCATCAGTTTTATGGCCGTTCCCGCCAAAACGTATATGACCGATTGGGCATATTTCATGACGAAACTCCCGCTTATTCTCATACCTATTATTGTGGGTGGACTTTTCATTCCTTTCTATAAGAAACTAGATATCACCAGTGCCTATGAATACCTCCAAAAGCGATTTAATCTTGCTACCAGACTATTGGGTAGCTTCACCTTTATCATTTTCCAATTGGGCCGCATTGGTGTAGTTCTATACCTACCTGCGATCGCCTTGAATATAGCGACAGGTTGGGATGTAATCCTTTGTATTCTGCTCATGGGAGGCGTGAGTTTAATTTATACCCTCATGGGCGGAATAGAGGCGGTTGTTTGGACAGACGTCCTCCAGGTCATTGTTTTGGTGGGAGGTATTATTCTTTGTCTAACACTCATAAGTTTTGATATTGAAGACGGCATGAGTGGTATTATTCAAACAGGCGTCGATTACCAGAAATTCGAGATCTTAAACATGGCTTTGGACTGGAAGCAGCCAACTTTTTGGGTAGTAGTCATAAGTGGCTTTTTTTCCAACTTAATCACCTATAGCACGGACCAAAGTATGGTGCAACGGTATCTTACCACGCGCGATGTGAAGGCAGCTCGACAAAGTATTTGGACGTATACTTGGGTAAGTTTGTCAATCGGGTGGATCTTTTTTTTCGTTGGTACAGCTCTGTTTGCCTTTTATAAAGCTCAACCAGCAGAGTTGCTGCCTGCTATGGCATCTAATGATGCTATTTTTCCCTGGTATATCATTTCCCAGCTGCCCGATGGTGTATCTGGCCTGCTCATAGCAGGTATTTTTGCGGCAGCTATGTCAAGTCTTAGTAGCAGCATGAATTCTGCAGCGACCGCTTACACAATAGATTTCCACTATACTTTTAGTTGGCCGGGGAACGGCTTGTCTGTTGGGCGTTGGGCCACCTTGGTGATTGGAATTGCAGGTATCTGTTTTGCACTGTTGTTTGCCACCCTCAATATCAAATCAATCTGGGATGAATTCCTCAAGATCATCGGCTTAATTACGGGGGGCTTAGGTGGCGTGTTTCTCTTAGGTATTGTTAGCCGAAGAGCAAATGGAGTCGGTGCCTTTATCGGCCTACTAGTCAGCGGTGTAGTTCAATACTTTATCACCCTTTATCAGCCAATTCATTTCCTTCTGTACACGGCTAGCGGGTTCTTATCCTGCCTAGTCATCGGCTACCTAGTCAGCCTCCTATTCCCAAAGCATAATAAATCGATCAAGGGCTTAACCATCTATCGTGAATAAAATAGTTGTCTCCCACATCGCACCAGCCATACCCTTGAATACTTAAATGATCAGTTATTCCAGGGATCTAGTTGATATTCCTCAACCTAGAGATTGATAAACGTCAGTCGTCGGCCTTCTAGCTAGTCCTAACTTTATAGCTAGAAACATAGACCTTATGAATTTCTCTTTACCGCTGGCTCATGTTATGTCTGTCCAGTTACAGACCTTGTCTCAGGAGGATTGTGCAGACCAACTGGGGCATATCTTTCGCCAACATAAAATCCACCATCTTCCGGTAACTGATGAAGATAATCGGTTAGTCGGCATGGTTAGTCAGACCGACTATGAACGGATTCGATATGGAGCTTCCCTCTTTCGCAATCCGGATGCAGATACTTACAATCAGGCCCTGCTTAGGTCGCTTAGGATTTCGGATTTGATGACGAGGGATGTACAATCTCTGCGCCCCACTGACACCCTTGCTCAGGCCTATCAATTGCTCAAAGAGAATACCTTCCGAGCCATTCCAATCCTAGAGAAAGGAAAGTTGGTTGGTATAGTCAGTGCATTAGACCTTTTACATTACTGTTTCCAAAACCAATGATTCATGGGAGACTTTAATATTCGTCCGATCCGGGACAAGCACGATAGAGCCAAAATGTATGCGCACGCTATCAATGATATTAGTGCATTTGAGTCTCTACTAGAGCAAGAACGATTCGAAAGCGGGGCTCCGAAGATCGGTCTCGAGCAGGAACTCTGCCTTGTCGACAGTCAACTAGAACCAGCGAAAGCGGCACTAGAAATATTGGATGATCTTCAGCTGAAAGCATACACGAATGAATTAGCCTTATTTAACCTAGAGATCAATGGCGACCCGCTTGACTTAAAAGATAAATGCTTTAGCCTGGCGGAGCGTAATTTGCTGAAACTCTTACAGGCTGGCGTATCAAAGGCAAAAGACCGCAACCTCCAATTGTTACTTTGCGGCATTCTGCCCACCCTGCAATATCGACATCTAGCCTTTTCCTACATGACACCCATTCAGCGATATCAGGTGCTCAGTAAAATGTTGGCAGACTTACGAGGAGATCAATTTGAGATTTACTTGCAGGGAGTTGATGAGTTGATCATGTCGCTAGAATCTGTACTATTCGAGGCCTGTAACACCAGTTTCCAACTGCATTTACAAATCGCTCCAGAGGATTTCATCAGGAAATACAATTGGTCACAAATGATAGCAGGGCCAGTTCTCGCAGCTTGCACCAACTCTCCCCTACTCTTCGGACGTGAACTATGGGCAGAGACACGAATAGCCCTTTTTAAACAAAGCTTAGATACGCGCAGCTCCCGAAATCATTTGCGCAAAAAGCAAGCTCGTGTATATTTTGGGCATGATTGGCTTCGACATTCTCCAGCCGAGCTCTGGAAAAATGAATTGATGCGTTTTCC
>JAHQWA010000161.1 GCA_019634045.1 Saprospiraceae bacterium
CCTCCGATTTCATCTACCTTAGTAGTGAGTGGGATTCCCCATTGGGGGCTAGATCACTTCATTGGAGGTTGATCGATGCATTAGGAAGGGTGGTCAAGCGAGTAAGGGTAAACGATAGTTCGCTTAGAGAGAAGGTAGACGTTTCGGACTTACAGCCTGGTGTTTACTTCTGGGAGGTTCTTTCGATAAAGGGTGTTCTCGGAAGTGGGAAGCTGGTCAAAGAGTAGCGAGCAATGGGATTTAAAAGTGCTCCCGCAATCGCTTCACTACCTCAAATACCGCCGGACAAACCGCCGTATTCTTCAACGTAAGCCCCAGAATTTGGTGGAAGTTCTTTCGGTCCGTATGGGGATATTCCCGACAGGCCCGTGGACGGACTTCGTAAATCGAGCAATAGTTGTCCTCGCCCAGAAAGGCGCAAGGGGCTTCATTCAGAACGTAGTCTCCATCTTCGTCCAAGTGTAGATATTGGTCTACAAAGTCAGCCGGTCGTTGGCCGAGGTGGCGAGCAATGCGATCAATATCCTTGTCGATGAAGATAGGACTAGTGGTTTTACAACAATTGGCACAGACCAGGCAGTCGATTTCCTCAAAAACCTCATCGTGCAGTTGGGCTACCGTTTGATCCAATTGCTTAGGTTTTTGCCTTGCCAATCGATTGAAGAATTTTTTATTGGCCTTGCGTTCATCCTTGGCCCTGGCCTTGATCTGTGCTGGTGGGATCATGGGCGCAAAGGTAGATAAGTATTCAGCAATAAAAAAGGGTCTGAGCGAGGCTCAAACCCTGGATTGGAATAAAATTATATGGAAGTGGTTCTTAATTCAAATTTGTAAAAGGCCTATTCCTCGATCAATTTTCCTTCAAAACTGTTGTTCCCGATCGTCACCTTTACGGCTTGTACTTGGCCATCTTTGCGGAAGAATTCCATTTGGGCATCTACGGTTTTTAGGAAAAGGTGATCTTTAGCTTTGGCAAACAACTGTTCTTTGCTTTGTCCTTCCGGCTGACCAAAAAGCTTGTCTTCCTCTAGTGTGATGAAGAGGTGAAAGGGCCCCAGGTTATATTTCCCTACATACTCCTTTAGTTCTTCTTCTTTCAGTTGGATGGCTTCTTTCTTCACTACCGAATCCGATTTCTTTTCTGCTTTTGCCAGAACACGTCCTTTGTCTGCTCTTTCCAAGCCAACAATATCCCCATTTTCATTCCGAATGAACTCAATGCTAACCAAGCCTTCCTCGAAAAAGAATTGATCGTCTTTTCCCATATATAGAGGACGACGTCTATCTCCTGTGCTGAGGCTATACAGTTGACCATCTTCATTAAATATCTCTTGCTTTAATTTTGCATCAAACTGATAAAGGCCAACGTAAGGATCCAATTTGTTAGGATCTTGAGGCCCCTTTTGTACAAGAGTATATTCCCCCATAGCAAAGGCGGCCAATTTGTGGGACAGACCAACGGGGTTTTTACAGGTACAATTGGACAACACCACTACAAAAAGATCTTCTTCAGGTATATAGATTGCATTAGCCAGGAATCCCTGAATCACACCATCATGCCCTATTATTTGTTTACCGTATAGTTCATCCAATTGCCAACCATAACCGTACGGAGTGGAAGTACCATCCTTAAGTAGATAAGGAGCAACTGATTTTTGTAAACTAGACTCACTGATCACTTGGTGCTTTTTTAGCGCCTGCATCCATTGGGATAGATCATCCACCGTGGATACCAAACCTCCCGCTGCATAAGGAATAGCCATATTCAAAAAAGGAGCTTCCTTATACTGTCCATCCCTCATCTCATACCCTTTGGCTTGATCTCCAGACAAATTTTTATTCTTTCCAAAGAATGTATTTCTCATCCCCGCTGGCTGAAAGATATTTTCTTCTAAATAGGCGCCATAGCTCATTCCACTTACTTGTTCGATGATCGCTCCCAAAAGGATGAAACCATAGTTATTGTATTGGTAACGCTCTCCTGGAGCAAATTCCATCGGAGCATCTTTAAATACCTTAATGATTTGCTTAGGAGTCGCCGCAGTATGTTGCAAATGTGCTACCTCTGCCATTCCGGCATAGGTTTTGATCCCAGAAGTATGCGTTAACAAATGCTCTATGCTGATCTCTTGTCCTTGAGTTGGGTAATCAGGTAAATAAGTTTGGATGGGATCGGTAATATCCAGCTTTCCTCGTTCAGCTAGTTGCAGAATAGCCACCGCCGTGAACGTCTTGGTGATGGAACCAATGCGAAATAGGTGTTCTGGTGTTATCTTCCCCTCCTGGTCTATATTGGCCAGACCAATACCTCCTCTGAATAGTGTTTTCCCCTGCTGTACTACTAAGGCAACAGCCCCTGATTCATAGGCCCCAAACTCCTGTGACAAAATTGTCTGGTAAGGAGAGGGCGAAGCGTCGGTCTGCCCCAGGAGATGAAAACCATTAGCCATGATCATGACCAAGGTTCCAAGACTAAGTAAGTATCGCTTATTTGAAGGAAGTATACGTGCCATTGTACGTTGTTTAAGGAGTGAATGAATGGGTGTCTTTCCTTTTCCACAATCTCTTTCCACCTTATTTAATCTTTTGCGCATCGATTTGATGTCCACTTTCCATCTCCAACTTGATGCCGGTAACCGTCTCCCCTGATCGCTTGAATTTCACCTTTACTTGTCCGCCATCAGATGTACTTACAGTGAATGCATCTTGCCCGCTAGGCAGCATCTTTTCTTTAGTATCATCTTCAGGTTGTCCATAGAGAAAACCGTTTTCCAGTGTCACCGTCAAGCGCCTTCCCTCAGATTCGTAGACTCCTGTGTATACACCAAGATCTGTTGTCCCTTTTGCCTTCATAGCGGGCTTAGGTTCGGCAGCCTCGTCAAGCAAATTGCCTTCCAATTGAGCATCACCCTGCGTTACCTTCATTCCTTGCACTTTACCTTCTACCCGGATGAACTCCACGGTGGCATCCACTACTTTCAGGAAAAATTCATCTTTGGCATTAGGCCACAATTCCGCTTTCCCATCACCATCTGGTTTGCCATATAGTTTGCCATCTTCGAGCGTAACTTTAATCTTAAAGGGACCCATATCATAGGTGCCTATGTATTCTTTCAATTCTGTCTCTGATAAGGTAATAGCTTGCTTTGTTTCTACCTTTTCAGTGGTTCTCTTAGCTGTTCCTAAATAGCTTCCTCTTTCGTAAGCTTTTACTGCCACTACTACCCCTTTATTATCTCTTACAAACTGAGCGGTACGTAAATTATCATTAAAGAATACCCAATCCTTCCCCATAGGATTCAATTCGTAGCGGTTACCTCCTCGGCTCATGGTATACAACTGGCCTTCCTCTACTACGATCTTGTGCTTATTACCCTCTTCATTTTCATAAACTCCAACATATTCTTGGAGTTTTTCGGTGCTTAGCTCCACCTTGGTAAAAGCTTTAAATTCTCCCAAAGCGAGGGCCGCCATTTTATTAGCAGCTGGGCTAGGAGACTGGCAATTGCAATTGGAAAAGACAGCCACGAATAGTTTTTCTTCCGGTACATAAATGGATTCAGTCAAAAAGCCATTAATCCCTCCGCCATGCTCCACCGCCGGATGATCATATATCTTGCCTAAACTCCAACCGTAACCGTAGTCAGACTCTTCACCATTATTCAACTTGAAAGGAGAAAAGGCTTTTTCTAAGCTTTTAGCGCTTACCAATTGATGGGAGTGAACTGCCTTAGTCCATGTGTAGAGGTCGGCTACCGTAGATAGAAGTGAGCCTGCCGCATATGGAAGCGTCATACTGAGGTAATCTGCATTGCGATAATCGCCTTTAGCGCCTTGGTAACCGGCTACTCTCTCCGGGATCACTCGACTGGCACTACCGTAGTAGGAGGCAGTCATACCTAAAGGTTCAAACAAATGTTTTTGTACATACTCCTCATAGGATAGGCCACTGACCTTTTCAATGATCACACCTAAAAGGATATAGCCGGAGTTATTGTAATTGAATTTTTCACCGGGAGCGAAATCCATGGGCTCATCTTTGAATACATCCACCAGCTCCATTGGACTCATATCCTTTCTAAACATACTCCCAAAGCTCTCCATATCGGTATAACTTCTAATGCCTGAAGTGTGTGTTAAAAGATGCTCCACGGTGATGGTATGGCCATGTGTCGGATAGTCTGGAATATATTTGGTAATTGGGTCTTGAATAGACAGTTTACCTTGCTCTTCCAATTGCATGATAGCTACGGAAGTAAATTGTTTGGTGATGGAACCAATACGGAAGATATGCTCCATCTTCATCTTCACCCCCAGTTCCATATTAGCTTGGCCTATCGCGTCTTGATACAATATCTTTCCCGCTTTTGCTACAATAGCTGTAGCTCCAGACTGATGCTCACCAAATGATTCTTCCAAGATGGAGCGGTAGCTTGTGCTTTGGGCCGATGCACTCAAAGCCAAAGCTAAAAACGGGAGAGTCATCAGTAGATAGAAGAAAATCAGTTTACCTACTTGTTCAACAGTCAAAGATTTCATAATAGATTGTTTTTTTTCTGGCGTAGGGTTCCCAGTCATGGTCACATCAACCATGTACCTGAAACTATACCTACCTTTTTTAGATTAAGGAGAGTTTAATGCTTTTTATTCAACTGTATTTTATCCGCTTTATTCTTCTTTTAGGAGAATCAATCGACCATTTTGAGGTTTAAATTCGTCGGTATTGGCGGTTCCCTTGAGTCGAATATGTCCTCTACCATGGGTCACACCTTTCAGCACTTCGGCAACTCGGATTTTGGCTCCTCCATTACCCTCTGAATGAACTCCGGCAGTTTGTGCTGCCAATTCAAAAGCTGTGAGGTCACCTGATCCATAGATTCCTAGATCTAGATGATTGGTAGTACCTGCTACCTCCATGTTTCCGTTGCCATGAATCTCGGCATCCAGGTAATTTACTTGGGCAGATAAAGACATATCACCACTACCATACCCTCTCAGTCTCAATGTGTCTCCCATAATGGTGTCAGTTACGGTAATGAAACCACTATCATTGATCACCAATGTGTTTACTTCTCCCAATGGTACTCTTATTTTCACGGGCTGCGTAGCATTTACCCATTCCCCCTTTTTCCAATGGATGTGTAAGGTTCCATCTTCTACTTTAGTAATAATATTACCGAAGATATTATCTTCTGCTTCAACCTCTACTTGTTCGAGAGTTGAATTCATTTCTACATCCATCCTGGCGTGTAAAGCAATGGAGGTATAGTCCGTGATAGAACGAAGGTCTACTCCGAGGCGGCCATTACCTTGCACATCTCCATGATCCCGACTAGCCCTCTCTTCTGGGCTAGCGACCTCTGCATTCATACGGGCAGTAATTAGAAAGCTCAGGATCATCGTCATCATCACGGCTAGCAATCCTATTAATAATTTACTACTGGTTTTCATCTTCCAAAATTTGATAGAGGAGTTAGAGATTCGGCACAAATCCAAAGAACAGCGCCCAGATCAAAGACAGGATAATTGAAAAAATAACAGTCATGGTGATTTGATTTTCTTTTACAGTTGGGTAATTTCTTTTGGGTCTTATCACTGTGCTCCTGCTCCATTGGATTGTCGATGATAGATCTGTTGAATGTCATCAAAATTCATCCCTAATAAATTCATCATCTTAAATAATTCGGGTAATTCTTGTTGAATGAATATTTCGCGCTTCAAGGCCTGGGTTTTCTCCAGGGCATCCTCAGCCACGAAATAGCCAATTCCTCTTCGTTGTGTAATGATTCCACGATCTTGCAAGTAATTGAAGGAACGTACTACCGTATTTGGATTGACCTGAACGGTAGCAGCCATCTCCCTCACCGATTGCACTTTATCCCCTTTGACTAAAACACCAGCAAGGATGTTTTCCAGCAGATAGTCGGCAATTTGTATGTAGATTGCTTTTTGTCTTTTAAAATCCATCTTACACCTCTTTTTCAGTAAGTTTAAAAAAGCCGATTACAAGCATTATAGGGGCCAATGCAAGCCAGAATACATACTCAAGTATATTTGCTAGCCGGTTATTCACAAAGTCTTTAAAGGTGTCTGTGATATGGTAAACCTGGTTCGGAGAATGCGGGGCTACCCAACCCTCAAACATCTCGGGGAAGATAATCCGAGCACATAGGTAAACAAACAACATCAGGATGACTTGAACTACCATCAAGGAGAATGTGGTCTTGAAGATGCCGTAGCGATGAAAAAATACGGCTCCGGTTAAGAACACGGTTTGGGATACTAAATATATTCTCATGAATAACCAAGTCGTTTCTCCAAATGCAGGTAGTTGCACGAATGGCGTTCCCTCGGTGTATTGTAGATTTATCTTGTTGGCTAGCCAGGAAAATACCAGGTATAGCATCCAAATAGCTAATGGATAGATTAAGCCGGTAATAACCCACTTGGTAGTATACTTTTCTAGGTTTGACGCAGGTAAATTCAGGTAAAATAAACGGGAAGTTTTTGTCCCAAAGTGGACAAAAGCTAAGCTAGAAAAGAACGCTCCTCCACCTAGTAGTATGATAGCAAACCAGATGTAGTGAAATTCTTGTAATTGTTGCTTCTCCGTTGCGAGTATCCCTGCCGCGTTAATCCACCAGATTACAAGAAGGCCGCCGAACACCACCCCCAAGCCCAGGAGATACCGTAGGTATTGAAGGCTCATCTCCTCCTTCAGTAGCAGGCCTATACGACGCAGATCTAGAAGGTTATTCGTTTGCATAATCGTAGTCGGTTTTAAATAGATCAGAAAAATAGCTGGTCTTTTCGATCACAGCATTAAATAACACTTCCAGGTCTGCTTCTTCCTCTCCTTCCCCGTTTTGAGGATTTATCGTCATGAATCCACCAGGTATACGCTCCGAATAGATCACCTCAGATGCGCTAGGCTCTCTGAAGGATAATTGGAATTGCAACTTGGTATTGATGGATTCTATTGATTCTTGGAATATGATCTTGCCCTGATTAATGATGATAATGGGATCCATTAAATTGGCAAGATCTCTTACTTGATGGGTAGAAATAATAAAGGTTCGATCATCGGAAATGGCACCAGCCAAAATCTTCCGCAATTGCGTTTTGGATGGAATATCTAAGCCATTTGTAGGCTCATCTAAAATCAACAATTTACAATTGGTAGCTAGGCCGAAACTCAAGATGACTTTCTTCTTCTGTCCGTAGGACAACTTATGCATCTTTAACTCTTCACTCAATTTGAATTCCGTTAGTAAGGTAGAAAATTGAGCTCGATCAAACTTTGGGTAGAAAGGAGAATAGGTTTCTACAAATCTACTTATTCTCATAGCCGGTATGTGCAGCTCTTCTGGTATAAAGTATAGATCAGAGAGAAAAGAAGGTTGGCGCTTTCCTGGTGTATGCCCTAAGACTTCACAACTTCCCGACTTCGGAAAAAGCAAGCCTGATATCAAACTCAAGAGCGTCGTCTTGCCTGCTCCATTCTTCCCTAGTAGCCCGTAGATGTTTCCGCCAGGTATGGACAATTCTAACCCCTCGAAGAGCATTGGGCCCTTGCTGTAGCTAAATGAGAGGTCTTTTAATTGTATCATAGTTGGTTAGTGATTTAGTGTACTACTTAACTAATACACTACAAATGTAAGACAAGAATCCTTGTTTGTCAAGGCTTTGCCACATTTTTTTAATTTTTTGTTAAAATGGAAGAGCAGCTCAACCGCTAAATGAGTCCTATTTTTATGGTTTACATGAAGGGATTAAATGCAACCCCTAAAGCAGCAAATAGAACTCCTAAGACACCGTACATGGCATTCTCAGTAAGCTCGAAGCTTTAATTTTCTATTTTTGCTGTCCAAACACATCCAAACCTATGTATCCTGATCTGTCTTACTTTTTTCACGCGCTCTTCGGTACGCCCGTTGACAACTGGACTTCAGTATTCAAAACCTTTGGCTTCTTCCTCGTCTTAGCCATTCTAAGCGCGGCATTTCTTTTGTATCGAGAATTAAGGCGAAAGGCAGATGAAGGAATTTTCACCCCTACCCTAGTACAAGTAGATACAGGCAAGGGGGCCAGTACCTGGGACCTCTTCTCTAATGCTCTGTTTGGCTTTTTATTAGGCTTCAAGGGCTTTGGCATCGCGACCAACTTTGGTAGTTTTCAGTCGGACCCATCCGGGTTTTTACTATCAGGTGAAGGGAGCGTAGGCATAGGAATATTGCTAGCCGCTTTATTGGTCGGCTTAAAATATTGGGATGGTTTGAAAAAAGGGAAAGCGGGTAAAGGTGTGGAAACCTTGCAGGTGTATCCACACGATCGTATCGGAGATATTACTATGATCGCGGCGATTTCTGGCGTATTGGGGGCAAAAATCTTTGCTTTGATCGAAGACCTGCCTGCTTTCTTTGAGGATCCGGTTCGTACTTTCTTATCAGGTAGCGGCCTCGCTATATATGGCGGACTGATTGTCGGCTTCTTTAGTGTTGCCTACTATTTACGACTTAAAAAGATTCCCATCATTCATGTAGTAGACGCCGTCGCACCAGCCCTGATCATCAGCTATGGCGTTGGCAGATTAGGTTGCCACTTTTCCGGAGATGGAGATTGGGGAATCACAGCAGCAGCCCAGCCTGGATGGTGGTTTTTACCGGATTGGCTTTGGTCCTTTGATTATCCACAGAATGTCTTGAACGAAGGAATACCCATTGAGGGCTGTACCGGAAATTATTGCAGCAAGCTGGATCCAGGTGTGTACCCTACCCCATTATATGAAGCGATAATGGCCTTTGCTATCGGAGGTATTTTGTGGGGAATTCGAAAAAGGATGGCCATCCCGGGTATGCTATTCGCCATCTACCTCATGTTTAATGGCGTGGAGCGCTTTTTCATTGAGAAGATTCGTGTTAACGATGATTATCAAGTCCTTGGTGCGACTTTAACTCAAGCAGAAATCATAGCCATCGTTTTATTCTTAATAGGTGCTGTGACGAGCTATGTGCTCTGGAACAAGCATCGAAAGAAGCCTTAAGAAAATCATCTAATATTGTGAAAAAGGGATTAGATAAATCTGTAGAAAGGTTCTACAACGACTTGGCCATAGATTATCACCTGGTCTATCAAAACTGGAATAAATCAATTGAACGGCAGGCAACCATCATTGATCAATTAATCAAACAACACGCACCTCAAAAGCCAGAAAACATCTTGGATTGCACCTGTGGAATAGGTACCCAGGCACTTGGCTTGAGTGAGATGGGCTACGAAGTACATGGAACAGATATTAGCTCAGCATCTATAGAAAGAGCCCAAGCGGAAGCTAAAAAAAGAGCGCTCCCAGCCACCTTTCAAGTCGTTGATGTCAGACAATTAATGTCCAAAGTGAGCGGTCAATTTGATACCATCATCTCCTTCGATAATTCTCTCCCCCACCTGAAAGATCAGCAAGACCTCTTGCTAGCCGCACAGCATATCAAAGCTAAATTGAGTCCCCACGGTATACTATTAGGTAGTACCAGAGATTATGACCTTCTTTTACAAGAAAAGCCAGTTTCAACCAAACCTATCACTAGTATAAACAATGGAATTAAGACCATTACTTTTCAGCTTTGGGACTGGAAGCCAGACAAATCCTATGTGGTCAATCACTTTACGATGAAAGAACTCAACAATGAATTTGAAACCACTGTTAGAAAAGCCCAATATACGGCCTTTACTCGCTCAGAGATGAGTCATATTTTCGCCTAATCAGGGTTCAAAGAAGTGGACTGGCTAATGCCTAGCGAAACAGGATATTACCAACCTGTCTTTATCGCTAAAACATGATAAAAAGGCTATAATAACCTATGCCTTTACAAACTCATTCCTTAAGCGACGTGCTGATCATTATTTATTACCCTATCGCTGCGATCGCATAGAACAAACCAAATTGTGCCTTTTACCACCTAAATCTCATCTCGTCAACATTCGCCCTGCTCATTAGTTCCAAGGATGTAGAGCGAAATTCTGCGCATCGAATAGTGCAATTCTATTCGGGATGCTGCAAGAAATCCGATTGTAGTCTTGCTCTGAAATTCGATCAGCCTTATATTTTACGGCCAAATAGAAGAGGATGGTTTCAGAGACGTCCTCTCTAGTAGGAAATTCTCCAGCATAGTCCGATATAAAAACGGGATCAATCTGTTGAGCACTTCGCCAAGCTTCATCTTGATCCAAATGAAATAGCGATAGATGCCCCGATTCATGACAGATCATCTCTTCGGTAAATCCATTTTCTATCTTAGCGCCAGTATTATCCACGTGGACAGTCATTTGTCCTCCTCCCGCAGCCATTACAAAATCTCCTCTATGTACGGCAACTGTTAAGAATCCCTCCCTAAGGAATTCGGGTAATCGGCCGATGGCCTTACCATAGTCTTCGGCATAGCGCTTGCCGACTGTAGCTGATATCTCTGGATTGATGAGAACCTCTATGACCTTGCCATCTGAATAGGTAACTTCAAATACATGGGCCTCAACTGTTATTCTCTGTTCCACTCTCCGATCATACAGTTCTCGCATCTCCTGCCCTTTTGCCTCAATTTTCTCATATACGGTGGGGTCACTGGCCGTAATGATATCTGTATCTACCCAAACTGTACCTGCGTAAAAAGGCGATTCTATGGCAGATATTTTGACAAAACCTTCTTTGACGGCCACATCTTGTGAGCCCGATTCTGCATTGGTTACCTTTAAGGTTACAGCGTAATTTCCAGGCGTATCGTAGTATACTGTGGCAGCAGCCGTATTAGCCGTACTTGGTGTACCGCCTTCAAAAGTCCACTCCCAGGTGCTAACGTCATCTCGATTAGAGTTAAAAGAAACTACATCACATTGGATAATATCGGTGTCACCAGCTGCCCAAAAATCCGCAACCACCATGATGGGAACTTCTGTTTCTTTAGAACAAGCAATTAGCAGTAGGGTTAGAAAGAGCGTAGAAATGGTAGTGTTTCTGTTTAACATGTCTGCAAGTAGTATTTGTGAAGTAATCTATTAAGACAGTAGATTAGTCAAAAATTTAATTGCCACAAAAGACATTTTCCATCTATTACCACAAAAAAACATACTAAAAAAATATTCATACTCTTGGTTATCTATCTATTACAGATTGCTTTTACCACAAAAAAAAACTCTCTTCGGCTCAGATTCTGCTGACAACTTGATTAGATTAACTGTAACGCGCGATGAGATGAGTAGTATTTTTGCCATAGCTAGCTTTAGGAAAAAGCATTCATAACCGCCTTTAGGTTTGATGTCCCAGCACTACATTTTGCCCACCTACTTATATCCCTTCCTAAACTCGCGAGGTGTACAACTATTTATCCTGCGAAAAGCTGCATTAAAGCGGCTAATTGAATTAAAGCCTGAATCAAACGCTATTTCCGTGATACTTGTATCCGTCGTTACCAGTTTCCTGCGTGCGTGAGAAATTCTTTCCTCGATGATATACTGACTTATTGTACTGCCAAATGTTTTTTTGAACACAGTATTGGCATAATCTGGATGAAGCCCTACTGCTTTGCCTATATCAATAGCCTTTATGGACTGACTGTAATGCCTAGCAATATAAATAGCCATCCGCTCAACTTGGCTGATCTCATTTGAATGAATAGGAATGTCTCTATCTCCTTCCTTAGGCACGCTGCTGATGGCCAGCCTACTTAAACGTGCCCGCATTTCCAGTAGAATTACTTCCAATGAATCATCATTATGTATATCCTGAATCCAATTACCAATTAGAAATTCATCATACGTAGCGTACGCTTCAGAATTTTCTACCAATACCTCACCTTTTAAAATCCGGTCTACAAATGAATTTGAGAGTTTCCACTCCAAAAACAAGGAAAATGGAATAGTGCAAACAAAGTACGGCGCCTCCCCTTCGTAACGGATAATTTGATGGGAAACAAGCCCCCAAAAAACGGCAAGCCTCTTTTTAGGAATAGTTATTTTCTTGTCTTGCAAAAGATATGTCAAGCTTCCACCTGAACAATAATTTATTTCAATTTCGTTATGCCTATCGGCCTTCTTCATCAAACTGGGAGTCCATAACTCACAAGTTAAACCGTAGGGCTTAAAGGCTTCTCGCCCTTCATCAAATGAGTTTAAAATCTCGGAATTCGACATGTTTTGGCTTAAATACAGGTGGTTTCAATCTTCAGTCGAGGGTAAATTTACAGTAAAAAACAATTCCCTGGATTCTAGATCAATGCCTTAGTGGATCACAGCCAAAACAAGTCAACTCCTACAAAAGCCATATTTGTATCCAAGAAAACTGAACCCCAACTCACATTAAAGATCTCAGGCTTTGATCAAACAACATCAGAAAACTATCAATTTGGCAACTAAAATCTATTTCGACGCTCTTCGCTATTATCCATTATAATGCAAAAGCATAAAACATGAAAACTGTTTCTTTATTGATACTTTTTGCTCTTTGGCTGCCTATTGTTTCCTTTCAAGGTTTTCAACAGGGCCCGGAAGAGAAAGATCATATCACTCCTCCGGCCAAGATGACATCCTATAAACCAAGGATAATCAATACTACGGATCTAGGTGCGGACCCAGATGATGAGCAGTCCTTGGTACGTCAATTAGTTTGTGGCAATGAGTTTGATATTGAAGGGCTGATCGTATCTACTGGTTGCTGGAAAACATCCCAAAGTAATACAGATATGCTGGATAAGATCGTAGATGCCTACGAGAAGGTTTATGCCAACCTTCAAGTGCATGCAGAGGGTTATCCATCTCCTGATTACCTAAGAAGCATTTCTGTCATGGGGCAAAAAGGCTATGGTATGAGCGATGTTGGTACGGACAAAGATAGTCCTGGGTCAGAGTTGATTATCGCGGCAGTGGATAAAGAGGATACACGCCCCGTCTGGGTGATGGGGTGGGGAGGCATGAACAACGTCGCACAAGCCATTTGGAAAGTTCGAGCAACTCGGTCATCGGCTAAATTCACCAAATTTCTAAGCAAATTAAGGCTATATGATGTTTTGGGACAAGATGATGCCGGAGCTTGGATTGCAAAAAAATTCCCATCCGTTTTTTATATCCGAGCGACCGGAGTCTATGGCTGGCAACCTAGTGATGAATACTTAGACGAACACATTCAAACCCACGGGCCCCTAGGAGCGGTTTACCCGGATAGGAAATGGGCTTCTGAAGGGGATTCACCTGCCTTTATGCATGTATACCCGAATGGGTTAAACGATCCAGAGCAAATCGATCAAGGAGGATGGGGAGGTCGCTTTAGTTTTACCAAGATGGAAGGTATAAGAAGTATGTCCGGTGTCACAAAAATCAAAATAGAGGCAGAGACTATATACGACCCATATCTCATGTTCGGTAATACTGCGGAGGGGAGCAAAGCTATAAAAAGATGGAGCGAGGGTTATAATAATGACTTTGCTGCCCGGATGGACTGGAGTATTACAAATGAGTATACAAAAGCAAATCACCATCCTATTGCTATCTTAAATGGAGACCACTCCAGGCAGATCCTAGAAGCATCTAGTTCAGTGGGTTCCAGTATAGCGCTCACAGCAATGGGATCTAATGATCCTGATGGTCATTCCCTGAACTATTCCTGGTCTTTCTATCAGGCCCCCAGTTCCTACCGTGGGGCTGTGACAATTCATCCGCTCAATTCTACCTCAGCTACAGTTAACATTCCTGATGATGCAGCTAATAAGACCATCCACATCATTTTAGAGGTTCGCGACAATGGCACGCCTCAACTTTATGCCTACCGCCGTTTGATCATCAAAGTAGAACCCTAGATGAATATTAAGCTATTGATCGTCAGATAAAGCAACATTATGAAAAGCGCAAACATCTTCAGGTCGATTCTGGTCCTCGCATTCCTAGCAGGTACCGGCAAGGCTTGGGCCCAAATTGAAAAACCAAGAGTCTTTGTTCTTACAGATATCGAAAATGAACCGGATGATGCACAAAGCCTTGTACGTTTTTTGACCTATTCTAACCAATGGGATGTAGAAGGTCTAGTAGCTACCACATCCTGCTGGCAAAGAGACAAAACCGCAGAGTGGAGAATCCATGAGATCGTGGATGCCTACGGGAAAGTCCGCGAAAATCTTGAGGCACATGAAAAAGGGTATCCTTCGTACGAGCATTTGAAAAGTATCATCAAAATAGGTGTTCCAACATTCGGTATGACGGGTGTCGGCCCTGGCCAGGACTCCGAAGGGTCTGAATGGCTTATTCAATGCCTCAAAAAGGCGGATGCACGCCCGCTGTATGTTCAGGCCTGGGGAGGTGCAAATGTATTAGCACAAGCCCTCTGGAAAATGGAACGTATGCTTTCCAAGTCTGAACTAGACAAAATCATAAAAAAAATTAGAGTGTATACCATTTCTGATCAAGACGATACGGGGCCATGGATAAGAAAGAATTTTCCTGATATTTTTTATGTAGTTAGTCCTGGATACCAGGAAAATGGAGGTGGGCAATATCATTATGCTACCTGGTCCGGGATTTCCGGAGATAAGTTCCATGGCAGATTTAGCGGCCCAGATTTCAGTATAGTTGACAACCCGTGGTTGGATAAGCATATCCGTCATAATCACGGACCTCTCGGTGCAGAACACCCTCATACTGAATATTTGATGGAAGGGGATACCCCTTCATTTTTAGGGCTGGTAAATAATGGCTTGAATAATCCGGAACGGCCTGATTTCGGAGGGTGGGGTGGTCGATATGAATTGTACATCCCGCCTTTCAAGAAATTCATGTATGAAGCAGAAACTCGGCCTATTTGGACAGATACCCAAGATGAAGTGTGGAGCCCTATAACCAAACAACATCATACCAGCAATCATGCAACCATATGGAGATGGAGAGAAGCCTATCAACATGATTTCGCTGCTAGAATAGACTGGAGTAATACCCCAGAGTATACTAAGGCCAATCACCCACCTATTGCAAAACTAGGACATCCCAATGAAGTCACTGTGGAATCCGGCCAGAAGATCACCTTGAGCGGAATGGGCTCTATCGATCCAGACAATAA
>JAHQWA010000162.1 GCA_019634045.1 Saprospiraceae bacterium
ATCGATCCTATGTGGTAGTGCAGCGGAATTTAGTTAAGAGTGTGCTGTATTGGTATATTCTACCGCTTGTACCTGGTCTAGTAGTATTTTATCTGAGCATGGAATCTTGGTTGGCCATTTCCATATCTGCAACCATAAGCGCTATGATTTTTGTCTTCGTTTATCGGCTTAATCAAAGAGCAGCCAAAGAAAATTACGAGCATTTACTAAAAGATTTAGATCGAGCTATACAAAGCTTAGAAATTTAAAGGATGAAATTTAGCGGTCCGATTTTAACTTCTGCCTTTTTCGATGATGATCCATTGGAGCATAAGATGATTTCTTTAGAAGGGTTGTACAAAAGGGGAAAAGTTTTCCAAGGATTTGCTCAATGCCACTCTTTAACAGCCTTTTTTATCTGATTGGTTTCTTGTCCTTACAGCTGAGCTGTTCATTATATTCAATGATTTCCCAGGTAATAATTTAAAGATTCTGTAGATTTAGTAAATGAAAGCAGCCGCAGTATTTACAATCATGATAATACCCAGTCTTCAGTTATTTGCGCAATATAGTAGTGTTGATCAACTCAATCACCCTATTGAAAACGAGTTAATCCTCTATCTTTTTCTAGGAGGAGGTATCGCTATTACGCTTGCTATAGTTTTTGTTTTTTATTCAATTGTTAAACAATTACTTAAAGAAGATACTACTGTGGGGGCAAAGAATATTGCACTCCTCCTTGATAAGACACATTTTTTAAGATTAGTCATAGTACTAGCGATAATTGCCTCGATTATTCTTCTATCTATATTGGGTAGGATCACTGAGGGAATCCTTTCTCTTATGAGTGCAATTATCGGTTATATGCTTGGGGGGCTTGAAAGGGATATAAGAAGCGAAAACCAAAGTGATGAAAGCATTTAATTCCTAATCGATGAGTTGTCCTGATTGCTTGAACTAGTTCTACTTCCAAAAAGTAAAGCTTTGGTTATTAGCATTATAGATTAAGGCTTAAATGACAAGGAGGTACCAGGAAATTTTAGAATTGCCTGGTACCTCCTGTCGCTGGCTAATCATCGAATCAAGGTGACCGAACCAAGCCGTTTATAGGACCCTCCATTAGTGGGCCGCCCCAGCCACTGACTACCATCTTCAAATACACCTTTAATTTTCCACACGTAGACATCTTGCGGGAGTAAATGGCCATTATGAGTGCCATCCCAGCCCTCGGCCGGTTGGCCGTTGTCGAGCGTGGTACTTTCCCACAGCAATTCGCCATAGGGGGAAAAGATTTGTAATTGATATTCTTTTAAACCTATGCCTTTAGGTAGGAAAAGCTGTGCTTCTCCAACGCCCTGCAAGGGGGCAAAAGCATTGGGTACATAAAGGCGACCAATAAAGGATGGTTCTACCACCAGCAGTGTATCATCAACACAACCTAAGCTATTAGTGGCTTGCAATAAAACCTGCCAGGTTTGCCCTTCTCCGTAAAGATGCGAGGGATTTTCTTCTGTGCTTGTCGTGCCATCCCCAAAATCCCAGAAATAGGAGACCGCATCTTCAGACTGGTTGACAAAATTGATTTCCCTACTGGTTTGGCCGTTTTGAGTGACCGGAATCCAATCAAAATTGGCAAAAGGACTAGCGAGCACATTGACTTCGCCCATGAAATCCAAGGTGTCCCTGCAAACGCCATTAAAAGAAGCAATCAAGTTAACCGTATAGGTTCCGGGCTCTGTATAGGTGTGCACGGGCTGTTCTTCAGCTGAAAAATTACCATCGCCAAAATCCCACTCAAATTGATTGCCTTGGGAGTAATTAGTAAAGGCGACGGGTAATGGATCGCAACCTGTTCCCGGTTCTAAGATAAAATCTGCCACGGCCTGATCTCGAACTTCAATGGCGTTACTTACGGTATCTTGGCAACCAAATTGATTGGCCACCAGTAGGTTAATATCCAAGACCTGTCCTTCGTCAATAACGAGCATGGGGGACCGTAATTCAGATATGGTGCCATTACTTAAGGTCCAGGTGTAATCATCGGCACCGACCGACAAGTTTTCTAGGGTTAGTTCAGCTGGCAAACCGCAGATTTGATCAGGAATCGAAAAGGCTGCATCAGGAGACGGGAATACCGTGATGCCAGATAAAATAGTATCTGCCTCACAGCCCTGCATACTTGATACGGTGAGTCGTACCGTGTAATTCCCAGCAGCGGGAAAGATATGTTGTGGGTTTTGATCGGTAGAACCGTTTCCATCTCCGAAATCCCAACGGTAAAAATCACCAACACTGCCTTGGGAAGAGAAAGTGGCAGGGTAGGGGGCGCAACCTTCAAGGTCCACCCCTTGAATTTGTGCTTCTGGTGGTTCAACGATGGTCAGTTGCTTCGTCAAGGTATCTGTGCAGCCTGTCTCTCCAATACTGCCGCTTAGCGATATGGTATAAGTACCAGTACTTGGAAATTCGTAGGTGGGATTTGCCAATTGACTCGTTTCTCCAGTACCGAAATCCCATTGTAGATTGGATAGCGGTCCTGAATCATTACTGAAGAAAATTTCTTGTTCTGTACATAAGTTTGGTGAATGGGCAAACTGCAGTTCTGGGCTTGCAAGCACTTCAATGGTGGCTGTAGTACTATCTTCCGTACAACCATTACCAATCTTTAACTTAATGGTGTACTGACCAGGTTCGGTATACAAATGATTGGTTTGGTTTCCGCTTCCAATTTGGCCATCGCCAAAATCCCACTGTACCAGCTCAGCCGGAGTGGAAAAGTTCTCCAGCCGCACATCAAATGGCGCACAACCCTGTGCATTGTCAAGGTTAAAAAAGGCCTGCACCTCCTGAGGGTACACAACCAAGGGCTTGGATAGACTATCTGTCCCACAAGCATTAGTCGTTACCAGGGTAATGTCATACGTCAAAGGGATGGTACCAGCCGTGAATAATTGAGGCGCAGGCAACTCATTCGTGGAAGTTACACCATTACCAAAATCCCAGAACCAAGATTCCGGGCTACCTTGTGAAAGGTTGGCAAAAGACAGTTGAATTGGGGCACAGCCCGTGTCAACCGTGAAGGCAAAATCTGCCTTGGGGAAAGGATGAACCAAGATGGTATCTCGGGAGATATCCGCCCCACAGCCATTGGCAACTCGAAGACTAACAATATAGGAAGTATCACGGCGGCTTGAGGTATAAATGATGGGCTCAACGGGTACGGCTCTAGTGGAGGTTTGGCCATTACCAAAATCCCATTCATAAGTGATGCCAGCACCTTCGCTGGTATCGTTAAAGTTTAATCGGAGTGGTCCGCAACCTTCGTCATCAACAACATCAAAAGAGGCTGCGGGAGGGGGCGCTACGACAATCGTATCTAAATAGGTGGCGGCACAACCTAAGTCATTTTGAGCTTCCAGGCTTACAATGTAATCCCCAAAATCAGTGTACTGGTGCGACACATTACTATTTGTGCTAGTGGTTCCATCTCCAAAATCCCAACTGTAGTTGGTAGCACCTGTACTCTCATTTGCCGGAGTAAACTCAAGATCAATACAAACGGAGCCTGGAATAACGAATGAGGGCGTAGGTAGGGGTTGTATCGTCACTAACTTAGTATCTTCTCCTGGGCAGGCAACATTGTCGTCCACTCGTGTAAAAGTAACTGGATATTCTCCCGGACTTAGGTCCGCTGGGTCAAAAAAACCGCCAACACTATCCACGATACCAGCACCAGACCATATACCGGGTAGCCCACCAGATCCGCTCAATTGGATTTGATCGGCTTCGGAACAGACTACTTGATCTGCGTCCAATTCGAAGGGCTCCAAATCTGCAATTTCAATTTCCAAGGTGTCGGTCACCACACAAACACCATTACCCACCGCATAGGCAAACTTGTAAACTCCATTTGATTGTTGACTGGGATCAAATACGGCTTCTGTTAAAGGATTGCCGTTAAATGTCCAACTGCCACCAGGAGGCGAAGCAAGCGAATCTAGGAGCACAACATCTAAGGTTTCGCAAATGGCCAGATCTTCACCTGCATCAACTTTAACAGGATCAATTACGCTTACCTGGATGGGTACAGAACTTTCACAGCCGTTGACGGGATTGGCATAGAAATAGTTTAAGTCGTAAACACCTGCACCACCGGCCGTAAATGGATTAAAGGAGCTTTCACCTGTAACCCCGGGACCAGTCCAGGTACCGCCTAAAATGGAGACTGGTGGTAAGGCCTGGTCTTTTGGTGTATTACAATAGGCTGTATCTGGTGCTGTGATAACTGGCCCATTAGTAACTTCAACCTGTATGATATCTGTAGCCTCACAGCCATTTTCATCGACAAAATCATAGCGAAACTTGTATTCTCCAGGAGGCGTTTCCTGTACCATAAATTGATCTCCATTAAGGACGCCACCGTCTAAGCTGGTCCAGATGCCGCCTTCGGGCTCTGCAGGTAAGCTTACACTGCTGACCGAAATACAAACCTCTTGATCTTCTCCGATATCTACCACTGGTTCCGGGTTAACCGTAATATTCATTTGCTCTTCCACAAAACAAACGCCTGAGCCAAAACTATAGGTTAGCGTATTGACACCAGCTGTTGCTGCTCCGGGATTAAATTGCCCGTTGGGTAATACTCCTGATCCAGACCAAGTTCCGCCCGCAAGGCCGGCGTCTAGCATAAAGGCTGGCTCTGTAGCGCAAAGGGTCTGATCGGGTGGGAGCATCAAATCATCCTTGGGTTGGATTAAGAAGGTATCGCGAACGGTAACTGACCCACAGGTGTTAGCTACTCGCAACCTGACGACGTATTCTCCCGGAGAATTATAGGCGATATTACTGGGGTTAGCGTCGGATGAGGAGGTGGTTTCAGCTCCTTCAAAGGTCCAGTCATAGCTGTCTATGGAATAACCATTGTCGCCGTAGGAGACTAAAGAATTATCAAAATTGAGCGTGGCCTGATCACAAGCATTCGGGATATCTAAAACCGCTGTCGGACGTCCTTCAAGGGTAATTAAGGTATCCCATTCTACGGTTGCACAAGCATTAGCCACGGAGAGCTTCACATTATAATCTCCCCCACCGTAAAAGATGAATTTTGCATCAGGAGAATCAGCCGTGGTCCCTTCAATGAAGTCCCAATCCTGATCTGATTCTACTTGCCAGGAATAGCTGAGTATTTCACCAGAAGTGGTAGAATTCATCTCGAACTTATAGGGAGAGCAAGGTTCTCCATTAGGTCCTTCCCCCACATCTATTACTTGGGATTCACCTTCAACATCGGCTTGTTCTGAAATATCAATGTCCTGCGTGTACGTGTAAGTACCACAGGCAAAACTGACGATGGTCATTTCGATAGTATAGGTTCCTGGCTCCAAAAATCTAATATCCAGATTGTTGGAATTGAAAAGGTTGCCACTTACAATCTCCCAATCACTACCTGCTGTGCCAGAGATTGTCCAGTTGGGACTAAGAATTTCTAAGCAGCTCGAAGGATCACCACTCCTTACTTCGTTAATATTAGAGGAAGAATTACTAAATCCATAAATAGCGCCAGTACAGCTATAAGCAGGAGGCGTAACTTCAAATAGGGGTTCTGGCGGCGTACTAACCTCTATAGGTTCGATAGTCGCAGCAGATGAATTACAAGGATTCGAAGCGACAATTCGCAAATCGAAAGCATTTTGATAATTTCCAGTACTCGTTTCCTTACCACAGGAATGGTTATCAAAAGTATAGGTAAATGACGGCGGGAGGTCGTCTTGATCATAACGAGCAACTTCCGCACCATTAATGTAGATGCGGTATTCGGTTCCTGGTGGATTCCCAGCGGTATTGGTGATCGGGAAGGTGAGCGTTGCAGGTGCACAAAGACCTACTGTATTACCAGGTGTGGCTAATCCTACGGAAGGGTTACCGCCATTATAAAGCGTATAGTTTTTAGTGTAAACACAGCCATTGGTATGTTCTACACTGAGAAAGATGGGAAAGTACCCAAACCCATTATAGACATGAGAGATGGTAGAACTGGCATTAAAGGTGTTGTTGTCGAAAGTTTCCGAAGGGCTTCCATCACCCCAGTTGATGGTATAGGTTACATTTTCGGGGATGGTGGTTGATGCATTGAATAGCTGGAGGTCTAAAGTGCCATTTGCACCACACGCCTTGAGTTCGTTGCCTTCTAAAGTCACCGTACCTTGGGGCACCCCAATACTAACGTCGGGTGCCGCCTTGACTGGCACACTTAGAGAGCTACAGGAGCTCCCGTCTCGAAATAGGGTTATGGTAAAGGTTTGATCGGTGAAGACTTCTGGGAACGAGTAATCGAAAAATACGGACCCTTGTAGATCGACAGTCCCATCATTATCCAAATCCCAACTATAATCTGCACCCACATCAGGATCATCTACACCAATGGTGACTTCAGCGCCGGAACATGGGTTGTCCTCCGTAATGGTAATGGTACATTGTCCATTAAGTTGTGAATTGATCGCACTGGTTAAGAGTGTCCATAGTACGAGTTTGTGTAGCCTCCAGTTCATACTGCGTACTTTACCGTTTGTTAAGGAATGACTTGTTAGCATTTAAATTCTTGATCTGAAATTCGAATTAGGTAAGGAAAAAGATGTTAGTTTTTACACTACTTCTTATGATCCATAAGAATTGCTAATCCTATTCAGATTATGATTAATTAGTCGGGTTTAAAATAGGTGTATATGTGTAATTTTCTCTCTGCAATTTTAGAAAAAACTCTTACAATCCAATATACGTTTTGAAGATTTTCCTGTTCTTTTTCGAGTAGCACCCCAGCCCGTTTCCGGTACTATCCGATAACGGATTGTAGCTTCGAACACACTACCAGCCATAGGACCTACTCCAGTGGTATTGACGTCGACACTGATCCCAAAAAACAACCTGGGGTCATCTCCACTACTTCCACGAGTGGTGGACGTATAGCCACCAAACGTAAGAATATAGGCATTCGTATGTAAGGTATTTGGCACAAACTGCCGATTTTGATAAAGCAATCCCAAATAGTAGTTATTGATTAAGGTATACATTCCAAAAGTGCCTACCGTAATGTTTTCTTTTGAATTCAGAAATTTATACCCTTGCATGTCTAGCTTGAAGTTAGGAGAAACAGCAAGACTAAAGCCCGAACTTCGAACAGTAGATAGTGGAATAATTAGTCCTCCATGAAAAGTTACCCTGGGAGCGATCCGTGTTTCGCGATTCAAAAAAGAATCATTACCCTGGGCTGATTTACTGATGAGGTGCGGAAGATGGTGAATGCTAACCCCTAATTGACTCCTCACATCCTTCCATCTAGTTTTTCCAAACCGCATATCGCCTACTCGTCGCCAGACGATTCCAAAATCCAGATCGCCGTAGCTTATCTTTTCCACGGCAGGAATGACACTACTTGGATTTACTAATCCATCCATAGGATCAAGCTGATCCGTAAACACGAGCTTGTCCCAGTCGATATCTTTCTGGACCATTCTGGCCTCAAAACCGAAATGTAGATTGCTCGTCTTACCCGGGATGGTATAGGACAAGACTGCACCTGCCATACGCGTCCTCAAACTGGCAATTCCTTCGGTATCACTGAGGACGTGAACCCCAAGACCTAAGCGGGCATGTGGCAATTGTGTTTCTACCGTGAAATTGGAAGTCCGAAAACCTCGATCAGTTTGTAGCCACTGCATCCGGGAGGTAGCGCTCACTGTGATGCCACTCTCCAGACCAACGAAAGCAGGGTTAAGATATAC
>JAHQWA010000163.1 GCA_019634045.1 Saprospiraceae bacterium
ATCATAGGTCAGCACCTCACCTCCCGTAGCATTTCCAAAGTTGTTGCCGGTCGCTAATAGGAAGTCTGCATCAGAATCTGAGAAAGTATCCCAGCCTCCGGTCGTATTAACAAAGTCTGTTTCTGCTTCAATAATCAATACGCCTCCATCTTCTATAAAAGCGCCCGCTACTCCTGATCCAGATCCTTCATCAAGCGTACCTGTAATCAAGCCGGTATTTTCATCAATACTCAAGCTAGGTGGCAATCCAGTGGCGGAATAAGTCAATCCATCACAAGGATCGGTATCGGTAGCAGAAATCTGCAAGGAAACAGAACTTCCTTCTACGCCAGATTGCGTTCCTGGATTAACAACCACTGGCGGGTCGTTATCAGAGGCGGCAACGGTAGAGATTTGAATCCCCTTGATTGCTGGGTTTTCTACGCCGTGGATGAGCTCTATATCAATCGTCCCATCTGAAGTAGTCGTAAAGGTCCGCACGAAAGCGCCTTTTGGTCCGGCTACCGCATAAGGATCTATATCATTAAATACTGGAGGTACAACACCGTCAATAGAAATATCAAAAACGCGTTGCCCAGCTCCGGTGATGTCTTGAAATAGTTCGGCAAATAAAATCGCAATTTCTACTTCTGTACCTTGTGGAACAGGGAATTGCCACAACATCTCTGGAGCACCAGGACCATCCCAGCGTTCCGTATTGAAAACTTCAGTAGGAATCTCTGGGAAGACAGCTAAGGATGGGTCAGTCGTGATGATCGGCCCTGGATGAGCATTGCCACTATTGCCCGTGAAGGTACCTCCTGTAGTCGTCGCAGCAATGAGGTAAGGCGAGTTTCCGGCCGCTCCAAATGATCCAGTATCTGCACTCCAAACCGGAGAAGACGCATCGGCCGCAGCAAGCTGCGCGCCACCTGCATTGACACGGAATAGGGCTTGTGTCGCAGAAGGTGCAAGTACGGTCCAAGTAAAGCTTGTAGACACCAGGTCATTGGTTTCGCCATCACTATCATCTACAGATACGGTGACCGTAAAAACACCATCATTGTTGGGTCCTCCAGCGGATGCTCCCACATCTATAGTTCCAATGATATCTCCATTGGTTGGTTCTACACTCAAGCCAGTAGGTAAGCCACTTGCGGAGTACAACAAATTGCCATCTCCACCGGTCGCCACAATATCAAATGGAGCAGGTACTCCTTCCACACTGATTTGATCGCTAATCTGACTTAAGTTAATCGGAATATCTCCCGTTGATCCAAAACCTAATACTTCTATGGCTGAAATTTTACCATTATTAGCTGAAGCAGGGAAAGAGATACTCAAGGATCCATCACTTACGTTGATATTTGCAAAAGTCTTAATAGTTGCTGCTGCAGCTCCTACTTCTGCAAAAATGTCAAAGTTCAAGAGCTTGTTCTCTCCTTCTATCACAATATCAAACACTCGAGAGTCCTCACCGCCAGCAGAACCGCCACCAGGAAGCCCAAAGTACAACTCGGCAAAATGCAAGTTTACTTGGTAGGGACCAGTTCCTGCTACCGGAATTTCGTATTGCAGGTTCGGATTGTAACGTTCTGTTTGATACAAAACATCATCATCGGTATTGGCTATCGCTATCGCATTGGTGAACGCCGCACCATTGACAAAGAAGTTATCAGCAGCCCAGTCTTTGCCTGCTCCATCCGTATACGCTGGTCCACCTGCATTCACTCGAATTTCCTCTGCTGGTGCTGCGTCAGGATCGTATTCCACTATGATGATGTTTGATAAATCACTAGTGGCTCCATCGTCATCTACTATTACCGCGGCAAAGATGTTATAGCCCGCTTCATCATCTGTATCCGTCAAGGTCACATTGAAATCCGCGGTGAAAGAGTTACTGATCGTACTTGTGAGTTTGGTAATACCAATTACGCTATTCACCTCCCAGGGATCAATATCATATCCCCCTGGTGCATTCGGCCCATTTAATCCATCTAGGAATAAGCCCGCTTCTAATTGTAGTAATAGTACTTCACCACTTACTGGGCCGGTAACCGTTACCGTATGATTAGGTGTTACCACGACGGACTGACTAGTTACATTGTCAATAGATATCGTGGGTGCCTCTGGAAGTGCATTACGCGCAATGTTCTTGGAATCTCCATCACTATCATTTTCGCCACTCATCAATTCCACTGTCCATTCTTCACCGGTATTAAAAGTGACGATGGCTTTAGCGCCGCTAATTTCCAGGCCAGAAACACTGCCAGACTCATTGGGTCCGGGAGAGCTTCCTCCCTTGATACTTATCGGATCAATATCCAGTCCAAATTCGATGGTCTCACCAGCGGTAAAATCATTAAAGTCTACCACTAAGGAGTAAAATCCTCCTTCGTAAGCTTTACCGAAATTATGACCTGTATATCCAGTACCTCCATCTGAGCCACCATTCAACGTAAGATCCTTGGAGGTTGCATCTCCCGCCGTGCCGTTGGGATCAAAGACTACCTCTGGGATTACAGTCGTGGATAGATCAATCGTCACTTTCGTAATCTCAGATCCGGTGGATAGGTTTTCTATTGAAAAAGAAGTATTACCAAAGGTACTACCATTAATCCCTCCGGTATTCACCTCGATCTGCGCTTGCGCATCCGATGGATTTTGAGTTACTTCGAAGTAATCCCAACTGGCGGAGAATTCAGGAGCGGAACCAGTAGAGGTAGCAATTGGGCCGGCAGCTAGTGCCGAGGCTTGTCCGTCAATAGTATAGGTGCCTTGAATGGCACTTAGCAAGGGACCGGAAACGGTCACGGGTGTTCCGATATCCGTCCGAGCACCTCCATCAGCAGCGTAACTTGCCTGTACTTCACCGGTAGCTGGATCTACACTGATATAGATAATGATGGTTGTGGCATTGAATATGTCAGCCACATTGACCAATTGTGAAGTAGTAGATCCGTTATTCTCGAATAACACCTGAAAAGCTGAAGATCCTCCATTATTCCTTATGGTTACTTTGAGGTAATTCTGCTGATCTCCCGTACCGATAAAGATTCCATGGGAAGCAAAATTCTGTGGTGTCTGATTGTCGAAGAATGGACCATTAATCTGTCCTAAGACAGTGAAAGGTCCAGTAGCGGTACTCACATTCACCGGAAACTGGAAGGCATTCTTCTGAGAATTACCTCCTTCAAAAGCATCACCATCGGTTACCGATGGGTCGGTATAAATACCGGCTGTACCCCCAAAAACTAATTCATCTCCACTATCATCGATCAAGCCGAAATAATCTTGAGCGCCATTGGTCATTATACCAGTGAAGCCCAGACTACCGAAGCCATAGCCAGTGGAGTTGAAGAGGTCTAAGCGAACTGGAAGCTCTCCAAGTCCACCTTTTCCATTGGTGGCATCAAAGCAGAAAGCATCGTCCACATCCAGGATACCATCTTGATCATCGTCCGTATCATTCAAATCCGAGCGCTTGAAGCCATTGAATTCCACTACATCATCAAAGTCAGCAGGCTTGCTCGCACCGGAACAGGGATTGGTTCCATTATCAATTTCATCTGCATTGGTATATCCATCATTGTCTTCATCTATCGTATCATCATCATTACCTACGCACTGACCAGGATCATTGCCATCATAATCAGAAGGTTCAAAAATGGTAATGTTATCAGCACCATAGGTTACGGCCCACACCGTTCCGCCAAATGCATCATTATCGCCTTGCGCAATCACGTCTAGTGGGTTGCTACCAAAACCAGAAGCAAAAGAATCACTACAGTTATTGGCAGGATTGGAAGGGCAATTCGTTGCTACCGTTCCATCGTTATTCAGAAATACTTGATAGATATTTCCGTTGAAAGCGGCCAGCAAAAGCGCCCCCTTCAGTGCGTTATTGAAGTTACTTGCAGTGTATTCTGCAATACCATTGGTGGAAGGACCGTAATTGGCTATGGAATTATCATCCACCCCAGACTGCTGAAAATCACATTCTACGGGATTGGCCGCCGTAACAGGTGGCCAACTTGTGGGAAGGTTCGCATTTCCTGGAGCATAGAAGGTACCATTATAATACAAACCGGCACCATCCGGATTACCTCGGATTGGTGTTGGGTGCCCAGCGTAATAATCCTTGAAGAATAAATGCAAGCCGTTCTTATTATTCACCTGTGGATCTGGGCTATTATCACTAGCTACAGTCCCATTTAGTCCGTCCAATAAGGTAATATTGTTCGGGTAGGTGGAGGGATCAGGGCCTTGACCTGTAGAACCAGGTTCGCCACTGATAAAGTTGTTTGTAGCATCGTACGATTCTTCATATTCCGGGAAACCACCCCAGCCACCATTGGCCCCATTATCCACACCGTACATTCTCCCCGATTCTGTTAGTACGAGATCATAAAGGTTTCGCCAACCTGGTGAAAAGATCTGTACAGGACCATTCGGGTCTAGCATGGCTTGATTCAAGCCATCATCTCCGCCCCAAGGATCAGGGTGATCATTATCATTGGCTAACAGGTCGGATTTGCTAACGTTTTGTAGCGTTGGTAAGTTATACTTAAAAGCTTCACCATCGCCGTCTGTCTTCGTCGGTAGGGCTTCAATCACATCCAAATCGGCTTCTAGCACGGCTGCTGACAACGCATATTCCGTGGTAAAAGCAAAGTTATTGGAAGGAGAACCAGCATTGGTATGTCCTCCCTGCGCGATGTAAAGGATGTTGTTTTGCTCATCGAGCTGCATCCCGTTTGTAGCATGGTTCTCTTCGGACCTAGGTAAACCTCTGATCAGGTCTACTTTGGTCCAGCCAGTGCATTGGCCAGAACCATCAATGCCACCTGTGCAGGTAAGCTTAGAAATGACGCCAGAATTGGTGTCCAAGCCTGTATCATTACCACCTCCACCAGCTCCGATCCGAGGATCACTAGAACTCACGTAGAGGATCGGATTGGCACCCGTTCCAGTTATCAATATACCAGTAACCTGCCGGTTACTATTGCCAGAATTCGATCCATCATCATTGTGATTTTGGATGTTCTTCACCAGATTGATTGTCTCTGTACTGGTGACTTCATAATCATTGGGGCCATTTCTTTGGATCGTGTAAGCATATATGGTTCCGTTCTGTTGGGAAACATATAAACGACCATCAGGCCCGAACTGTAAAGAGGTCGGGTTGTTTGAGGACTCCCCTACCAATCCACTCGATGAAAAGTTCACCTGCCCAATCAGAGGCAAGGAACTCAACAGCCATGCTATAAGCAGTATGGCTTTTTGAGGTTGAAAGGTTTGTAGAGAATAGGTCATATAGCTGAAGTTTATATTGATTGCTTAGGACTTTGAGTTTCCACCTGCATAGCATGCACCCAATACAGTGCAATCGACTGCATACGCAGATAGAGTTTTGGTTTTCTTACTTAAATCGATGGGAAAATGACAAAAGGACTTTCCGCCCTAGGCCGTGTTAATTAGCCGAGCCTGACAGCCCCTCCAGGGAGGTGGTTGTTGCGGTTGATAAAGTGTAGGCAGTAGATAGGAGATGGCCCATCCAGGATGTGGATTGGCTAGAGAAAGGAAATGGGGTCTTAGTGTTAGTCCCGTTTTGGCTAATGTGCAAAGCACCATTCGCTTATCACCAAAAAACGTCATGTTTGAGTTACTTTTTAAGGTCGATGTCTATGAAAATAAAAACAGCTTAGTATTAACATTAACTTCTAGCCCCTGATGAACACACCAGAGTGAGAATCGCGTCTAATATCTAACTAAACTGTACTTAGCTGTTTAGAACGCATAATAATTCTATGCCAGGAGAACCTGAATAGGTTTCCCTAACAAGAGTGGGGGGTAACTAATCAATTACAGCCTTACGCACGGTAGGTAACATAACAGGCGTGCAATTAGCTTGTTACGTACCCCATAGCAGTAGAGGCCGTTAACTTGATCAGATAGGTGGTTGTTAAAGTTACGGTTGCTGAACTTGATTATTACTGCGGGTAATATTCACCAAATTTGGGCAGATAAAATGCTATAACTATTGCTATATACTTACTGAAGTAGAAACAAAACCTTGACTATCAAGACAATAATCAAGATTATTAGACAATAAACTCATGGTTTGTCAGAAGAGAAAAAATGAGCCTAGGGTCCACTCTTTCGCTAGTCTTTTGAACCAAGAGAATACGATCTAAAACCTAATTTCTATTTAATCCTTGTGCTTTACGTATTTTGGTTTGTGCAGTAGTATGGTGTTTACTTGTCTTTTTTTGATCCTATTTATTATTTAGTGGTTGACTTAAAGCGCGATACGTACTTAAAAAAACTTAATTTTTGAAGCCTATAGGGGGACTATGGCCTTATAACAGTTGCAAAATATAACTTTTCTCTTACATTAACTATATTTTTAATAATAAAAATCTATATTTCCTCTCAAACTTAACAAACTGGACACATAGCAATATATTAATTCGCAACTTGAACTAAAATAGTTGGTTTATTTATTCTGTACGTCAAATAGTTGCATCAATTGGCGTCAATTTCACTCCTTTTCCCTGCTTTTTTTCGCTCCCTAATTTTTCAGCGAAAGATTTGAGTAGATAGAATGCGAATCAGGTAGTACCAAGCATAAATCATCGGTAGGAAGATTAGTAGTATTTGCGGTAGGAGACCAAGGAACATCTGTCTCCTAGTTGCTATGGCATCAAATCGATTGGGTAGTTTAGCTAGTTTTTGTGCCGGAATCGCATATACTGTAAGAATAGATCTTCCCTGCCGCGGATAGAAAACTTCTGGGTTATTTTTGGACGAATAGGGTAAGGGACCAAAAATCTCTTCACCAGCACTCTTGTTCATCGATAAGCTTGTTGAAAAATGCCCCATCACCTCTCCCTTGATCAAATAATAGGTGCCACTCCTGTATTTAGTCCTTAGGGTGGCCTCAGCAACTCTAAAATCGTAGCTTGAAATCTGATCATAATAGGTAATCCACTTGAGTTGTTCTGTGAATTCCTTACGCGAACTGTAAGCAGCAAAGGTGGCTGGCAAAGCTCCCCAAACAAAAAGTAGTAATAGGAACTTGCTAAAGCATCCGTTGGACAAACTTGGTTTTTGCATCGAAAGAAAAATAGGCCAAAAACCGAAAAACAGCTAGCTTTTTCTGCCAAGAGCTACTGATAGTAGATTATTAGGGGGAGCGTTTAGATTTTTTCACCTTAAAAAGGAGAACGATGCAGCTTACGGGGTTTCAAAGGCGTAGGAATCCACTCCCCTTCTGATAATACAGTAACATCTGTATAACCTACCTTCAATAAGATGGAAGCTCCAAATTCAAAGCCCTTGGTAATATCTTCTGGATGATGAGCATCAGATGCTAAATGTACAGGTATTCCCATTTCCTTAGCTTTCGCCAGTACCCAGCGGCCAGGATATGGTTCACTTGTTTCATTTTTGTAGTATCCTTTGGTGTTAACCTCCATAATGGAACCTGACGCTTTGATGGTCACTAAGGTATTTTCCACCGCTTCCCGATACCAGGAGGATTGCTCCGAGAAGAACCGTTCCCCTTTGTTTAATTTCTTGATTCGATCCAGATGAGCTACAATGGTCGGCTGGTATCCTTGCACCATCTCTGTGATCAAGGCATAATAGCGACCCACAGCTGCTTGCATATCTCCGTGGAAAATCTCTGCTACCCCTCGCTCAAAATTATCTTTTGATCCTTCAAAACCCCAAGGTGTTCCATCGGAAAAGGCATCAACAAAATGTACCGCACCGATAATATAATCCAAATTAGCATCCTGGATATGTGCACTATCCATGGTTATGGTACCTGGAATATAATCTACTTCCAAACTCTTGTAGACCTGAATATCCTCTGCATAGATCTCTTTGAGCGTATCTACTTCTGCCAGATACCGTAGTAAGCTTTCTAGGCTCATTAGACCAACGGAGGAATTAGGGATGGGAGCGTGATCTGAAAAGCCATAAGCATTCAATCCTTGTGCTATGGCCTGTTGTAGATATTCTCTTGGGCTTAATCGTCCATCGCTAAAATGGGAATGGGCATGGTGATTGGCTAATTGCATTCTGCAAGATAATCTCCCGATGTGAACTCTAGATTAAGTCTAATTTCTTCTGCAATAAAATTTCATTAACTCCCTCTTGAGAGCCTGCCTCCTCCCCTACTCTCTCCATAAAATGGAGTACAATTCAGGGGAAGCGCGTATATATCTGGGGTCCGCGACTTTTTCTTTCCACCTAGCAGTAATCATTTTGCTAGTCTGTAAACGCGCATCCACCCCTTGGAAGGTCGGGTTTTCGAACCACATGCGGTTGGCTTTCCAATGACAATTAATGTAACTGACAGCTTTAACAACATCCTCATTGTCTTCAATCGTTTTGAAGAAAGGAAGAAACCATTTCTCCCAGGCTTCCTCTGCCTGCTCAGGCTTCGAAAGTATGGTTTCTTTGGTTTTTCCATTTGTCTTGACTGTCTCTGTAGAAATGGTCGCAGTAGCTTCTGCAATAAATACGGGTTTCCCCTTTTTCCGGGCAAACTCGATCATCTCTACCTCATCAAATCGGGAAAAGAAGGAATAACCACACCAATCCACATACTCATCTCCAGGATACCAACTTTCCAAGGCACTTTGATCCATACCCCAGCCATGTGATTGCCATACATAGGCTACATTTTCAACGCCTAGGCTGTCGTACAATTGATGAATGCGTTGGAAAGCGGCCATATATTGCTCACGATCATAGTGATTCCAGGCACCTCCAAATTCGTAACCAATTCTCAGAAAGACCGGCCTTTGACCTAGGCTCTTTATCCACTGCCCTAAGGCAATCACCAAACTGTCATGCGTACCATCTGCAACTTTGGCTTCATGGTTTACTAATTCAAGTCCGATGGCCAAGGCCATTTGCTCAAAATCTTCATCTGCTATCTGTCTTGACATATTTGAGGGTCCGTCCCCCCAATCATCCGTGCTGAAAACCCCTGCTAAACCCTCGTAGGTAAAGCCGAATTCCTCATCCCCAGGCCGTATCTTGGTGTACATGGTAAAGCCACCTGGTCGCTCAAAGTGATCTAGATATCCATCGTTGAATTCTTCCAGGCCACCAATAGCGGCCAATTCTTGCCCTACAAATAGGATGCACTTTCCATCTGCTGGTTCAAACTTTGCTCGATCCGTCATTTGCTGTTCTGCCGAGGTTTCCTCTTGTTGCTTCTCTTCGTTTTGTGCAGCCGGTGCGCAAGCCTGTAGGGCAATCAGCCCCAGGCTGTATAGAAGTGTTCTCATGTTATTGTCTGTTTTCTAAGTATTCATACCATTTAAAATCCGCAGACTTTTGATGTCCACTTAAGTCTTGGCAGCACATCCCCACAAAGGTACCCGTGAAAGCAGGTCGATAGCGATCTGTGCCTCTCACGTAATCGTCAGACAGAATACTCCCATCCAGCACATCTCCTACTTGCCTCCACGATTCTTCTTCTAAGGCATAATAAGCTTGCAGGTTCCCATAATCGAAAGCGAATCGCAGATAGATCTCTCCCGTCTTAGGTAGCAGTATAGGATCACTGAGGATCTCCTGCATATTGAAATTATCACAGTAGATAAGCTGTAGATACCGATTTTCATCCTCTCCCCCAGAAATATGTAAATAGACCCAGTGGGAAGTATTATAGTAGGCTACCAAGCCGGCCATTTCCTGAAAATGGGTAGGCCTAAAATCGAGGCAAGCAGAGACTTTTACTTGAAAGTGCTGAACTCGACGGGCTACTAGGCTTTGCCGATGAAACGAACTTAACGATTCACGACCGTACAGACGTAGATAGCCGGGTCGATTTGTAAGAGATAGCCAGTCCTCCTCCATCGGGATGCGCAAGCTTTGAAAATGAATGTCTAAGGTAGATGGAGTAAAATTTGTCCGAGCGGGGCGTTTACGGCTTACCTGTGGGCTGGCTTCTGCTGGAGCAGGAACCGCTAAGCGAGGTGCGGATACACCCTGTTTTAGATATAGCCAGTCGTCCGCCCTCCACTCCACTTGCTCTATGGCGGTCTCTCTACCTAAAATACACCTACCACCTTCAGTCAGGGGTCGCCCTACCAGAAAAACGGCATACCATTCCCCGGTAGGGGTCTCCACCAAATCCGCATGCCCACACTTTTGCAAGGGGGCTGTAGGGTCCTCTCTTACACTAATGACGGGGTTGCTCGGGTGCAACGCATAAGGACCATAAATACTTTCGGAACGTGCCAAGCTGACGGCATGCCCGTATTCCGTTCCCCCTTCTGCCGTGATTAGGTAATAATATCCATTGCGCTTGTAAATATGGGGCGCTTCCGTAATACCTAGCTCAGAACCTGGAAATATCTGCACCGGCTTTCCAATCACCTTTTGTTGCTGGTGATCATACTCTTGCAACAATGTTCCACCAAAGAACTTGCCTTTCCGATGATCACACCACATGCTGGTAAACCACTTACGGCCATCTTCATCATGAAACAAAGAGCCGTCAAAACCACTAGCACTTAAAAAGATAGGATCTGACCACTCTCCTAAAATATCGTCCGTTGTCACTAAGTAATTTGGCGTATCCTTCCATATCCCATCAAACGATCGAACGTTGGAGTAGACTAGGTAAAAAGTACCATCGTGATAGGATAAGCAGGGTGCCCAAACACCGCAGGAATCGGGATTCCCCAACATATCTAGTTGAGATATTCGACGCAATGGATGGGTGACCAATTCCCAGTTGATCAGGTCTTTCGAATGGTGGATTTGTACCCCTGGAAACCATTCAAAGGTGGAAGTAGCTATATAGTAATCCTCCCCCACTCGAATGATCGATGGGTCCGGATTAAATCCCTTGAGAATGGGATTTTGAATCAAATTCATTTAACCAGTTCTTTTTCTATTTGTTCTAAGGATTTCCCTTTGGTTTCTGGCAAAACTCGCCATAAAATCGCCAATCCTACGATAGCAAACAGCCCATAAATCAAGTAGGTTGCTGCATTTCCTAAGTTCGCTAATTCCCAAGGGAAGATAAATTGTACTACCCAGCTAGTGGCTGAATTGATGAAACCAATCACGGAAATGGCCAACCCCCGAATCCAGTTGGGAAACAACTCTGATAACATTACCCACATCACAGGACCGAGAGAAATCGCAAAGGAGGCCACAAAACCAAGTATCCCAATCAGGATGATAATAGGGTTCATCTGAATTGCTTCCTTGACAATTTCGCCTTCATATTTAGCGTAAGCAATTTCTCCAAGTGCACCTTTCATGGCTCTTTTGAAACTCACATCATCCGAATACAGTTGGCCAATGACACCAGACAATTGGTCTTCTTCCAATCCTTCAATCTTAAAGACATCATCAC
>JAHQWA010000164.1 GCA_019634045.1 Saprospiraceae bacterium
CTCTGCCCAACTGGACCTGTTTCAACCCCCACCAGATGCGGGCTTCTTGAAGTCGCTCAATGCTTTGATCATTTTACCGGCCTCTTTGGTTTTCAATTGGGCACAGGAACTTAATAAATTTGCACCAAGCTTAAGTATCTACCAGCATACCGGGAGCAAGCGGTATAAGGACCCTAGACTCATTTTACGTTTTGATATAATCCTTACCACCTACCAGACTGCCTTAAGAGATGCTGAGCTATTACAAAACATCGAATTTGAGTATATCATTTTAGATGAAAGTCAGCAGATCAAAAACCGAGAAAGCAAGATCTTCCAGGCCATCAATCAATTCCCTGCTAAGTATAAGATCTCGTTGAGTGGTACGCCCATCGAGAATTCGCTCTCAGACCTTTGGTCGCAAATGCAGTTTATTAATCCGGATCTACTAGGTGGTTTTACCTTCTTTAAAAGAGAATTCATCACGCCCATCGAGAAAGGACAAGATGAAGATAAAAAAGACCGGCTACGCAAGTTAGTCAAACCCTACCTCCTCCGTAGAACCAAGGAAGAGGTGGCTAAGGACCTGCCGGCATTGACCACCAAACTCTTCTATAGTGAAATGGCGAGCGAGCAGAAAAAACGCTACGAAAAAGAAAAGTCAGCAGCAAGGAATTATCTCCTAGAAAACTACGATGCTAGTAATCCCCAATACCGCATTATCGTCCTCCAGTCGCTAACCCGCCTTCGCCAAATTGTGAATCACCCTAGTTTGGTCTATGCAGACTTCAAGAAAGACAGTGGGAAGTATAATGATGTCTTGGAGCACCTACAAGTGATCCGTAAAGGGGGTCACAAAGCTTTAATTTTCAGCTCTTTTGTAAAATACCTGGAATTATTCCGGGCGGAATTTGAATCAAAACAGCAAGCCTATAGCTGGCTAATTGGTAGCCAGACCGCCAAGCAGCGTCAGCGGAACATCGAGCAATTCATGGCTGATCCTGCGGTACAATCCTTCCTCATTTCCATCAAGTCTGGAGGAACTGGATTGAATTTGACCGCAGCGGACTATGTCTTTATCTTGGATCCATGGTGGAATCCCACGATTGAACAACAGGCCATTGCTAGGGCGCATCGAATTGGTCAGGAGAAAAAGGTCATGGCTGTCAAGTTCATCACCAAGGATAGTATTGAGGAAAAGATTCTACTGCTACAGGAGAAGAAAAAGCAATTGGCGGAAGATATCATTGGAGAAGTAGGAAAAATGAGTTTTAGTAAGAATGACATTAAGTACTTGTTAGATTGAGACACCTCTGACAACTATTGAATAGGCCAAAGTCTTAAGTAATAACGCCCTGACCAAGAATTCTGATCAGGGCGTTTATATTTCTAGTTCAATCTAGCACCACATCTTATTTACTCACTAAGAACTTTGTATTGGCAATTTGCTCACCTCTTCGATCTGTCAATCGCAGGATATAAAGTCCTTGCACCAAGCTACTGACATTCAATTCAGTAATTTCAGCTCCCTCTGCAATGTTATACTGCTGCAACACTCTTCCATGCACGTCCATGACATTCAAAATGTAATTGGCTGCCTTTGGTTGTGCAGATAAAGTCAATTCAGGAGAAACTGTTAGATCACTAAAGTCTACCACTAGTCTACCTCCAGTTGGGTTAGGATAAACAAGTAAATCCTGATCCTGATCTGTTAGTCTCGCTGATTGTCCTGCAACAAAAGTAGCTGTGCTTGTTGGACTACTTCCACTACTGCAGTTAGCTGTAACGGTCCATTGATAAGTATTTCCACGAGTTAAACCACTAGCATTAACACTCGTACCTGAGGTTGTAGTGGAAGAAACGGAACCAGTACTAGGTGCAATTTGTTGCAAGGTTAAAGTATAAGAAGAAGCTCCACTTACAGCATTCCACGATAGATTTGCTCTCTTACCTCCACCTCTTGGTGTACTACTCAAACCACTTGGTGCATCACAGCTTCCAGTATCACATGGTGCACAATCTGGGCCACCGCAGTCTACACCTGTTTCACTGCCATTTTGAACACCATCATCACAAGTAGGCTCTGTTTCACAAGGGGCACAATCGGGACCACCACAGTCTACGCCTGTTTCATTTCCGTTTTGCACACCATCACTACAAGTTGGGCCGCCATTTCCGCTACCGCAACCATTAGAGTTCAGGAGACTAGCTCTAGATCCACCGGAACCGAACAGCGCACGCATGCGAGCAGTTTGGCCATCTGTGAAGAGGTTCATACAGGCATCATCGGAGTAGTCCATATAGTTTTGGAACATATCTGGCAAGTCCCCAGATCCTTCATTACAACTATTAGGAGAAGAATTACAGGGTTCCCCAGTATAGTTTGGACCACCAGCAATCGGAGTATCGCTGACAAAATCATCCACTCCACAACCGCCATCACCCCAAATATGTCGAAGATTTAACCAGTGGCCAACTTCATGCGTGGCCGTACGCCCCAGATTAAAAGGCGCTGTAGCCGTACCTATCGTACCGAAATACTGATAGTCAACGACTATGCCGTCCGTGGAAGCGGGACCGCCAGGAAATTGAGCATAGCCCAAAATTCCGCCAGCAATATCACATACCCACATATTCATGTAATCTCCAGCAGGCCAAGCCGCCTTTCCCCCTTTGTTAGCTTTTTTTACATCATCATTGGTTCGGAAAGAGCGTTTGGAAGTAGGTGTCCGTGTAATACCATTGGTCGAATTGCCATCAGGGTCCACGGAAGCTAGGCAAAACTCGATTTCTACATCAGAAGCTACCCCGGCAAAAATACTAGGTGTGTTGTTCGCGTCTGAGTTTTGTCGACGGAAGTCTTCGTTTAAAACATCAATCTGAGATTGGATTTGCGCGTCACTTACATTCTCGGCAGATCCATTGTAAACCACATGCACCACCACCGGAATAGTAATCACCGCCTTTTGGAGATGCTCACTCCGCTTGATGAAGTTGCGAGTGTGTTCCTCGATTTGGTCCATGTTGAATTGCAAAGACGGGTTTTGTTGCAATTGATTTTCGAGATGTTCCATTGCGCCACAATTTCGCTGGGCATAGGAGAAATTTAGGCAACAGAATAAAAGTCCAATTAGAGTCCAGGTAGAAACTTTTTTCATACTATTAAGGTTAATTTGGAAATAAAATTTTAAAGTTGTACTAAAGTGTGAAATTATAATTTTTCACCATAGAACCCGCATATTACACCCCTACATTACCTCTACCAGGTACAATCATCCAGATACGGTTGATTTTCTGAGAATCTTCGGTGACTAATCTCTAATTCTGTCCACTTTCCCTATATTTGCTGGCCAAAACCTACCTAACCAGACCTCCAAATTTGCATTTTTCACGTTTAAACCAGATTGAAATATGACGGCCAATGTCAATAGATTCAAGAAGATCCTTGTCGCCAATCGTGGAGAGATAGCAATTAGGATATTGAGAGCTGCGAGTGAACTCAATCTTAGAACCGTTGCGATATATACGTACGAAGACAGATATTCTCTACACCGATATAAAGCCGATGAAGCCTACCAAATTGGCGAAGAGGACGACCCACTTAAGCCCTACCTCGATATCGATGCCCTATTGCGGGTTGCGAAGGAACATGGTGCTGACGCCATTCACCCAGGTTATGGTTTCTTAAGTGAAAATGTGCACTTTGCACGCAGATGTAGAGCAGCTGGGGTAACCTTCATTGGACCTGATCCAGAAGTAATGGACCGCCTTGGAGACAAGGTAGCTGCCAAGAAATTGGCGAAACAAGCTCAGGTACCCTTAATTGAAGATAGTCGTGAGCCCTTACTTTCAGAAGAAATAGCCTTGAGAGAAGCACGCCACATTGGCTATCCAGTGATCATTAAGGCGGCAGCCGGAGGTGGCGGACGTGGCATGCGCGTAGTTCGGACGGATGAGCAATTGATCCAGGAATATAACGAGGCTCGTGGTGAGGCCAAGACCGCCTTTGGCGATGACACGGTTTTCCTGGAAAAATTCATTGAAAATCCCAAGCATATTGAAGTACAGATCCTCGGGGATAAGTACGGTAATATCGTCCATCTCTTTGAAAGAGATTGCTCGGTACAAAGGCGTTTCCAAAAGGTTGTGGAAATTGCTCCCTGTGTTACGATCAAGCAGGAAACAAAGGACAAGTTGTATGACTATGCGCTGCGACTAGCTAGAGAGGTTTCCTATAGCCATGCTGGTACCGTAGAATTCCTAGTGGATCAAGCCGAAAATGTCTACTTCATTGAAGTAAACCCAAGGATACAGGTAGAGCATACCATCACGGAAGAGATTACCGGAGTGGATTTGGTGAGAAGCCAGATTTTGATTGCCATGGGATATCCCCTAGCGCACAAGACCATATTCATTCGTAGTCAGGACGATGTTCAAATCAACGGTTGTGCGATTCAATGTCGGGTAACCACCGAAGATCCATCTTTAGGCTTTAAGCCAGATTATGGCACCTTGATCGCCTATAGAAGTGCCTCTGGAATGGGTATTCGTTTGGATGCGGGTAGTGCCTACCCTGGAGCAAAGATTTCTCCCTTCTTCGATAGTATGCTCGTAAAGGTTACGGCTTGGGGACGTACCATGAAAGGTTCCTCACGACGCCTGCATAGAGCCTTGCGGGAGTTCCGAATTCGGGGGGTAAAAACCAACATAGGGTTCCTATTGAACCTACTCAACAACGAAACTTTCCAAAGTGGGGCGGCTACTGTAAACTTCATCAAAGACCATCCTGAATTATTGGCACCGCCTAATTGGCAAGATCGAGGCACCAAAATGCTTCGCTATTTGGCAAATGTAATCGTCAATAACAATCCGGATGTAAAGTTTAAAGATAAAACCAAGGTTCTGCTCAAACCTACGGTTCCCGCGGTGGACTACACCCAGGAATTTCCTAAGGGAATGAAGGATAAGCTGAATGAACTAGGTGCAGTAGATTTTGCCAAGTGGTTGAAGTCGGAAAAGAAAATTCACTATACGGACACGACTTTCCGGGACGGCCACCAGTCACTCCTCGCCACGCGGATGCGGACTTACGATATGCTGGAAGTAGCGGAGAGCTTCGCACGAAAACATGGAAGTGACATCTTCTCCATGGAGGTTTGGGGGGGAGCCACCTTCGACGTTTCCTTGCGATTCTTAAAGGAATGTCCTTGGCAACGATTGGAGGACTTGCGGGCTGCCATGCCCAACATGTTGCTGCAAATGTTGCTGCGCGGCTCCAATGCGGTGGGATACACAGCTTACCCAGATAACCTCATCGAAAAGTTCATTGAACAGGCTGCCGAAACAGGTATCGATATCTTCAGAATCTTCGATTCGCTGAACTGGATCGAGGCTATGAAAACGAGTATTAGGACAGTCCGCGAACGAACGGACTCTATCGCAGAAGCTTGCTTGTGCTATACCGGAGACATCCTCAATCCGGCACATGAGAAATTTAGTTTGCAATACTACGTGGACTTAGCTCGGCGCTTGGAAGATGAGGGAGCACATATCATTGCGATCAAAGATATGGCCGGTTTATTGCGCCCGCTGGCTGCTGAAAAGCTGATCGCAGCTCTTCGAGAACATATAGAGGCTCCGATTCACCTGCATACACACGACACCTCTTCTATCCAGTCTGCCACCTACTTAAAGGCTATTGATGCGGGTGTTGATGTCGTGGATGTATCCATCAGTGCCCTTTCTGGACTGACGGCACAGCCGAATTTCAATTCCGTGGTAGCAATGATGCAAGGGCATGAACGCGAAAACTCGATTGATCTACCTTCCCTCAATCAATATTCCAACTACTGGGAAGACGTTCGAAAATATTACTATGCCTTCGAAACGGAGCTACGGGCGGGGTCAGCAGATGTGTATGAGCATGAGATTCCCGGTGGCCAATACTCAAATCTTCGGCCTCAAGCCAGAGGGCTCGGTTTAGAGGATCAGTTCGAGACGATCAAGGTCAATTATAAGGCTGCCAATGAATTATTTGGAAACATCATCAAAGTCACTCCCTCCTCCAAAGTAGTAGGAGATATGGCCATGTTCATGACTTCCAATGGTTTAACCAAGGAGGATGTACTAAAGCGTGGAAAAAACTTATCCTTCCCAGATAGTGTAAAAGCCTTGATGAGAGGTGATCTGGGTCAGATTGAAGGTGGATTCCCCGCCGACTTCCAAGCCTTGGTACTGAAAGGAGAAGCCCCCTACACCGATAAGCCGAATGCACACCTGGAGCCCATTCAGTTTGAACAAGAACTGAAAGGATTTCAAGCAGATTTCGGAGAAGACCAAGATCTAAATGACTTTTTATCCTATAAACTGTACCCGAAAGTATTCACGGATTATCGCCAACACTTCGACAGCTTTGGCGCGGTTCGAAACCTACCAACTCCGGCCTTCTTCTATGGCTTAGACCCCAACGAAGAGATCATCGTCAGCCTTTCCCCAGGAAAGAATGTCCTGATCAAATATCTCAATATGACGGAGCCAGATGATTTAGGAAATCGACTGGTGATCTTCCAGCTGAATGGTCAAACACGCTCCGTGCCCGTACGTGACCTGAATGAGAAATCAGAGGTTATCGCCAATCGCAAAGCCGTTGGTGAACATGAGATCGGTGCACCGCTGCAAGGTAGTTTATCGAAAATCTTGGTCAGCGAGGGTGATGAGGTGGATGAGAACACCCCCTTGTTTATCATTGAAGCCATGAAGATGGAAAGTACCATAACCTCTCCCGTTTCAGGAATTGTCAAGAAAGTGCACCTGAAACAAAAGAGTCTAGTTGAGCAAGATGATTTGGTGATCGAACTGGACCTTGCGTAGCGTATAATGAACCAGGGCTGGATGTCGAGATCTATCGAAATTGGTCGGTATCCAGCCCTTCTCCTTCCCAATGACTTACCTAATCATTTCGTTCGACTTAGGTTCCTCTAACGCCCATAAAGATTCACCCACTCGGTACGATGGAAGGTAATGGTATAAAAGGAGACGGGAGGTGTAATCGTTGCTTCAAATAGCACCTCTTTAGTCGTATAATCCACTTCAACAATACGTCCAAATTCACGCGAGCCTTGTACCATGGCACCAGGTGAGAGCACGACTCTATTGTGTTCAGGAAGATAATCAGCGTCCGACACAATCCCCGAATAAGTTTCTAGCCCGCGTTCCTTTCCGTAAGCCCATACCTGACGAACCTGTCTATTTTCTTCATCTATTTCAAACTCCACCGCCCTACTGTAGACTTCACTATTAGAGAAGTTTCGACCGGGGCCATTATCAAACATCAAATGATTGCCATTTGGGAGCAATTTGTTAGCATGTTGATACCAGTTCCAGCCAAAATCTGGATGCTTTTCGGTGCCTGCCAGCACGCCTGGATCATTGATAGGCTGTCCCATCGCATCCAGCGGAGTCAGTAGTTTGGTCTTGAGGTCTGTTCCATTACCCGACATATCCCATCCAGAGTGGTTCCCCAATATCCAAACCACCTCATTATTTTCCGTCAACTTAACCACACCTTGCGTCCGCCCAGAAATAATAATGGTGTTATCACTGGCATCGTAAGCAATCGCATTGACATGTATCCAATCGGAACGATTATTAACCATAGTTTGACGATCGGGATCTAGCGATTCCCTTAAATCCCATTCATTGATAATCGCTTTAGTTTGTCGGTCCACCTCAATGATATGGTCTTCCACCGTTTCTAGCCCCCATTTATTGACGGTGACCAGGAAGTTTCCATTTGGTTTTTCGACTACAGAATGATGGTGCCCATAGCCGGGTAAATCCCAAGATTGCACTATCAAACCAAAAGGGTTGACTTCAAATATTTTGTCCTTTTCCCCATCTCCAAAGTAGAAGTTTCCATTGGCTAATTGCTCAACCCCAACATCATAAAACAATCCTTGCAATGTAGGATGTGAACTGTAGTCCAAATACCAGCGAATATCTCCATGCTGATCAAATGCGAATGGCCTTTGTGGGAAAAGATTTTCAAAATAACCAAAATAGCTAACGAGCGTTAAGCCTCGATCTATGTCCCGCTTTTCAGCTACATCTATAGATATATCAGGGAAGTCGGCTAATAGTTCTTTGGTCTCTATCTCAAAGCTTTTACGCCCTCTCTCTTCCCCTTTCGTATCGATAAAACGTAGCGTCACGGTAGTGGAGGTTCCCGCATATAGGCCATACACCGGTACCAGATGTTGCGTACTAAATTCCGTAAAAGAATGTTCAATCGTTGACCCCGTGCCCTTCTTACCTTCTACGCTCACATCAATCCTGACCGACTCATCCAACTCAATCTCGATCTCTGCCGTCAAAGGACTAAACCCTGAAGGATCTACTTCAACTTTTTCACTCAACACTGAAATGTTATCGACTGGGGTCGGCTCAGGAGTTTCATTCTTTTTACACTGCGACCAAAGCAGGGTTAGTAGTAGAAGGGTTACGAATAGTTTTAGTTTTTTCATAGATTAAGCGCTTTATGTAGTCATGGAATCTCCCACAGGAAATAAACGCTCAGACCTTCCGCTCTATTTTCTAGCAAAGGAGACCTAAGTATCACATGAGACGAGACGCTGACCTTATTCAAGAACGTATAATGATTAACTATTCCTTCTAAACTCTACACTATTCACTCTACCCCATCCGCACCAAACGCGCCATATAAAACCCATCATATCCCTCTTCTGGAGAAATAGTACGCTCCTCCTCCAATACAAAGTTGTCTCCATTTTCCGCCAGGAACTTCTGGACCTGCAGTTGATTCTCCGAAGGCAAGACACTACAAGTAGCATAGACCATCTTACCTCCTTTCTTCAGCATTTTGCTATAGTTAGAAAGGATATGGGCCTGTTGTTCCTTGATTTTCTCCAAGAATTCAGCTTGGATTTTCCACTTAGCATCTGGATTGCGCCGCAGGACGCCCAGTCCAGAGCAAGGAACATCCAATAGCAATCGATCTGCTGATTCCTTTTGACGCTTGATCACTTTGGTGCTATCAATCGGTTTCGGTTGGATGATAAAAATGCCATTGCGTTTAGCTCTGCGTTTCAGTTCCTTCAGCTTCCAAGCCTCTGTATCCATGCCAATGATTTGGCCCTTGTTGGCCATCAGCACGCCGAGGTGTAGCGTCTTGCCACCAGCACCAGCGCAGGCATCAATGACGCGCATCCCAGGCTGGACTTCCAAGAAGTGTGCAACCTGTTGGGAAGAAAAGTCCTGTACCTCGAACCAGCCTTGCTTAAAGGC
>JAHQWA010000009.1 GCA_019634045.1 Saprospiraceae bacterium
CACCTTAATCTTTGTCACTTCCTATGTATTCCTAGGAGGTACTTATGCCCATGTCTTTACCAATATGCTACAAGGAAGCCTAATGATTGGGGTTTCTATATTGATCGTAGGTTCAGGCATCGTACTAATGATGAAGGAAGGAGGCAACCTGACCAATCCGTTGCAAGCCGCCAGTCCCCATCTACTGGATTGGATTAACCCCAGGGGGAAGTTGTTCAACAACTTTTTCTCCATATACGTTGCTGGCTTCTGTATTGGTGGCGCCTTGGTATGCCAGCCGCACATTCTTACGAAAGCACTATATGTTAAAACGGACAAGGCAGTCAGGCAATACATAGGAGTATTCACTGTAGTTTACTTCCTATTCACCTTATTGCTATTAACAGGATTTTGGGCACATATTGCCGTGCCAGCAGAGCTTTTGAATGATCCTCAGACCGGGCAATTCCGACAAGACCTGGTCATGACCACCTATCTTCAACAGGTCTTTCCCGAATGGGTCTTTACGGTAATCAGCATTGTCCTTTTAGCGGCGGCTATGTCTACCCTTGATGGCCTCTTAGTAGGTATCTCAACCATTACAGCCAATGACCTGGTGCTCCCCCTGTTGGATCGATTTCGCCAGCAAGATTATAGCCTTGAGGAGAAAATGCGGCTGGCTTTTAGAGCCAGTCACTTGGTATTGATTGTGGTGGCCATTTTTACTTTCTGGATAGATCTCAATCCACCTAAGCTTTTAGGCATCTTCGGGCAGGTTGGCGTCTATGGCTTGGTATTGGCAGCCGTTCCCCCGCTCTTGGTTGGCGTCCTATTCAAAAAGGTTTCTTTGTCGATAGTTTGGTTAGGCTCCCTCTTATCCATGGGTACACATTTTGGTCTGTATTTCTTGGGAGATCAATGGTTTCCTAGTAGTCCTTTCACTTTTAGCAACCCGGGCGTGACCGCTGCTTTGGGGATCCTCATTGGCCTAAGTCCTACGCTGATCGGCAGTCTCATTTACAAGCACTCAAAAACATAGAATAGATAATGCAAAACGCAAGGATAGCGGGGATTGGAGCTTATGCTCCCGATCGCCGTTTGGATAACGCCTACTTTGATGAATTACTTGGAGAAAAAGTAAGTTCGTGGCTGGAAGAGAATGTAGAAATATTTGAACGAAGGTGGTGTGTGGAGGGTCAAAGTACCGCAGATCTCTGCCAGGCCGCAGCCATGCAAGCCTTAGATCGCGCCGGGCTCCAAGCTGAACAGCTCCAATTGATCATCGTCGCAACCGATACTCCGGAATATATTTCTCCCTCTACTGCTTCTGTAGTTCAGCATCGCATCGGGGCTAAGAATGCGGGCACATTTGATATCAATACGGCCTGCGCGGGCTTTGTTACAGCCTTGGATACCGGGGCGAAGTATATCCGCGCGGACAAGCAGTATCAGCACGTTCTCATCATCGGTGCGTATGCCATGAGTAAATACTTAAATAAAGCCGACAAAAAAACGGTGACCTTATTTGCCGATGGTGCAGGAGCAGTAGTACTGTCAGCCACCGCTAATGAGGAGGAGGGATATCTGGCAAGTCAACTCCTTTCCCAGGGTCAATACCACGACTATATGGGTATCTATGCAGGGGGAACTAATGCTCCTGTCACCTCTGACGTCCTGGATAAACATACGCATCAACTGGTTTTCGCCAAGAAATTCCCCAAGACTTTAAATCCCGAAATGTGGTCGGGCATGGCCCAACACCTAAATCAACAATTGGGGGTAAAGCCAGAGGCTATTGCTAAATATTTCATTACACAGATCAATATCAATAGCATCAGAGCGACTATGGATATTTTGGGGGAGTCACCTGATAAGGCGCATACGGTTATGCATCAGTACGGCTACACGGGCTCTGCTTGTATCCCAATGGCCTTTAATGATGCCTGGGAAAAAGGGCTAGTGAAACCAGGGGATTTAGTGTACTTCATTGGTTCTGGTGGTGGTTTGGCCTTTGCCAGTGCGGCCTTTAGGCTGTAAGGACTGATGGAGATCGCTTACATTTGTACAAATCATCAGGACTTCGAAAACTATGCAAAGAGATTGGATTCAAAAATGGGCTATCTATAGCCCGGATCGGATCGCGATCAAAGAATTTGAGACGGGACGTAGTTTAAACTATCTTCAACTCAACAACCTGGGGCAGCATTTGGTGACTTGGCTACAGCAGCGATTTCATTTGCAAGCTAAGGACCGGATTGCCATCTTAGCAGAAAATAGCCTTGCACACGTCGCCTTATTCTCAGCCGCACAGAAGGCCAACTTCACCTTGGTCCCGATTAATTATCGATTGAGTACACCAGAAATCGAGTACTTGCTGCAAGATGCCCAAGCTAGTCTGCTCATCGCCGAAGACCGTTTCAGGAAGGCACTCACGCCCTATTTGGAGCGCCCTGCAAATATAGAGACCTGGGGTTGGGACGACCTAGAGAATTTTTGCGATCAGCATAAAGATCAGCTTTGTCAGCAGCAATTCTCGGTTCAGATAGATGAAGACGATCCCATTTTCATCTTGTATACCTCAGGGACAACAGGTTTCCCAAAAGGAGCGCTGTACTCGCACAAAATGCTGTTCTGGAACAGTATAAACACTTCTATTTCCCTGATCATCAACAGTGAAAGTCGCACCATCAACTGCATGCCGTTCTTTCATACGGGAGGGTGGAATGTCCTACTGACGCCTTTCCTTCACCATGGCGGCTATAGCTGTCTTGTCAAGAAATTTGAGCCACAGCTAGTCCTACAACTACTAGCAGAGGAACAGGCTACTCTTTTTATGGGCGTCCCAACGATGCTAAACATGATGGCTGCCGAGCCCAGTTTCGAGGAAGTAACACTTTCAAATCTCCATTATATCATCGTCGGAGGTGAGCCTATGCCGATCCCCTTAATAGAACAATGGCATGACAAAGGGGTCCCCATCCGACAAGGGTATGGCATGACGGAGGTGGGTCCCAATCTTACTTCTTTACATCAAGATGATGCCGTTCGCAAAAAGGGGTCTATAGGTCGGCCTAATTTTTACGTAGAAACAAGGATCGTAAATGCAAAGGGGCTACCCGTACCGGCCAACACTCCTGGAGAGTTACAATTAAAAGGCCCCATGGTCACACCTGGGTATTGGCAGAATCCGGAAGCTACACAAAAGGCCTTTGATGGCCCGTGGTTCAAAACCGGGGATCGCGTCCGAGAAGATGAGGAGGGGTATCTATTTGTGGTTGACCGCATCAAAAACATGTTTATCTCCGGAGGGGAAAATGTATATCCCGCGGAAGTCGAAAGGGTACTCTTGAGCCATCCTGCTATTGCGGAGGCAGCCGTGATTGGTGTACCCGATGTCAAGTGGGGTGAGGTGGGAAGAGCTTACCTCTGCTTAAAAGAAGAGAGCAGTTGCGAACCTGCTGAAGTTCGGAACTTTTGCACGGAAAGATTGGCCAAATTCAAGGTTCCTAAACAAATTGTATTCCTAGTTGAGCTACCGAAGAATGATACTGGGAAGATTGACCGGAAAAGGTTAAAAACGGAAGCAAAGAGTCCATCAGACCAGTCGTAGTTCGGTTTACCCATCGCTTAACATCTAGACCTCTGCAGATCAACTTCCATTTCTCCATGCGCAAATCAAGCTGCTTTGAGATAAGCTCAAAAATCCGTAGCTTCTCTCCAAAAGCAAAACCATATGAAAATCAATTGGCGATATGCAATTGGAGAGGTCATCATTGTGATCATCGGGATTAGCATAGCCTTTGCATTAAACAATTGGGCCGAATCCAATCAAGCCAGAAAAGTCGAAGAGCTCTACTTAAAAAACCTTGAAAAAGATCTTAGTAACGATCTAGACTCTCTCAACAAAAACATCTACTTACTGGGGCAGAATTTGGATGACATCAATCATCTTCGTCCACACTTAGGCAGGCAGATCCCTGGTCGAGACACCATTTTCGGCAAGGTATTTCAGGTGGCCAAGACCATTGCTTTTATCCCTGAGGATGCCACCTATCACACCTTAGTAAATTCAGGAGATTTTAAGCTGATTTCTGACTTTCAATTGAAGTCAGCTATTGAAAAGCACTATCGAGAATACCTCCATATGCAAAGGGCCTATGAACGGCGAGAGAATTTCAGCAAGAATTATATGGCGGATTTTTTCGTGAGTTTAGATTATGACGCTATCTATGCACGTAAGCTCGATTTCCTGGATGATAAACGTCTACGAAATATGATCTTCAGTCTACAAGGAATCATTTATCTGCAATTAAAAGCTGCTGGCAATGCCAAAAAAAGTACTGAAGATCTATTAGTAAGCATCCGGGAAAAGCTGCAATAAGATGAAAAACACTTTCGTTATTGCGTTTTGTTGGCGGCTTATCGAGCCTTCAATTTTCATTAAAATTGTTCTCTGAATGTTTTTGTGCTTAGCGTCAGCTAAAACCTAGATCAATGTTTTCCCGACAGCAATTTATCGGGATGCTCATGATCTGCGCTTTGAGCTGCCTGTCCAGCTAGCCAGACAGGACCACAAAAATTATCGGAGAAGGATAAAACTAAAGTGCCGTTATGAAAAAGTCAATATTGTTTGCTTTCATTTCCACTTGCCTGTTTAGCTTCCACCTTCAGGCTCAATCCTACTTTCAAGCCAAAGTAGGCGCAGTAGTGGCCAATGTGAATAATACCGTTAATGGAACAGAGATTGATACAAAATCAAATCTAGATCTACAGATCGGGATAGGATTGGAATTGGGGATCATCCCATCCTTTTCCATTCAACCCGAAGTCATGTACCTCGGACGAAGCTATAAGGCAGACATACTGGGTCAGGAAGTCAGCCAGAATTTCGCCTACATAGATGTAGGAGCCTTGGCCAAATTGCGTTTTGGATCCGAAAATCCAATTAATGCTTATATCGGAGCTGGACCGTTCTTGAATTATGCCGTTAGCGGTAAGATAAAGATTGCAGGTGTCGAGGATAAGATCGATTTCGATCAAGATGGCATCAAGCGTACCGATTTTAGCATCGCAGCAGCCCTAGGACTGAACTTCAACCTGAGTGACCTCGGATTCTTTGCCGATGTTCGCTATATCTTAGGCTTAGGAGACTTGGACGAAAACCCAGATCGAGAGGTAAAAAACCGTACCATTGGTATTACTGCAGGCATCATGGTACCCTTATCTGACTAAAAGATTCATGAATTTCGGCAAGTTCCACGACCAAAAAGAATGATCGTGGAACCTGCCATTGGGCTTTCTATTTCGCAACCGCTAATTTAAAGGTAAGCAATCAGCCTATCGACTCTAGGTCTTTAGTTAATTAAAGCCTATTGTCAAGGCAACCGTACTTAGTCACCTTAAGCCCAACCCGACATGTTGCGAACCTACCTCCTCGCTGCTTGGCGCCATTTGCGCAAGTACAGCTCTTACTCATTACTCAAACTTATTGGTCTTGGCATTGGAATCACGGGAAGTGTTTTGATCTTCCTGTTCGTCCGGCATGAACTGGCCTATGATCAACATTTTGGCCAATCTAACGATATATACCGATTGGCCATTGCGTACGACTTTTCAGGTCAAGTCGATCAATTCTCCAATATTCCACGCCCCATTGCCCCAAAGATGGCGGAGGACTATCCTCAGGTACAAGCCTATACTCGCTTAGCTGGGCTTAATGGCGTATATACCCATGAGACGATGCTATCCTATGAGCAGACCTTCGTCAAATCGGACCAGGCCTTCTATGCAGACTCTAGCTTCTTCCAAGTCTTTGATTATGGACTAATTGAAGGAGATCCACAGACAGCGCTCAAAGCCCCGAATAGTATTGTAGTAAGCGAACAAATGGCCCAAAATCTTTTCGGGTCGACAAAGGTGATCGGGAAAACCGTAAGTGTGGATAACGCAAATAAAATGACTGTAACAGGGGTAATGAAAGTTACTGATGCTCCTACCCATATGCCATTGAACATCCTGGTATCCTGGACCACTCAGTATCAACCACAGGAGGCAGAACAATGGCTTGGACGTCATGTCTACTCCTATTTGCTGCTGCAAGCCGGAACCGATGCTCAATTCTTATTAGATCAATTTGATGCCTTCTTCGGAAAATATATGGCGCGTACCTTCGATCAATTGGGCGGAACTGCTAAATTGCTAATCCAACCTTTAAGCAGCATCCATTTGGATTCTCACCTCAATTGGGAAGCCTACCCAAATGGCAATCGAGCAAACATTTACCTTTTCTCAGTCATAGCTCTTCTACTCTTGCTCATTGCAGCCTTCAACTATGTGAATCTTTCTTTGGCCCAATCGGGAGCTAGGGCCTTGGAGGTCGGAGTCCGTAAGGTGATGGGGGCGCTCCCTGGGCAACTTTTTCGGCAGTTCACCACAGAATCCGTATTGATCTCTTTGATAGCCTTAGTGCTGGGGATTAGTCTGACATTTCTATTGCTCCCTCAATTCCAACTCCTATTTGGCGTGGATTTTAGATTTCCATTATTTTCATCTCCTTTCCTTTGGTTACTCTTACTTGCCTTGGGACTGTTGCTAGGCTTTATCGCGGGATCCTATCCTTCTATAGTTCTTTCTCGCTTCAGCCCCAGCACTATTTTGCAAGGAGCGGATGTAAAACGAAAAAGCCAGGTTAGAAAAGTCTTAGTGGTAGGCCAATTCATTGTAGCCATCGGTCTACTGATCAGTGCTATGATTGTCACCCAACAGATACAGTTTATGAGGGGTAAAGACCTAGGGTTTAATCAAGATAATCTGATGACTCTGACAGTCAAGGATAGCTCAATTTTGAACAATATCCAGTCTGTTAAAAATGAATTGCTCAGTTTAGCCGCTGTGAAGTCCGCAAGCATTAGTAGTTCTGCTCCTGGTTTAGCGCTGAATCAAACCGCCATCAATGTGCAGAATCAAGCAGGTGAAACCACTCCTTTTGGGGTTCAATTTGTGGAAGTGGATCATGACTTTATCCATTGTATGGAAATGCAGCTCAATAGTGGCCGCTTCTTCGACCGTCAGTTCCCGACGGATACCGACCAAAGCATTGTCATCAATCAAGCAGCGGCGGATCAATTTGGCTGGAAAGAAGATGCAGTGGGCAAAAAAGCAGATTTTGGCCCGAATCCAGATGGAAGCGTGGATCAAGTACAGATTATTGGCGTATTATCAGATTTCCATGCGGGTTCCTTACATAATCCCATCGAGCCTGTTATTTTATTTTTAGAAGAAAAACAGAACACGCCTCAACTATTATTACGCCTAAATGGAACAGAACTTAGCCAAAGTATCCAGTTGATCGAAGACAAATGGGATCAATTTGGCTCAGCCTTCCCCTTTACCTATACTTTCCTCGACCAATCGCTAGCGGATCAATACCTAGCCGAGGATCGCCTCATGCATTTGCTTCAGGCCTTTGTCTTTCTGAGCATTTTGATCGCTGTTTTGGGCTTATTAGGTCTGATGGGGTTATCCGCATCCAAGCGTAAACGAGAAATTAGTATCCGAAAAGTCTTGGGCGCTTCCACGAGTGGTTTATACCTATTATTATCTCAAGAATATCTGCTTTTGGTACTCGTTGCCAATCTTATAGCTTGGCCGCTAGCCTACTGGGGAATGACAAAATGGTTGGCCGATTTTGCCTATCGGATTGAAATAGGCCCCTGGCCGTTTATCCTGACGACCATCTTGTCCTTGGCCGTGGCAGCAATAACCGTTAGTTATCAAGCTTTGCAAGCCGCCAGGCATTCACCCATTACAGCTTTACGTCATAAGTAAGCCAAAGATTTTCACCAGACTAGTGTCTTCGCTCAGCAAAGGTATGTACCTTTGCAGGACTTTTATCCCAAAGCCGAGCGCATCGAACGCATGAATCAAACACTAATCCGATCTTTGATCATATCCCTCTCCCTCTGGCCTTGCTTACTGCAAGGACAAAAGCAGTCACTAGCCAAAGATCTCGATCCACCGCCGCCACCCGCTTGTGGTGGAGCGGTAGGTATTAATATAAATGAAGAAGGCACTTTTGGATCTGGAGCTAGCCTACTAGCACCAAGCGATACCTACCCTCAAAGTGGCTACAATTCTTCCACTTCTCTTCCCTTAACAGCCGGCAGTTTTACCTTAACCAATACTACGCAGAATTGGCCAGTAGAATTCAATGCACCCGAATGGATTTCTATCGAAGATCTCAGTGACGATCCCGAAGGATACATGATGGTCGTAAACGGACAGCAGGACAACGCGATCATCGCCGAATGGGAAATAGATGGGCTTTGCGCCGGAATCACCTATGAGTTTTCAGCTTCGCTTATTAACCTACTGGATAGTACTGAATTCGCGGACGGACTGCCTGAAATCGAGTTCCTCGTCGATGGGCAGCTCTTGGGAGGAACAGGTAAGATTCCACAGGATGAGACTTGGCGCGCCTACGGATTTACACTGATGCCAAACGGCGGGCAAACGTCTCTACGAATTGCCCTTCGCCATAATTCTGATGGCCAGATCGGGAATGACTTTGCGATAGATAATGTATTGTTCCGTCCTTGTGGACCACCGATGAGTTTGGAAGAGTTGTCCCCGATGCCACATTGTGTGGGGGCCAATATTGAGTTGGCCTTGGGTATTGGCACCGGACTTCCTTCACCTGTGATCCAATGGCAGGTTTCCCAAGATGAGGGATTGAGCTGGCAAAACTTTGGAACGCCTAGCAGCAACAATTCATTGATCCTTGACCAATTACCGCCGGATCTTGCCCTGCGTGCGTTAGTTGCCGCTGATCAAGAAAAGATATCTAGGCCTACTTGTCGATACATTACGAATGCAGTTGTTTTTGAATATGCCCCAATCGAAAACTGTCCTACCACCATTATAGATACGGTCCTTTGTGCGGGTCAGACCATTCCGGTTGGGAATGAGATTTTCCATGCCGATGGTACATTCCAGGTATTATTGAAGGACGAAATGGGTGCTGATAGCCTAGTCCAATTAAATTTGACCGTCAACGCACCAATTCAAACCTTCGATAACGTTGGCCTTTGCCCTGGCGACACCTATGAAGGTACGACTTACCTAGCAGATACGACCTTACGTACCGTGCACGCTGCTGTCAATGGCTGCGATAGTACCCACACGCTTAATATCGTCCTATTCCCTGCTCCCAATCCACAGATAACTGGCCCCGCCAGCCTTTGCGATGGTCGACCGGACCGACTATTAACCAGCGGTACTTTTGTACAGTACGAATGGTCTAATGGTGCTGATAGTCCTGCCCTACCCATAAACGCTCCGGGACTTTATGGTCTAACGGTGACGGATGATATGGGCTGTATTGGCGAAGCCAGTTGGGAGGTATTGGAGACAAGAATCAAGGTCGGTTACCAGGTGACTCCTCCTAGCTGCGCATCAGCGGCGGATGGGATTTTACACATTGATCAGATTGCTGGCGGTAGCGGAAATTATGAAGTAAGATTAGATGGAAAACTAATTCGTGAATCTACTATTGCAGTCCCCAGTGGGACTTTTGAGTTACGAGTCACGGACAGTCAGGGTTGCGGCACAACCGAGGTAATCAGGATACTTCCTGCCTCTCCCCTAGCCTTGACGGTGGAAGATCGCTATGAGATTTTCAGTGGACAATCCGTAGATCTTTCTTTCGAAGCCAATCATACCATCACTTCGGTACAGTGGACTTCACTCGACAGCCTGAGCTGTAGGGATTGCGAATCCCCCAACGTATCTCCTAGCTTTACCACCCGCTATCGTGTTTTTGCCGAAGATGATCGCGGCTGCACGGCAGCAGCAGAAATCACGGTCATTGTCCGGCAAGAATTCGCCTATTTCGCCCCAAATGTCTTCTCTCCTAATGACGATGGTATTAATGATTACTTCTCCATCTATGGAGGCCCGGAAATCCTACAAGTGGAGGATTTTAAAATCTTTAATCGCTGGGGCACCTTACTTTTCAGTATAGATCAACTCTCGCCTGGTGCAGAGATATGGAACGGGGAATATAAGGGCCAAGTTCTCCCCACTGGAGTTTATGTTTATCAAGGTGAAATGGTCGGGCAAAATGGCAAGCGGCAACCGATTATGGGTGAATTTATGTTACTTAGATAAAGTAGGTCCAATCTAATCCTATACTTCTTTCTCAACGGCTTACAGTCATGTATTAGAGGGATGTTGATCATCCCTACTATCCCAATTTATCCTTTAACCACTTCACGCTACTACTCAGCTCTTCGTGCAAAATGTAGAGAAATGCTACCTAATTCCAGTATTAGTTATATATTTGTATATTATACAAAATAACAACTAATGAAAAGAAAAGGCCTCGGTGAGTTCGAAGAATTGGTGCTGCTGGCTGTTTGCATCTTAAAGGAGGAAGCATACGGAATCTCCGTCAAACAAGAGGTAGAAAGGCATAGCGGTCGAACTATTCTCCTGGGATCAGTCCATATTACCTTGTATCGGCTCCAGGACAAAGGTTATCTCTCTTCAGAGTTAGGTGGTAATACGGCAAAACGAGGAGATCGTCGCAAGCGACTATTTACCATTACCAATCTGGGTATTCGCCAACTACAGTCTGCTCAAGAGGTTCGGCAAAGCATGTGGAAAATGATTCCATTTCTAAACCCTGGAATGTGATGAAAGAAAACATTAACCCACCCCGATTAGCTAAGTGGCTTTTAAATCGGTGGCTTGGTGAGGCACAGGCCGAGGAATTTCTGGGGGACCTCGAGGAGATCTATCAGGATCGCTACTCCACCAGTGGGAAACTTCATGCCAATAGCATGTACTGGTTGGATACACTGCACTTATTATTGGGATTCACCTCCTTCAAAAGAAATAAAACCCATCGCCCGATCATGTTTAAACATAACCTGCTACTCAGTTGGCGCATACTGCAAAGAGATAAGGCCTTTAGTTTCATCAACATCTCCGGTCTAACTCTAGGGATGTTAGTAGCCTTATTCATTGTCTTTTGGATTAGAGATGAATGGAGCTATGACAAATTCCACGAAAACGGTGACCGGATTTACAGTGTATTCCGACATTCCAAATTTACGGACCAGACCTACACTGGAAATGCCGTACCCTATCCCCTAATGCAGGCCTTGGAAGCGGACTATCCAGAGGTAGAAGAAATGGCCCTGATTAGGCAAAGACAGGCTGTCGTCTTGCAGGAGAATGATATTATCGGTCGAGCAAGCGGGTATTACGCCAATGCGGATTTCTTCTCCTTGTTTTCTTGGCCATTGCTGGCGGGGGAGACGGCTGGCCTGCTCCAGGATCCCTACTCCATCGTCATATCTGCCTCCGTGGCCGAAAAGTATTATGGTAGTAATTGGAAAGCTAATAATAGGGCCGTAGGACAAAGCATCTTGGTCAATAACGATAAGGAGTATACCGTAACTGGCGTTTTTGCAGACGTCCCTCGGCACTCTTCTTTACAATTTGATTTCGTTGTTCCTATAAAAACCTATATAAGTCATACGGCCGGAATCGAAAACTGGGACAACAGTAACTTTCAGCTTTATGTACACCTACGAGAAGATGCAGATGCCAAGCTAATCAATGAAAAGATAAAACTGCTACAAAACGAACACATTGAAGGATTCACGAGTGAAATCTTTCTTCACCCCTTGGCGGACTTGCACCTAAAAGCAAGCTTTGAGAATGGGCAGCCTGTACTCAGTCAAATGTCGTATTACATTCGCATCTTTTCACTCGTTGCTTTTTTCATCCTGTTAATCGCAGGTATCAACTTCATCAATCTGACCATCGCCAAAGCCATGGGGCGAGCCAAGGAAATCGGGATTCGCAAGGCCATCGGAGCAGGAAGAATGTCTATCGTCAGTCAATTTACGAGCCATTCCCTTCTACTGGTCTCCATCTCCTTTGCGTTTGCGATTCTCCTATTCTTTCTAGCCTTACCGCTTTTCAACACCTTGACGGGAAAGCAGGTAATTATCCAGCTCATGGATGCTACTACGATCCTTTCCTTTGCGAGTATTGGCTTGCTAAGCGTAGCTATTACGTCTCTCTACCCTGCTATATTCCTTTCTTCCTTACAGGCTGTACAGGTACTAAAGGGAAGTTTCCGACTCAGCGATCGAGGCCTTTTTGCCCGAAAGAGTATGGTCGTATTTCAGTTTGCTATCTCCGTATTATTAATCGTAGGTACGCTGACTGTCTACCAACAAATTCGCTACATCCAATCAAAAAATCTGGGGCTAGATCGGGAAAACGTGATCTACACCCACCTTAATCCGCAACTAAGAGAACGTCTCCCCTCCCTTAAGGAGGAACTCCTTCGAAAGCCAGGCATTAAATGGGTTTCCTCAAGTAGTCAAAGCCCACTGGACGTAACCAGTGGTACTCATTCCTATGCTTGGCCGGGGCTCTCCGAAGCGGGTAAAAAAGAAATAAGTACCCTAAGTGTCGATTATGATTTCCTAGAAGTAATGGATATGAAACTCCAGCAAGGGCGGAACTTCGATACGGCCTTTGGTACCGATTCGATCAACTACCTGGTCAATGAGGAGTTTCAACAATATATGGGAGTCGATGATCCAATTGGCAAAAGAATAGAGATGTGGGGAAGAGAAAGCGGCACCATCGTTGGCGTAGTAGAGGACTTTCACATGTCCTCCCTGCATCATAAGATTGAGCCATTGATCATACTACTTAGGCCACAGGATACCTATCGGCTATTCGTTCGGACCCAGGCTGGCAAGACCAAGGAAGCCATAGCCAGTCTAGCGGAAATGTATGAGGAGTTTAGTCCTAATATCCCCTTCGACTACCAGTTTCTTGACGAGCAATTTCAGGCAAGTTATCAAAGGGAGCTTGTTGTTGGTCATCTTGCCGTGGCCTTAACGGCCTTAGCAGTACTAATAGCTTGTTTAGGATTATTGGGTCTTACTACTTTCACCGCTCACCAACGACTGAAGGAAATTAGCATCCGCAAAACCTTAGGCGCCAATATGGCCCATATCTTATTCCTACTTACGAAAGATTTTATTTTACTAGTGGCTTGGGCGCTAGTAGTAGCGCTTCCGCTTTCCTACTTGTTGATGCGACAGTGGCTAAACAATTTTGCTTATCACATCAATATCAAGCCTGGAATATTTCTCCTCGCAGCAGTAGGGTTAATCCTTATTACTTTATTGACTATTAGTTGGCAGACCTTAAAAGTAGCCGTTGTTAATCCAGCTAATACATTGCGGTCAGAGTAGACGAGAACAACGCATCGGTCACTTTAGGTTTTGGTCCTATAAGCTTAAACCTGCGGCTTACCGATAATCATACTCTGTTTAAAGTCTTTACGGAGTAGCAATTGAATATTGGTTAAAACGATCTGCCCCATAGTGGTGCACTTTCGAAAAGCATCGTTTTTATGATGATAGGCCAGTTCTTCTTTTAATTGTTCCACTTTTTGTTCGGTGGACAGTTCATCCTGGATCATCACATCAAGCAGAGATTTGACTTGGGTTTCTGAAGCCTTTACGCGGGTGGCAATCAGACTTCTTTCTTCCAGTTGGTATTGCTTCACTGTCTCGCTGGTCATATGATTGATACCGAGAAAGATGATCGGATTATTTTCCTTGAAGTACTGGGGGAGATAGAAGCTTTTTCGGCCTTCATATGATTGTTGATCAAAATCAATGGCGCGCAGGCGATATTGGTTGCCCTCAATATCTGGAGTAATATCCATGACGTAATTATAAGCGCGCATATCGCCGAGCAATCGGACAAAACACCTCTCGTTGAATTTGATGAATTCTTTGGCGATCCTAATTTGGTTGAAAGTGGACTCTTCCAAATTCTTTTGCATGAAAGTATCCCCCGGAATGCCCGCCACGTGTTCTTCAATCAAGGTTTTGCGGTCCACCATGTAGATCACACGGTTGGGTGACAATAGGTCTTCTAATTCAAGTCCGTAGATCCGCGAAGCATCCGCTTTTTTAATGTAAAAGTGATCGTAGTTGTCATTCAGCCGATTGATAATCCTGACGCGGAAGGGTTTCGTATTGCCAAAGGTACAGAAGTCGATTCGAGCCACATTCAAGTGTTCGGAAGCACGGGTGTCGCCATCCATCTTAAGCAAGGCGTAAATATTGGTCAAGGCACTGTTAATCTCTCTCCGATCCGACTCATTGAAGTACACCGTTTCCCACAAAGTATCCACTCCACTTTGGTCAAAAAGCGGTACGGACGCACTGTATCGCAACAAATCTTCGTACTGCAATGGTAGTTTAACTTCCCGATTATGTTCCCACAGGTACTCGAATAAGGCGGGGCTTGCCGGAATCAATGGCTTCTTTTTGGAGGGGATATTACCTTGCATCATAGGCCTTGTATTTAACTAGGCAGCAAGTTAGTTCATTTGCTTGTCTAGCTAGTCAGATAGAACCACAAAAATTATCGGAGAAGGGGAAATTTATCTATTTTCCGGCCATGACGCTATTGAGACGTGTTTTCTATGCGCTACCTCCTAGCTGGCGCTTTTTCGTCCGAAGACTATTTTATCTCCCCACTGACTTGTTGCGCCCGCAAAGAAGTAAAAACGGTCTTTTAATCCCTCCCAAAGGGCTCATCTATACAGGCTCCGGAGATTTCCTGCAACAGGGAGAAACCTGGCTTAAACATTTTGTAGAAAAAGGACACTTGGCTCCCCATCACCAAGTCCTAGACATAGGTAGTGGCATTGGCCGGATCGCGATACCGCTCACCACTTACTTGAACGAGGAAGGGGGCTATGAGGGTTTTGATGTAGTAAAAATGGGTGTGGACTGGTGCCAGAAGCATGTTAGCAAGCAGTTCCCAAATTTTCGGTTCCAATACATTCCGATTGACAATGACCTCTATCGTTCCGAGGGATTGCAGGCCGCAAATTACCACTTTCCTTATGCGAATGAGCAGTTTGATTTTGTGGTGCTCACTTCGGTCTTTACTCATATGCTTCCCGCAGAGGTTGAAAACTACTTGGCAGAGATCCAAAGAGTACTCAAACCCAAGGGCCGCTGCATGGCCACCTTCTTTATCTGGAACGAGGAAGCCGCCCAGTTGAGTCCGTCCAACCCCAAATTTCAATTCCCATTCGACCATGGACACTATCGCTTGATGGATGAAAAGGTCAAATCTGCCAATGTAGCTTTTGATGGCAAGTACCTAGAAAACTATATCCAGAAGGTAGGCTTACAGGTGGAAAGCAGCTTTCCCGGCTTCTGGTGTGGGCGGCCAAAAGCCACATCACTGGACTTTCAGGATGTGCTTCTGCTACAGAAATCTACTTAACCCAGCAGATCAAAATAAAAAAATCAAAAAAAATAAAGCTGGCATAACCTCCTACTAATCAGAAACATTAGGTCTCCAAAGAAGTAAAAAAGACTTGGGCGCTAAAAAGATGCTGTAGGGGTGTAAGGTAAAGTACCCATCCTTAGGGTGTAACGAACAACAAACAAAAAACCTGAAATATTAGTACCATGAAATCAAAAGCAATTTTAACTGCAATCTTCGCGCTTGGCATTTTCTTCACTTCTTGTGAGCAACAAGTTTTCCACCCCTCCGGAAACGTAACCACCTTCGAAAAAGATATCACTGGTTTCGACGCCTTAGACGTCTCAAACGACTTCACTGTTTTTGTTACCTCAAATAGTGATGCAGAGGGCGTCCGTATTGAAGCAGATGACAATTTCCATGACTACATCATTGTAGAAAAAGTGGGCAGTACTCTTCGCATCGGTTTGGAAAGAATCAATAATATTCGCGGTAAGAAGACCCTTAATGCTTACGTCTCTGCTAAGACATTAGAAGAAATTGAAGCGGGGGGCGATTCTAAAGTTTACTTAGAAAACGAACTACAAAACGAAAAGCTTAAGATCAGTTTACGAGGCGACAGTCAATTGCAAGGCCCGATCCAGGTGAATGTGATGCAAGCAGATATTAGAGGGGATTCCAAGATGACCATGGACAATATGATGCAGGGAGATAGATTTACCCTTGACATCCGAGGGGATTCTAAATTTGAAGGTAGTGTGGACGTCAACGAATTTGGTGCTGACATTCGAGGGGATTCTAAAGTGGACCTGATCGGGGAAGCCGAAACGGCAAGCGTGGAAGTCAGAGGCGATAGCCAAATTCGTAGCTATAACTTTGCTATCAAAGCACTGAATATAAACCTTAGCTCAGATAGCGAGGCTTATTTAACCGTTACGGAAGAATTGAGTGTAAGCGCATCTGGTGACAGCGTCATGAACTATAAGGGAAACCCGACTATTGACTCCAAAAGTCTCACAGGCGATTCTAAATTGAGGAAGGCAGACTAGATCATAGCCTCTATTTGATTCGGTTGGGATTATCCTTAATAAAGCTATCCCAGCCGCTGTACTTCTTTGTTCCCCCGAAAATCGAGCCCGACTGATAATGATGACAAACGGCAGCAGCTAAAGCATCTGTTGCATCCAAGTAGTGGTCGCCAAGCTTAAATTTTAGAATTTGACAAAGCATGGCGGCCACTTGCTCTTTAGAGGCATTGCCACTTCCAGTAATGGATTTCTTAATCTTTTTTGGTGAGTATTCCGTGAGCTCTACGCCCTTTGTAATCGCACTGGCCATCGCTACCCCTTGAGCCCGCCCTAGTTTGAGCATTGATTGCGGATTCTTGCCGAAAAAAGGGGCTTCAATCGCCATATGATCAGGATGATAAATATCAATAATGGTTTGGATGCGTTCAAAAATGCGCTTCAACTTTTGACTATGGTCCCCCAATTTACTCAAATGCACCACTCCAAGCTCTAGCAACTTAAGTTGTTTCTTTTCAATCTCAATTATCGCAAATCCGAGTATATTCGTACCTGGATCTATCCCTAAAATTCGTTGAACCTCTTTTTTATCACTCAAAGTAATCAGGTTAAGCTAAGCAGTTAACAATACTTGCTCGGTAGAAAAAGCAAGTTAGGCTTATTGATAGTCAAACCCAAATAGAAGCTATCTAAAATCTCCCTCTTATGCGTTGGCTTAATCGTACAACTTGGATCACCATAGCGAAGGTTGGATTAGTGTTCGTCTTGGTTTATGTGCTCTATCGACAGCTTTGGGGCGGCGCGCATTGGGAGACGTTTCTCGGCTTCTGGACCAAGGAACGTTGGCAGGAAAATAGATTCTACCTGATTCTGGCCTTCCTGCTGATGCCGGTAAATTGGTCCCTGGAAACGGCAAAGTGGTGGGTCCTTCTGCGCCCCATATACCCGAGTCCCTATAGAAAGGCCTTTATCGCCGTGCTAAATGGCATCAGCCTCTCCCTGTTCACGCCACACCGGATTGGAGAATATGGAGGTAGGATTCTAAATTACCCAGCGGTGGCTCATGCCAAAGTAATCATGGCAAGTCTGGTCGCTAACTTTGGACAACTCCTTTGCCTGATCACTGTCGGTTTTATTGGAATAATTTGCTGGGGACGCAGCTTTTTCCAAACATTCGGGATTGTCTATGATGTGGGATTGTATCTGGGTGGCCCGATTCTTGTACTCCTATGGTGGGGATTCTTTTCGATTCGTCGAATACTCCCTTGGATTCAAGGTGTTCCTTGGCCGACTTGGTTGCGATGGTTACCAAAAACTTTGGAACACGCTGAACAGTTTAACAAAACTTTATTAGTACAGTCTGCAGCAATGGCTGCGATTCGATTCTTGACCTATAGTATTCAGTTTGTGTGCCTCTTAGTTTTTTTTGGATTAGATATCCCTTGGCACATCTTATTGAACGGCGTATTTGTTATCTATTTGTTGCAATCAGGATTGCCTTTGCCCCCTGCCTTGGGGCTGTTGACCCGTGGAGAACTCGGTGTTTTGATCTGGCAAAATTACGAGCTAAATCCACTCGCTATCCTGGCTGCCTCCATAGCACTTTTTATAATAAACCTTGCCATCCCCGCGTTACTTGGGTTGATGGTCATCGTCAAAACAAATGTCACTAAATCCTTACAGTATGAGGAACGCGCTGATTAAGAAGGGGCTTTTGTTAGGAATACTTATGGTATGCCTATCCGGACATCGCCCCATCGACCCCATGCCAACTGATAGCAGCAATCAGGCTACGGCGAATGCTATCTATAGCCCCTGCAAAATGGAAAATAATACTTTCAAAGGCGGGGAGGAGATCGTTTATAAGATCTATTACAACTGGAATTTTGTCTGGTTGGCTGCTGGTGAAGTTACCTTTAAGGTAGAAGATCTAGGTAATAAATACCACATATCGGCACACGGTCGCACCTATAAATCCTATGAATGGTTTTTCACCGTTAGGGATTACTATGATACTTACGTAGATAAAGAGACCTTGCTACCGTATATTTCCATTAGGAATGTACGAGAAGGAGGATATCGTTTATATGATGCTGTTACCTTCGAACCGAAGCGAGGAGTGGCTGTTTCTAATCGAGGTAAGACTCGAGAAGTAGCCAAGCCTACGGAGTACCCGATCGACAACTGCATGCATGATATCCTTTCGATCATCTACTATACTCGAAATATCGATTTCAATAGCCTCAATACAGGGGATGCTTTCCCCATCAAGATCTTTATGGATAAAGAGACCTGGCCATTGAAAGTGCGTTATAAAGGAAAAGAGGCCAACAAAAAGATCAAGGGACAAGGCAAGTTCCGTACCCACAAATTCAATCCCGAAGTGATCGTTGGGAATGTTTTCAAGGAGGATAGCCAAATGTCTGTGTGGGTAACGGATGATGAGAATAAGATTCCACTATTGATCGAATCTCCCGTATCTGTAGGCTCTGTAAAAGTAGTTTTGAAGTCTTACAAAGGTCTGAAATACGATTTTAAGGCCAAGAACTAAGTGCCTGCTTGACCAACTGAGCAGTCCATCAGTTTTATCCATTCAACATAAAATAAACCCCTTGACAAAACGAGCACTAACGCTTTTCGGGTTTCTTGCCGCCTTCGGGCTAGGCATCTGGCTTACGCAGTTTTTTTACCAATCCAAACAGAAGGAGATTACGGAATCTCAAAGTACCATCCTCTTGGATAAGGTAAAGGACGTGTTAAAGTTGGTTACCGTAGAAGCCAACTTCAACGAGTTGTATAATGAAACGCAAACCCGTCCTGTAACCCTGTATCTACCTCTACCTAGCACATTTTCCTTTTCCAAAAAAGCCATCTTGGAGGTGCAGGGTAAAGTGCTAGTTGGTTATGATCTAGAGAAGGTCAAGATCACGGCGGATAGTGTTAATCGAGTGTTGACCCTTAGCAACTTACCCGAACCAGAAATCCTTTCAATAGACCATCAAGTCCAATACAGAAACTTGGAAGAGAGCTTCTTTAATAGTTTCTCAGCCGAAGATTATACTGACCTAAACCGCAATGCGAAGGACATGCTCAAAGAAAAAGTCGAAGAAAGTGACTTGATGGACAAGGCACGCGCCCAGGGCAATCAAATGTTGGATGTGATTCGATTTATGGGCGAATCCCTAGGGTGGACCGTAAAACTTGAGGTCGATCTCATCGAAAGCACACCTCCTCTGGCCGAATAAACCGTATTTCCGAAGGTAACTTTTCATCTTCAATTTTTGCAACAAGGTATTTAGGTGGAATAGCACAGCAGGCCTTTAGTTCAAATGAACGAATGCCTAAGCTGGCACATATTCCCATCATAGCTGCCCAATTCTCCGTTTGGAGCCCTTCTCTTTCCGTCCTACCCCCAGCCTACCGACAAAATTAAAAGTGGCATTTTTACAGCTATATGCAAAAAACATCTATTTTTAGCCCGAAGTTCAATAGGTTATAAGGGGTAATTTCCCACTGACATCATGTACTTCGCTATCCAAGTTTTGCTCAACAGCAACTGTCTCTCCATTCCTAGTTTCAGCAAAACTTGAATAGTATATGCAGATAGCAAAACCAAGCCCTAACTACAATCGCTAGATTTTGCTGTTATGCTTAGGATTAATCACTCAAATCGAAAAAATGGCAGAATCTTCGACGAATCAGACAGGCTTCTTTGGCCACCCTAAAGGCTTGTCTACGCTTTTCTTTACCGAAATGTGGGAACGCTTTAGTTACTATGGGATGCGTGCTATCCTGGTACTGTTTATGACTACCGAAACAGCCCAGGAAGGATTAGGACTCACCACGGAAACTGCAGCAGCTGTATATGGATTGTACACAGCAGGGGTATACTTGCTCACCTTACCCGGTGGCTGGCTAGCTGATAATATATTTGGGCAACGTAAGGCCATCTACTACGGTGGGGTGCTCATTATGATTGGGCACTTGATCCTAGCTATACCAGGATCTCCTACGATATTTTTCCTCGGCTTGGGCTTCGTAGCGATGGGGACCGGCTTGCTGAAGCCCAATATTAGTACAATCGTTGGCGACCTCTACCCGGATAAGGGAGCGCGTCGCGATGCCGGATTTTCGATTTTTTATATGGGGATCAACCTGGGCTCCTTATTGGGCCAGACCTTTGTGGCTTTGTTAGGGGAGAAAGTGAACTGGCACCTTGGTTTTGGTTTAGCAGCTGTAGGTATGTTAGCAGGCTTGATCCAGTATCGTTTAACAGCCGATCGGACCCTCGGTGATATTGGGGTACAGCCTAAAGCCAAACTAAAACGAGAAGAAGAAGGTACCGACGGGGAAGGCAATTCCATGCTGGCAGGCATTTTCGCCGTGCTACTGGTAGGTTTAATCCTTGCCTTACAGTTTGCAGGCGTTATTGATTTGATGACCGCTAGGGGCTTAGCAGAAGCCGTAGGCATCATCATCGTAGCCGTTACCCTTGTCTATTTTGCTTATATCTTGATCGCTGGCGGTCTCAATACTGTTGAGAAAAAGAAAGTGGTCGTCATTTTCTTCCTATTCGTGGGAGCCGCCTTGTTCTGGGCGGGTTTCGAGCAAGCAGGTTCTTCGCTTAATCTCTTTGCTCGTGATTATACAGATCGAATGCTGTTTGGTTGGGAATTGCCAACGGGATGGCTACAAAATGTGAATCCACTCTTCATCATTATATTCGCGCCGGTCATGGGTGCCTTATGGATCCGATTATCTGCGCGCCAAATGAACCCAAGTACACCCTTAAAATTTGGCTTAGGCCTAATCATGATGGGCTTGGGCTTTTTGGTGATGTTCTATGCAGCTCAGCTCGTGGTAGCGGGTGAAAAAGCAGGTATGATGTGGTTGGTGATGACTTATTTCCTCCACTCTATTGGTGAGCTTACCCTCAGCCCGGTAGGTTTAAGTGCTACCACCAAACTAGCACCTCGACAATACCTTGGACAAATGATGGGTATCTGGTTTGTGGGAGCTGCCTTGGGTAACCTAATTGCTGGCTTAGTAGCTGGTGAATTTGATCCTGATAATGTGGCAGAGATCCCCAACATCTTTATGTCGGTAGTTATGTTTGGAGTTGGTGCAGGTATCATCTTCATCATTACTAGTCCGCTACTCAAGAAGTGGATGGGAGATGTCAAGTAATTCTCACTACTATAAGTAATATCTTTTAAAGAAGCAGTAGATCCTCCACCGGAGATTATCTACTGCTTTTGCTATAAGAAACCCTAGCATATGAGTCAGACTTTCAGCGGTTCAGCGACCAATCAGCAGACCATTCTTAGCCATCCAGTAGGCCTATTCGTATTATTCTTCACGGAGATGTGGGAACGCTTTAGTTATTACGGGATGCGGGCCATTTTCGTGCTTTTTCTCACCAGCACCATCGCCGACGGTGGTTTCGGCTGGGAAAGATCAGAGGCTTTAACCTGGTATGCCATCTACACGAGTATGGCATACGGCACCCCTATTATTGGGGGGATGATTGCGGACCGCTACATCGGGTATCGAAAAGCGGTGGTCTGGGGAGCGCTAACAATGACCCTAGGTCATGCAGTACTGGCTTTTGAAACCCTGCCTGCCTTTGTCTCTGGTCTCGTACTCCTGATCGCAGGTAATGGTTTGTTCAAACCTAATATTACACCTATTGTGGGACAGATGTACCCCGATGGTAGCCCTTTGAAGGATGGTGCTTACACCATTTTCTATATGGGGGTTAATGCTGGGGCCTTTTTAGGAATCTTAATTTGTGGTTACCTAGGCGAGGGAGTAGGTTGGAACTATGGTTTCGGTGCTGCTGGTATTTTCATGTTCTTTGGTGCGCTGCAATTCCATTTTGGGCAAAAGATCTTTGGCTCCTTAGGAGAGGCTCCAGAAAATAAAGGCGAAAAAGAGAATAGCCACGGTGAACAAGAAGTCCCTTTTACCAGACAGGACTGGACGTGGGCAGGCGCAAGTATAGCCTTATTTATCGGTACCATTGTCTTCTGGAACATAAGCGATGCCGGCCCCATAGAGAAGTTCCCGTATCTAATTCCATTGCTAGGCGTTTTCATCACCTACGTCATATTGCGATTGCGCAAATATCCGCGGGTAGAACGTGATCGCATCACAGTGATCAGTGTATTTGCCTTCTTTGTGGTCTTTTTCTGGTTGGCCTTTGAGCAGGCTGGAGGTACGATGACCATATTTGCAAATGATTATACGGAACGAGATCTTCTTACTTCTAGTTCCGTAACCTGGTTTAGGATGATCAGCTTATTGTTGACTCTCATCCCAATGGTACTACTGACCTGGGTATTAGCCCGTTTGGCTGGAAAGATATTCAAGGAATTTCCTTTAACCATTGTCTTCACAGGGATCAGCTTCCTGATTATTTGGGCGATCATCATTTGGATCAATTACAATAACTTTAATAATGAGACCTTAGAGGTTCCTGCTTCCTGGTTTGGAACGCTTAACAGCTTCTTTATCATTTCATTGGCGCCGCTATTTTCAGTGATGTGGGTAAAGTTAGCGGGTACTAAGTTGAACCCATCTGGTCCGATCAAGCTTGCTACCGGGCTTTTCCTACTGGGTATAGGTTTCTTGGCATTAGTAGTTGGCGCGTCTTCCATTCCACAGGGAGCACAAACCGCTAGTGTAAGCATGATCTGGTTGATCCTAGCTTACTTCTTCCATACAGTTGGAGAATTATGTCTATCCCCCGTTGGTTTATCACTGGTCAATAAGTTATCCCCGCTTCGATTGATGGCTTTGATGTTTGGTATTTGGTACATCGCTAATTTTGTGGCTAATTTCACAGGAGGTATGATAGGCAGTTATATCGATGATATTTCAGCGGCTACCTCGATGTCCAATTTCTTTACTATTTTCGTGGTCCTAGCATTTGGTGCAGGCCTAGCTTTAGTGTTACTCAATAAGCCCTTAAAGCGGATGATGCACGGGGTGGAGTAATGACAAAGTCAGCATTTTTTTGCACCAGCAATAAGATATTACAGAAAAGCACTTACCTATAAAAATAAGGTTGAGGCAAGTTATGTAAGAAGCATAGCTTTCCTCATTTCCTTAGTTCATCACAACGTTCAACAACTAACAACTCACTCAGTACAATTACCCGTCGCAGTATGCTTGATTATACAAGCATCACTGCTGCTGTTATTATGTCTTGGCATTACACAAGATTGAATTTAATACCCTGGCTATTTCTACCACGTTCTAAAACAACCATAACATGAAAGACCAATTTCAAAACCTAAATCTTATGTTCGCGGCCTTGTCCCTGGGGCAAGTCCTCTTCTTACTCATTATCTTATATGTAGTGTGGGGAGAGACGAATACCGGCAGTACCTTACCGATTGACAAACAAACGCTTTTGATCATTGGAGCGCTGGGTTTCCTAGGGATAGCCTATGCAGCGAGGGGGCTTGGAAACTATTTCCGAAACAAAGCGGTCAAGGAAAAACAGCCGCTAGAGCAAAAAGTAAGTGCTTATCGTAGCAGTTTGATCATGCGCTGGGCATTAGTGGAAGGATTCAATCTTTTCATTCTAATTATGGCGTTTCTGCAGCAGGATAAGTCTATGTTACTGCTATTTGGAGCAGGGCTGATCGTCTTCTTTTCCCTAAAACCCTCTACCACTGCTTTCGCAGAGGCCTACGAACTTAGTCTACAAGAGGAGAACGAAATATTCTAATTTACTGGCTAAGAAACTAAAAAGCGGTAGCGAATAAAGGCCACAAAGTGCCTAACTCGCTACCGCTTTCGTACATCATAACTCAGCTCTATAAACCTGGAAATACAATGTACAGGCGATCCACAATAGGAAGATGGAGTAAAAGCTTATGGCCTTGCTTTTTTTCGTCCATCTTTGTCCCACTTTACCAGTGCTGGACAGCCCTCATACATGTTATCTATTTGTATAAAGGTCGCTCCTACCGTATCCGCCACCCATTTGGTAATGTATTCATTTTGCTTAGACTGAATGGCTGCCTTGCGGATTTTCGAATAATCCTGCTGTAAGTTTGCCTTATGCGGAGTCGTCCTGGATTGAACCTGAACCAGTCGGAAGAAGGGCTCACCGATCGGATCTCTAAAAGCCACTGGTTGAGATACCTGCTTTAATTTGAGCGTATCAATGGCAAAATAGACGTCTGGATCGAGGTCTCCAATCTCAAAAAAGGTGTTCCCTGTAGCAGGATTAACCATCCGGCCATCATTATTATAACTTTGCTCCTCATCATCTGAAAATAGCTTAACCGCCAATGAAAAGGACATGGAATCTACTTCGATCAAATTACGAATGGAATCCAGGTGCATTTGAGCCTTCACTAAGTCAGCCTCCTGAATCTCGGGCTTAACCAAAATATGGCGCACATGAATGGAGTTACCTCTCCTGTCCAACATTTGGATAATATGGAATCCAAATTGAGATTCGATAACGGGAGAGATCTCATTCTTTTCTAGCTTATACGCGGCCGCCTCAAAGTCAGGAACGTATTTCCCTCGTTTTGCCCAGCCCAAATCTCCCCCAATTCTAGCGGAACCATCATCGGAGAATTTCTTAGCCATCTCTTCGAACGTCTCCTTTTCTTCCATAATCAGCGTTCGCAACGAATCCAGCAGGCCAATCGACCGCGTTCGTTCTACACTATTCACTTTGGGCTTATATACAATTTCTCCGATCTCTACTTCAGAGTTAAAATAGGGCAAACTATCCTCAGGAATTTGCGCAAAGAATGTTTTAACTTCAGAAGGTGTCACCGTTACATTCGACATGATCTGTCCCCGCATTCTTTCTACGAGCAGCTGACTCTTCAAATCTTCTCGGAATTGATCCTTTACGGCAGAAATCGTTTGGCCGTAGTAGGCTTCGAATTGAGCGATATCGCCATTCATGTAACTCAAGATCCGATCAATACGAGCATTAAGTTGCTCTTCAACCTCTATATCAGATACTTCTATACTATCGAGTTTAGCTTGGTTCAGCATAAGTTTGGTGATCAAAACCTGATCCATGATGTTACATCTTGCATCCTCGGGTAATTGTCCGTTCTGCGCCTGCATCAAGGAAATCTGTTCCTCTACTTCAGAAAGCAAGACCAATTCGCCACCCACTGTGGCAGTAACTTTATCAATTACTTGCTTCTGAGCACTAAGGGTTGCCACCATGGAAACCAAAAACAGTAGTAAAACACTAAGATTTCTCATTATCATAAATGATGTTGATTGAGGTGTCTGTTCAGCTATAGTCTAGCCAACAAACACTCAGATTCACTGGGTAATTACTTGAATATTATTGCTGCGCATACCATTGTCGTAAAGGTCAGACTTTGTGTCTTCCAGCAATTTCAACTTACGCTTGTGCAGTATGACCTTCCTTGCCTGGCCTTCTATATATCCCAAAGGAGCAATCTCCTTCCGGTTTTTCAGTTCAAAGAGACGGAAAAAATACTGAAATTCTCCATCTCGCTGCGTAAACTCTCTTTTTGTACCTATGTTATTCGCTGTTAAAGTTCCACTGGGCAATTCCACAGCGATATCATTAACATTATACCAACTGCTATCCTCCAATATATGAGCATCCGCATAGTTATTGGAGTACTCGATCAGGGTGGCTAGATCAGCAGGATCTTTGCTATTCCACCAGCGACGAACCTTGCCTCCTTCCGGCACCGGCAATGGCACCTTTAGGAAATGACAGCGAATAATTGGCGTCTCCAGTTGATATTGTTCCTTGTTCTTTTCGTAGAACTCCGTCAATTCCGCCTGCGAAATGGTTGAATCCAGCAATTCCTCGACCAATAATTCCTCGTAACTATTGCGGATCAAAGAAGCTCGATAGTCGCGTACCAATTTATCGATGTTCAAATCACTTGGAATGTGCAACTCTGCTTCGTGCAGGACCAAGGCCTCCTTCACCCACTTTTCCACATAGGAATTTAAGACTTTCAGGCTGTCGTCGGCTGTTGCCTCTTTTGGAAACAAGCCGTCTAGCTCCTGGCTATACAAGCTCTTATTGTATACTTTGGCCAATAGAATGCCTTTCTCATCCGTTTCCGTAGATTGGCATCCCATGAAAGCTGTTGCGCATAAAAGCAGCCAGAACAGCGGCAACCTACGTTTAGCAGCTGTCCAAATTAACATATTATCCCCCATTCGATCTAAGGCTTATCTTTAATTAAGCTTTCGTATACTTTATCTCGGATCTTCACTTTGTACTCTTTGCGTAATTCCTTAATCCATTCTCGCTCTAAATGATCCTGATAATCAGCAACGATATATCCACGAGCCTCTTTCAATGTTTTATTGGAAGGGGGCATGAGGCTCAAAACTTTATTAAAACTTATCGTGTTGGTCTTATCGTTTATGTCCAGTGCGGTTACCGTACCGATTTCCCAACGTAATTTATTCACTTGCGGATGTCGACCTTTTTCTAGCAACTTCTCCTCTACGTTGACCACAATTTGATCTTCCGTATTGAATTTGGCTTTTACCTCTTCACCGGTATGTGCTACCGCATAATCCCGAATGGCCTTTGCTTGAGATTCATATTGCTTGCTAATTCGGTAAATCTCCACCTTAGCTCGCTCTCTCCACTTATACTTGCCGACGATTCCTTTAAAGAACTTTTCTAAACCAACAGAATCCTGTGAGGCTTTATCCCACACCAACATCTTAGTCGCTTCAAATAATAGGATTCCCTCCTCATATTCGCGCATTAAAGCTTTAAAGTCAGGATTGGTAATCTCCAGTTGGGTTTCCTGGAATTTCATGACCTGCTCATCTACAAAGCTATCATACAAGGCTCTTACTACGCCATTAACATCTCCTGAACGAGCCAAGCGCATTCGATCACGCGAAGAACGTCCTAGGTATTCTCCAAATTCGCCCAGCGTAGGCTTAAAATTCTTACCTAAAGTGAAAAGCGTCTGATCCGGCTTCGGAAGATTAGGTCGCCATCGGAAGGTCAAAAAGTTTTTGTCCAAGCCAGACACAAAACTGTCATACACCTCTTTATGCTCACGGTAATTTCCTTGCTTTTTAATCTCAGCTAACTTTTTAGCTTTGGCGATCGCTAAGCGACTATCTTTACTGACCGCCTGTTCTAAACGACTCTTCTCGCGCTCAAAGGGTTGTATGCCAGGTCTACTAATTCTCTTAATGATGTGCCATCCCAGCTGACTTTGAAAAGGCGCAGAATAGCCCCCATCCTCTTTGATACTAAACATGGCATCTTCAAATACCTTGGCTAATTGGCTAATCCCAACAAAGCCGATGTATCCATTCTTGCCTTTCGTTTTGCTATCTTCAGAGTGTTTCTGCACTAAGTCCTCAAAAGTAGCACCTGCTTCCAAGGCTGTATGGATACTGTCAATTTTAGCTTTCGGTGCATTTTCATTTTCCGGATTAGTACGAATCAATAAATGAGCAATTTCTACCTCTCCTAAGGCGGGCCTTCTGGCATTCACCCGAATTAAGTGATAACCACTATTGCTACGCATAGGGCCGTAGACCTTATTCAGCTCCCCTTCATAAGCTACCGTTTCTATGCCATACATACCGGCAGGTAACATTGCGGTCATAAAACCGATCCGTCCACTATTGTTCTTCGCTGATTTATCGTCAGAAACTTCCAGAGCTACTTCCTCGAATTTAGCACCGCCCTCTATTCTTTTCTTAATCGCCAAAGCTCGTTGAAAGGCTTCGGCCGTATCCTGGGGAGTCGGATTAGCCAATATACTTACAAAAATATGGCTAATGTCGACATCCTGTTTTTTGCGATCGTACACTTCCTGAGCCAAGTTCTTCACCACCTGCTTATCCAATAAGTACGAGTCTGCCAACTGCTTGCGGTACCCTGCCAATTCCTGGTTTAAGGCTGGAATGGTGTCCAATTGCATGGATTTGGCTTTGCGGACCTTTAACTTGAACTTTACGTAAAGATCCAGATACTCATCCAAAGATTTTCGAGAGTAATCCGCCTGCTTTCCATTGGTCTTGTTGTAGATATAGGTGAATTCCGAAAGATAAACCGGGACTCCATCTACCTCAAATAAGATCGGATCTTCCTCCTGACCAAATCCAGTGTTAACAAAGGACACACATAGGATTAAGACCCAAATAGAGGTAACCATAGTCCTTCTCCACCAATTTGTTGTTTCATTCATGCTTTTGAGATTTCCATTCTGAACTAAAAAACTGCGCAAAATTACTAAGAAGCTAGCTAAAAACGGGTGTACTATGACCAAAAAGCCTGTTAACGTTTTACTAAAGCTGAAGAATTAGCGCATCAATATCATAACCGAAAACTTACATTCTTTATTATTCCCTTGCTTTGACAACTCCAAGCGGTTCTTATAAAATGAATTAAAAAGGGGGGCTGCTGAAAGCTTCCAACTCATTTTAGCTAGTCCATAGCTAGGAGGTATACAGTCGCTGTACCCGAGTAGAGATGGCAGTCAGTATTTCATACACAATTCGATCACTGGCAGCGGCCAAATCCTCTACGCTCGGCTTGTCTCCAAAGATGACCACTTCATCTTTATACTGGACTTTGGGTATATCCGTTACGTCTACCATACACATATCCATACAAACTCGTCCTAAAATAGGGGCGGGTTGGCCATGAATGTAGACCTGATAGAGGCGGGGATCAATCTTGCGCGGTACCCCATCGGCATATCCGATAGAAATGGTAGCTAAGCGCGTTCGGCGCGTAAGCTTACCCACACGACCGTAACCCACCGTATCTCCTGGTTCCAACCACTTGAGCTGAGAAACTGTCGCTTTTAAGGTTAACACAGGCTGCAGTCCAGCGCTGTGGTCATCTACTCCCAATACACCATAAAGTCCAATCCCCAAACGAACCATTTCCATTTGATGTTCGGGAAAGCGCATGATTCCTGCACTGTTTAACAGATGCCGGATGGGGCGATAACCCAGTGCCAAAGACAATTTCTCATATTGAGTTTGAAAGGCTTGCACCTGTCTCCTAGTAAAGTCGTCTTCTCGCGAATCTTCACTAGCAGCCAAATGTGAAAAAATAGAGCTCACTTTGATATGCCGGTGTTGCTGTACATACTCAATAATCCCATCCATATCGTCTTCCGCGAAGCCCAAGCGGTGCATACCTGTATCAATCTTTAGGTGCACCTTCAAGTCTTCTCCATCCGCAAGGTATTCCTCTAATTCTTTGAGCTGATTCAGGGTGTAAATCTCAGGCTCTAGCTCGTAACGCAATAGACTAGTGAAGGCTGAGGGTTCAGGGTTCAGCACCAGGATGGGTAAACTTATACCAGCTTGTCGCAGCTTCACACCTTCATCCACGTAAGCCACCGCCAGGTAATCAACACCAAGGTAGGCCAGGCGGCGCGCCACCTCCAAACTCCCGATTCCATAAGCTGCGGCTTTCACCATGACCATCACCTTTGTATCTGGCTCTAGTACCTGCTGAAAAGCCAACAGGTTTGACGAAAGTACCTCCAAATTCACCTCCAACACCGTTCGGTGCTGCTGGGCACTAAGGGATTGACTAATTCGGTCGAAAGCAAAGGAGCGAGCTCCCTTTAAGAGAATGATTTCATTTGAAAAATACCGACTTACATCTTCTTGCAGGAAAGTCTGGGTATCTGGAAAAAAGTACGTACGCACACTTTCTGGAAGAAAAGCAGCAATCAAAGGCACCTTTTCCCCAATCCCAATCAATTGGTCTACATTAGCCGTTTGAATAAGTTTGGCTATTTCTTGGTATAGGCTTTCCGGAGCTAAACCACTCTGTAAAAAATCAGATAGGATTAAACTACGCCTTAGATGTTTGGGCTGTTGATCCAAAAAATTCAAGGCATTTCCTAAAGCGGTAAGATCTGCATTGTAGGTATCATCAATCAGTATGCAATGATTGACACCCGCCCGCAAAGCCAATCGAAGTTCTAGCCGCTTTAGTATCTTCATTCGTTGGGCAATCCGATCTGGCGGTATTCCCAAATACAATAAGACGGCCCAGCAATGAATCGCATTCTCGATCGAAGCTTGATCGATGAAAGGAATATCTATTGTCAACCGTTCTGCTTGATAGAGAGCTGTGATTGCAGTATGCTCCCGAGCAATTTGGATATCTTCTATCGTAAGATCCGCTGGGCCTTGTGTTGACCAGCAAAAGGTTTTGAGGGAGGAGGGCTGCAAGACCTTCGCTATAGCTTCGTGATCTTTACAGTAAATCAATACTTCGGCCTGGGCAAATAATTGTAGCTTCTCCTTGACTTTTTGGGCTTGGTCGGAGAAACCCGCTGCATGTGCCGTTCCTATATTAGTGAACAGTCCAATGGTACAGTCAATGATCGGGGCGAGACGTTGCATTTCCTCTGTTTCAGAAATCCCAGCCTCAAATATTCCGAGCTGATCTTGAGCACTAATTTGAAGTACAGATAGGGGTACCCCAACCTGAGAGTTATAACTGGCAGGACTGCGGACAATCCGGTAATATTCTTCCAATAGCTGAAATAGCCACTCCTTGACCGTCGTCTTCCCATTGCTCCCCGTAATTCCGATGACTGGCAATTTAAAAAGATGTCGATGAAAAGCAGCCCACTTTTGCAGGGCCAGGTTCGTATTTTCGACTTGGATAAAAGTAGCACCTGGGAAGCTTTCGTGGTGTAGTTCCTGATCAATCAAAAAAGCTCTCAGTCCGGCCTGATAAGCAGCCGTTAGATAGGTATGGCCATCGTGCCTTGGCCCGTGCAGTGCCATAAAGAGCTGGCCGGTAATCTTCGGTATCCTACGGCTATCATGCGTAACCTGCCTTATCTCTAGAACGGGAGCATGCGTAGGTACTATCAAGCCGCCAACGACTTCAGCGATTTGATGGGTAGTATAGGGATGCATATGGGAATTTTCTACAGATCAAATCCGATATCACGTCTGTAGTTCTTTCCTTCAAATTGAATAATTTCTGCATTTTGATTCGAAAGCGCCAGGGCATCTTGGAATGTTTCACCATAAGACGTAATGGCAATTACTCGTCCGCCATTAGTCAATAAGTTTTCACCCTCCATTCGGGTTCCGGCATGAAAGATAAGACTACCTTCTGTCTGCTCCACTCCGGTGATGGCTTTACCTTTCTCATAGGCCTGTGGGTATCCTCCAGACACCACAATCACAGCAGCGGCAGCTCTTGCATCTTCCTTTACCTCAAACTCTCCCACGCCTTCTTCATCTATTGCTTGCAACAAACTGACTAGATCATTTTCTAGTCGAGGGAAGACCACTTCCGTTTCGGGATCTCCCATGCGGCAATTATATTCGATCACGTAAGGCTCTCCATTAACTCGAATTAGTCCAATAAAAATGAAGCCCTTGTAGGTTAGGTCGCGTTTCTGAATTCCTTTGATTGTCGGTTGAATAATGCGTTGGTCTACCTTTTGCATCAACTCCTCGTTCACAAAGGGTACCGGGGAAATGGATCCCATACCTCCTGTATTCAAGCCCGTATCTCCTTCTCCGATTCGTTTGTAGTCTTTAGCCACGGGAAGCGTAACATAATCCCTACTGTCTGTAGCCACAAATACTGAAAACTCAATGCCATCCAGGAATTCCTCAATCACTACCTTGCTACTAGCCGAGCCAAACTTCCCGCCTAACATTTCTTTCAGTTCTGCTTGCGCTTCGGCTACACTTTGACAAATCAACACCCCTTTGCCAGCAGCCAATCCATCCGCTTTCAGGACAATGGGCGTTGGTTGGGTAGCCAAGTAAGCTAGACCTTCCTCCAATTGGTCGGCAGTAAACTCTCGGTACGCTGCCGTCGGAATGCCAAATTCATCCATAAAAGCCTTGGCATAGGCCTTACTGCCTTCCAATTGTGCCGCCGCCTGGGAAGGCCCAATGACAGCTAGTTTGGAAAATCTGTCTTGCTGGAAATAATCATAGATTCCTCGTACCAAAGGCTCTTCTGGCCCTACGACGATCATATCGATCTGCTGCGCTTCTACCCAATTGCCCACCGCTTCAAAATCATTGGGGGATAAGTCCACATTCGTTCCATGAGCTGCCGTACCCGCATTGCCCGGAGCAATAAATAAGGCTTCACACATGGGGCTTTGGCTCATTTTCCAGGCAAAGGCATGCTCTCTACCTCCACTTCCTAATAGCAGTATCTTCATATTTGATCGATTTGGCGGCAAATATAGGCAGGCAATTGCTAAAACAGAAAAGCGAATCGCTCGAATAAAGCATTAGGTGAGTAAAAGCAGGATGTCCCAGGGCTAATTGAGGTCCTTACCTGCTAATGGATTGTGGAGGCCGGACACTTTTGCTACCTTCAATTTCCAATAATTCAGTTAGATGGTAGTTCAGAAAAAAGTTTACACCTTATTTTTTGTCGTCTTATTCCTAGGCCATTATAGTTGCGGGGAGCGGATTGATACGGATTCATCGCCCAACATACTTTGGATCATGCTCGAGGATACCTCGCCTCTCCTCGGTTGCTATGGTTCTACCCTAGTGGAAACTCCACACATTGACGCGATAGCCAGGCAAGGGGTTTTATTCCAAAACGCCATTATGCCTGCTCCAGTTTGTTCTCCAAGTCGTTCCAGTATCATCACTGGGATCATGTCTACGACGCTCGGTCTACACAACCACCATAGCTCCCGCACCCCAGAATCAGCCATCTACCTTCCCGATTCGATCCAGACTATTCCAGAAATCTTTCAGGCAGCTGGATACTTCACCTTTAACAATGGGAAAGACGACTATAATTTCTCCTATGACCGTAAAAAACTATATAGTCAAGACTATTTCCAGCACCCTTTATATGGCAAAAAGGGAGAAACGATAGATCTAGCGGGCTTAAAAGCGAAAGCTCCTTTTTTTGGGCAAATCCAGTTATCGGGTGGCAAGGAAATTTTTTCTTCCACCTTTAAAGAAAGGGTGCTAAATCCGGTTGACCGGGCCAGAGTAGAACTCCCCCCCTATTTGCCGGATCATCCGACCATCATTGAGGAATATGCCAACCATCTAGACGCCATCCAAATCACTGATGCCAAAGTGGGAGAGATCATAAAGCAGTTGGAGGAGCATGGTTTGCTAGAAAACACCATCGTCTTCTTTTTCTCAGACCACGGCATGAGGCTAACCCGCCACAAACAGTTTCTATACGAAGGAGGGCTTAGGGTTCCTCTATTGATCGCAGACTACTCCAATCGTAACAAAATCGGCAAAGAACAGACAAATGATGCACTAGTCAGTGGAATAGATATAGGGCCCTCCGCTTTGGCCTTGGCAGGAATTTCTATTCCGGCTTATATGGAAGGCCAAGATATCTTCAGTACTGCCATTCAACCGAGACAATATGTGATCTCGACCCGAGATCGCTGCGACTTCACCATTGATCGCATTCGATCCGTCCGGACAAAAGATTTTAAGTACATCAGAAACTTCATGACGGACCGCTCTTATACGCAGCCAACCTACATGGATGTCGATCAAGTTCCCTTCGTAAAACTTATGCATCAACTTTCCGAGGAAGGTCAATTAGATAGCCTACAACAGCCTTTTTTCTCAAAGGAGCGCCCCGCAGAAGAGCTCTATTCCTTGAAAGATGATCCTTTTGAATTACACAATCTCGCCAAGGATCCCGCCTATACAGCGGTGTTGCGAGAACACGCCGACATCCTGAATCAATGGATAAATGAAACGAACGATCAAGGGCAATACCCTGAACCCCAAGCGGGACTAAAGTTGATGTTAGGGATCTGGGGAGCGCATGCAGTCAATCCAGAATATGAGCCCTTGAGAACAGCTTTTCCAAGTTTGGCGGGTTCGCAGTTCGATTTGAAGCGAGAAAAGTGGAGAAAAGTAGAAAACTAGCCGGGTAGGAAGAGGTGGTGTGGCTTGAGCGTATGCTTCTGCCATTTAGACGCCCCGGATCTTCCGATACATCTGCTGGGTCTCGGGCAGTGGTTCGATCCCAAATTCTTGGTCTAGCACCTTCTGGCACTGTTGGTAAGTCTTAATAGCCATCGGGCGATTGCCTTTGGCGAAATAGGCTTCCATTTGTATACGATAGGCATCCTCCCAGGTGCTATCAATCTGTAAGGCCTGCTGGGTCAGACGGATGCTCTCCATAGGATTGTCTTTTACCAACAACTCGCTGAGGCTGATGATGGCACCTAGTGCTATGAGTTGGATCCGTTCGCGTTCTTCACTTGACCAGTCTTCGTACAATCGGTTGGGTAAATACACCCCTTGGTACAAATTGATAGCCTCTCGGTAGGCCTCTTGAGCCAGTCCGGGATCATCTAGCAGTGCCTGATTACCAAGTGCGACGAATTGATCTAGCGCTTCTACATCAATCCATATTTCATCGAAGCGAAGCTGGTAGGTAGCTCCTTGTCTGATGATATATTGTGATTCGGTTCGGCTTTTTCGCTCCGGTTCCAGCACCTTCGTTACACCATGGTGAGCGACTTTGAAGTTTTGCTGGCCGGTTTTCCCATCTACCCAGATTCGATCAATGATCTGTTCTTTATGTAGGGCGTGACGGTGGCGATTAGTCACCAAGAATTGAAATAATTGTTGAGACACATCTCTCCCCCACTCCTTGGAGCCAATAGCCTGGTCATCTCTCCACAACTGGAAATTCCCCAAGGTTTGTACCCGCAAGCCGACTCGATCTCGCCAAGTCCGCAGCTCCGCTATTTGATCTTCAATAGCTATCACCGACTACTGATTTTGAGCCAACTGGTCTACTTTTGCATTCAAAGCTGATACTTCTGCTGAAATAGCAGAAAGCTTCTCCATGATTTCCTTGAAATCTGACTTGGAAGCCGTTTTCCAGGTATCAATTTCCAGTTTTTGGCTGATCTCATCCTTTACTTGATGACTGAGATCCTGGATTTGGTCCTGGATTTGCGCCATTCCTTTTTTCGGATCCTTGATCGTCTCCATCACCATCTTGGGCCCTTCAAAAGCCATTTTCTTCCACATGTCAAAACTCTTCGAGAGAATCCCTTTTTGCTCCTCAATCGGCTTATCCTCCATAGCCTGTATGGTCAGATCTGCTAATTTGCTCTGGATGAAAGAAACTACATCATCAAACTTCGAAAATCGCTGCTCTTCTCCACCCTGCACGTGGCGAATATTCCCCCTCCATTGCACCTGTGGCTCTCCTGATTCATTATTGAAAATCTTCTGCGTAAAGCGAAGCATGAAGGATGCCGTTTCATCTTTTTTTACAGACATATCGTCTTTTATTTTATGAAGTCGCCAAGCTAAGCATAGGCGCTTAAAATGACACTAGAATACACAGATTGAAATTTACTACAATTCAGTTACACTGCAGTTACAAAACAACAATAAGTTTACTATCTTAGAACCTGACAGCAATGCGATCCTTCGGCAAATTAAAAAATCCTTAAAGCGTGCTAGACAAGATACTTAAGCAATTCACCAATTCCAACGTGAAGCCTATTTCGGGCATGGATGCGACCTTTCTATACATCGAGTCTCCCACCAGCCCTATGCATATCGGAAGTGTGGCCGTCATTGAAGGCTCCTTGGGCTTTGACCAATTTCGTTCGACCATTCTCTCCCGGATTCATATGATCCCGAAGTTGCGGAAGCGACTTTTATATGTACCGTTTAAGATTGATTATCCTTATTGGGTAGATGATCCCAATTTTGATATCGATATGCATATTCACCATATTGCTTTGCCGAAGCCAGGCAGTTGGAAGAGTTTGCGTAAGGTTGCTTCGCAGATTTTTAGCGATCCTTTGGATCAGTCTCGACCGCTTTGGTCTTTCACTTTTGTGGAAGGATTGGATGCTATTCCTCAGGTACCTGCTGGTTCTGTGGCTGTTATTTCTAAGATTCACCACGTAGCCATCGATGGTGTAGGAGGTGCGAGTCTCTTGAGCTTGCTTTTTGACTTTACAGCGGAAGCCAAGCCGATTCCGGAGCCACGGCCTTGGAAACCGGAGCCATTGCCAAACGAAGTAGAGATGGTGCTACGAAGTTCAATGAGCTTTGTTGAAAAACCATTAAAATTCCCGAAGCTCCTTACGGAAGCTGTCACCGCATCCTTTAAAACAGGTGTACTTACTAGGGTCAACAAGTTGGAATTACCCACTGCCCCCTTTACTGCACCGCAGACTCCCCTGAATGGTCTGCGTTCTGCTCAACGGAAGTGGAATTCAGCCATTTTATCTTTAGATCGAGTAAAGGCCCTGAAGACGGTCATGGAAGTGACTTTGAATGATGTAATACTTGGCATCTGCGCGGGTGCATTGAGAAGATACCTTAAAGAAAAAGAAAAATTGCCCATCAAGCCTTTGGTGGCCATGGTCCCTATTTCAACGCGGACAAAGGCGGAGGATCACGATGCTGGCAACCAGGTTTCCTCCATGTTGATTCAATTGGCGACCAATATAGAAGATCCGATTGAGCGGCTAGAGGCCATCCATGAAAATACGATTCGTGGTAAGAGCTATCAAGGAGCACTAGGTGCTAAGACTTTGGCCAATATGGCGGAGGCTATTCCTTTTGGCGTTGCGAATCAAGCGGCTAGGCTATATACCCGGTTTCAGATATCAGAAATGCATAATCCGGTATTTAATCTAACAATTACCAACGTTCCCGGACCACAGTTCCCATTATACCTAAATGGGCACAAACTACTATCCATCATGGGCATGGCCCCGATCATTGATGGCATGGGTTTGATCATCACCGTATTCAGCTACAATGGCTTAATCACCCTCAGCCCTACCTCTGATGCCGATACGATGCCAGATATAGATGTATTTTCTCGCTACCTCCGAGAATCTGCTAATGAACTAGAGGCAGCCATTTTGGCCCTGAAAGACAAAAAATCTAAGGCCAAAAAGAAGCCTAAAGCAGCCGCTTCGGATGCTATTTTTGGACACTTCAAAAAGCACCTCAAGCTCAATGCTGAACATATCAAGCCCAACAACGGCTTGTTCCAATTCATTGTGACTGGAGATGTACCAAGAGAATGGCGGGTAGACTTAAATCAATCGCCTCCAGTAGTGCGTAAGGGCAAAGTCAAGGAACCAGATTGCACCTTCACGATTGCTGACCAGCATTTGGTTAAAATTGGTCAGGGCAAGATGAACTTGCAGGCGGCCTTTATTCAGGGGCGCTTGAAAATCCAAGGAGATTCCGCCAAGGCAATGAAATTAGGGACTATTCTCTCTAAATTGCCAAAACTGGAAAAAGCATGACTTCTTCTTCCTTAAAAGATAACTGATGTGGAGCTGCCCGAAATGTGAGCGCGTATTTCAGAAGGATAATCAATCTCACATTTGTAATGAGGTGGATCTAGATTCGCTCTTTGAAGGGAAATCAGATGAACTAGTTCTCGCCTTTGATGATCTCGTACAGATGTTGGTACAATGGGAGCCCTTCCACCTAGGCGTGGCAGTACATAGCATTGTGGTGACTAGTAAGAAAGCATGGCTCATCATCAAGCCTATGAAGAAAGAGCTGGATATTAAGTTCTATTGTGATAATCCGGTTGAATCAGATCGAATTAAACGGGTCACGGAGTACCGCGGCAAATATGCGCATCATATCCGGGTCAGTAGCCCGGAACAGTTAAATGATGGAGTTTATCGGTTGTTGCGGGAAGGGTTTGAGTGGTCGATGAATTCTAAGTAAACTTGGAGGCTTGTATAATCATCTCCCGTAATTGTTCTAAATCAAAATCAACCACATTTTTGATCTTGATATGCCGCATTCTCTTCCCGGTCCCTTCCAGCGGATAGGCAGGGTTCTCCACCTTTTCGAAATTGAAAAATCCTACATTGACATGCCCCTTGTTAGCCTTCAGGTATAGGTAGTCTTTTTCCGTTGTGTAAACCGGCTGCTTCCATTTGAAAGATTCTTTTGTTTGAGGGACAGCTTCAAAGATCAAATCCCGTAATGCCCTTAGCGTACCTTGATGTTCTGCTGGAGCATTCGTTATGTAGGAATCTACTTCTGTTATTCTCATGGATTCAGTTATTTATGCAAGAGGAAGTCCACCTTACTGTCCTGAAATGGTAAGGGTTCCTAAAATACATAAGGCATGAGGAATCTTTTGTTCTCCATGCCTTATAATTGTACTTTCCCTAATCAAGAATGCTAGTCGCGCGTGGCTTCCACTTGGCAGTTTATATTAAAACTCCCCCCTGTAACGGATTCTGTTAAGGAGAACTTATCTCCATCGAGTGTAGCCATGACCGAACCTGTCACTCCGCCAGCAGTACTCGTTCTTTCCAACATGCAATTGGTCACTGGAAGCGGATCAAAGGTCGTCGTCGTATTTCCTGCCGAGTATCTTATCACAATATTGTCTCCACTAGCTGTGATCGTGACTGTAGCAGGATCAGAATTTCCATCACAATCTGCTGTTCCTGTATAGGTTCCGATCCAGTCATCTTGGGTGCAAATGGGGTCTTCATCCTTATCTTTTTTACAAGCAGAAAAGGCGATAAGCAAGGCTAATACATAAGTTAAGCGTAATACTTTCATAAATATTCGTATTGAAGTAGTAATTGGTTTCTTGCAAAATGTTGAAGGATTCAAAGGATAGGGAGACAGTAAGTAAAATTATGTAGCAGCAAATGTAAGAATCTATTTATCAGGGAAATACCTCAGGACTGACTTAATTGGCAGGAATCGACTATAACTGGCTGTATAGTTCAAAAACTTAGCATCTATTACCGTCGTGACTTTTCGAAGTGGCTCGTACTTTGTAACATAAATTTCTTATTAAAAGCTGATGCGAAATATCCGAACTTTCTCCTGACTTGGCTACGTAAAACTCCGGATTTATGCAGCGCGGCTTGTTTATTTATGTTGCCAAGCTCTACTTTGTAGTGGTTAGTAAATCTATGAAAGTCATCTTAATCTCTTCTCTTAATCTATCTACTAGATCCAAAGGAGTCTTCCTTTTATCGTTTCGATGTTGTCGATCGGCACCAGCCTTGAGTAGTAGCTGCAAGGCTTGAATTCGCTTATCTTGGTCTTTGATGGTAGACCGGATAGGTTCAAAGAGAGGGGTCTCTCCATTTAGGTCCGTTAATTCTAGTTTAGCGCCATGTGAGAGGAGGGTTTCCAAGGTGGCTAAGAAACCAGCTTTGGTAGCGCGATGGAGTGCTGTTTTTCATTTTTTATCTTGAAAGTTGATATCTGCCCCATGTTGCAGCAAACGAGTCACCTCTTTCACGTTCCCTCCATTATCTCCTCTACATAAATAGACCAGATGAGCGCTTAACTCCTCTTGACTAGGCAAAGGAATTCCGTGAGCCGAAACCACTTGGAATAATTCTTCATTATCGGGTAAGGCCCTGGGAGCGAAGGCCGGATCAGCGCCATTTTCCAGCAATAAACGTACCATCTCCGGCTCATCATCCGCAGCAATGAATAGCTGTTTGGAAAAAGGCCTTATGGTAGCTCCTGCCTCTATTAGGAAAGCAACCGTTTGGACATCGGCACCACGAAGTGCATAACATAAAGGTGTGGCCCAGGAAGAGGCGGCTGACGTAAAATCAATGTCTCGCTGATTCTTGGGTGCCATGATGTGCTGCGGATGTCCCAAGTCCAGCACCTTGGGGTTTAGCTCCAGTAGGTGACGAACCCGATCAAGTTGCCCAAGGAAAGCCGCATTGTGAATATCTAACTCAACTCCTTGTCCGATCAGATACTTGACTACCGTACTTCTCTTTTTGTATTGGGCAATCGCCAGGCAACTGACTTCCACGAAATAGGGTGTGTAATGGGAGCCGCAGGCATGGATATCAGCTCCTTGTTCTACTAAGTATTGAACAACTTCCAGACGTCCCTTATGGCAGGCTTCCCAAAGCATGGTGCGCCCATGCGAACCTACTTTATGTAACCAATGTGGTTTTTGCGCCAGTATTTCCTTTAGTTCATCCAACCGGCCTCGTTCTGCTGCTTTCACTCCTATTTTCAAGAAATCGCTGGCCTTACCGGTGAAGTTGATCATTAGATCGTTAGTTTTTCTCGAATCATGGCTTGGATTGAGTAATCGGTCCATGGTCGGTAGATCATCGTTTTTAGGTAGGATAGCTATTTTTTCCTGATAATGTGCCAGCTGAACAAGCATTCTAACTACTATCGACCAAAGACTATGGACTGACCCGCTGAAGTTTTGTCCGCTGGCTTCTGCCCTCTATCCCTCCTCTACCCTGGATCAGACTCGGCACCAGATTGTTGGCGAAGAAGTCCCTTAAAAGCATCTCTTACCGTATTACCTTCGTGTACTACTTTATAGACTTCATGAGAAATCGGCATTTCAATATTATATTGCTCCGCTAGTTCCATGACCACTTCACAGGTTTTCACGCCTTCCGCCACCATGGACATTTCTTCAATGATCTCATCTAGTGTTCTGCCTTTACCCAAATTGAACCCCACGTGTCGGTTTCGACTAAGGCTACTGATACAGGTAGCAACCAAATCCCCCATCCCTGCCAATCCTGCAAAGGTCTGTGGTCTTCCCCCCATGGCTACTCCTAGGCGCGTCAGCTCTGCCAAACCTCGAGTGATTACAGCAGCTCGAGTATTATCCCCAGCGCCGGCGCCATCTCCCATCCCTGCGGCGATGGCAATCACATTCTTCAAGGCTCCCCCTAATTCACATCCAATCACATCATCATTGGTATATACGCGAAATAAGCCTGTTCGGAAGATCTTCTGTAAGGCGGTCGCAATCGTATCATCCACCATGGCAATCACACTGGCGGCCGCTTGCCCGGCAACAATCTCTCTTGCCAAATTGGGTCCAGTCAATAAGCCCGCTGGGTGGCCTGGCATCAAACTTTCGATGACCTCTGTCATGCGCATTCTTGTCCCTTGCTCTAATCCTTTGGAAAGGCTAACAATAGGCACCCAAGGCCGGATATATGGCTTCGCATCATTGAGTACATATCGAAAACTATGGGAGGGGATGCCCATGACAATGACATCCGCATCTTCGACCGCTTCTTTTAAGGAATGGGTGGCTTTCAAGGACTCTGTGAGTTTTGCGCCTGGCAAGTATTTCTCGTTGCGATGATGTTTATTGATCTCATCAACTGTCTTGGCATTCTTCGCCCAAATCTTCGTCGGGGTATTTTTAGCGGTAAGAGAAGCTACGGTAGTTCCCCAGGAACCGCCGCCGAGTAGGCCAACCTTAAGTTTCATATGCTTATCAGTTTAGATCGACTATTTCTTGACCAATTGCCCATTGGTCTTTTCTTGCGTGGGTTCTTCCTGGCCCAATTCCTTTAGATAGATAGATCGAACTTTTGCGATATGCTCATTCAATTTCTCTTTCTTCCAGCGTTTAGTGGAAATGGGTGGGAAAGCAACCACCTCAATGGCTACAGACCGGAGTATATTGGTGCCTCGAGGCATAGCATCATGGGCATTGCGGATTACTACGGGTACAATTGGTACGCCAGCTTGCATCGCTAAATGAAAAGCCCCTTTCTTAAAGGGCCCCAGGCGATAATCGCGGCTTCGAGTTCCTTCCGGGAAGATGATGATGGAAGTTCCACTCTTGAGGGCATCAACGGCCGGCTTCATCGACTCAATCGCTTTCTCGCGATTTTTCCGATCAATGAAAATAACCCCTGAGGCTGCCATGAGCTGACCGATAATGGGCATATTTTTCAACTCCTTCTTCGCGATTCCTGTAGCATCCTTCCGAATCAATTTCGACACTATAAATAAGTCCGCACTACTCTGATGATTGAAAATGAATACAGCAGGGCGTTGGGACCAGAGATGTTCCTGACCTTTGACTACCATTTCAATGCCGGCAGCCTTGACCACAAAGTCTCCTACAGAGGCCATCAAGGAATTGACCCCATCCTGCCAAGACAGGCTAAAAGCACCTTTGGTCACGCCGGAGATCACCGCAGGGATCAAGCTCCCCAAGGCTACGCCGGTGCGTACAAAGTTGGTTAGTCCTGGGCGGGCCTCATCGTCGAACCGGTATACCGGCCAGTTATTTTTAAAGGCTAAAGCCGATAGCTTCGTATCTGGATTAATCGGACGAGGATTGCCCACAATCTCTAGCAATGGGGCATCCGCTGCGCTATCTGTATAAAAGTAAGACTTCGTAAGCTCTAGGTTAAAATCTTTAGCCAGGGAGCGGGCTGCATGCGCCTTGCCTTCACCCCAGCAGGCTGGCTCTACGATGTTTCCGGTAAATTTGCCTTTTTGTACTTCCATGCGCGTACACATCACATGATGTATATTCAGATCACGCGCTATCGGGTTTACCTGATAAGGGGTCGCAGCCGAGATGATGGCCACCGTATGCCCCATGGCTAGGTGTGCCTTCACTAGTGCCCGGGATTCAGGGTAGACTTCATCCGCTAGATGCTTGTGATAGACATCCTCTCCCACTTCTATGAACAATTCCTCTTTCACCCCCTTCACCCCTTGCGCTCCTACTGCAGCTAAACCCGCAAAGTTTCCATTGCCCATCGCATACACCAGTACCCCCGCAAACTGGGCCACAATTTCTCTCGCCGTCATTTTACCACTCAACAAGCGTGTCTGGAAAAATTCCTTGGCCGAAAAGTTTTTGATTAGAGTTCGATCGAGGTCGAAAAAAGCACCGACCTGCGGTCCTAATTCTCCAGCCATGATGCTATTGGTCAGGGCCTCGGTCTTGGAGCCTGGAACGATTTCCCGCTCAATTGGGATGATGGAAGTCGTCTTAACGGGCTTGCTTAGAATGATGCCCTGCAGCTCGCTAATATTATCTGCGATATCGCTTAGTCGCTGCTGGAAAGCCTCAATCGCTTCTTTTTTATCGTCCTTAACACTCGGAATGAGGTCCAGGTTTTGCACTAGACGTATACCATTTTGCAGGAAGGGTTTCGAGACAGAACCAATCCGCTGGATACGCCCTTGCCAATGCATTTCTTCACTCAAAAACATACACTCCTGGATAAAGGCCTTCTCACTAAACTCGCGAGCAGGCTTCCAATTCTGGAGCGCATAGGCTACCACTCGGTAAGCTTCAATATAGGAGTACAGCACCACAGGTGCCACAATTACTTCGGCCTCCTTGAAGAGTGCCAACTTCTTGCTCTTTGGCGCTTCGATAAGTTTTGGCCAATTGGGATCCAAGATCTCCAGATTAGCCTCTATCTCATCTGAGAATAACATCTTTCGGGAGTAGAAGAATTCAAACTTGAAAAACGACCGTAATTCCATGATCGCAGACCAGAAAGCTTCTTGCCGTTCTTCTCCCGGAACGCTGGCAGATTGCAGCAAGGCTAGTTCTATAAACGCACGGTGATACAAGTGATGTACCGACATATTGGCGTAATAGGTAGCCTGCAGATAACTTTCAGAATTCAGAACATACTTGGCGTCCAAGGTGTCGCCATGTTGGAGAATCAAATTGGCGCGCTGGAGAATATTTAAAGCGATCTGTACACTTTCCCCTATAGGCTTACCTCTATCGACCAAAGCATCTGGTTTAGTCTGCTCGATCAAACGCATCAGGTCCACCACATCACTTTCGATCGTGTTTTTATTGAGCGAAAATTTACTTAACAGGGAGATACAGATCAGGGAAGCCGTAGTTACCGGTGTAATCTGGTTAATCCGGTGAACCAACTCCAGCGCAAAACGGGATAGTTTACCGGTATAAGACTGTCCTTGCTTTCCTCCAAGAACGATCTCCACAGAGTTCTCAGCATTGATTTCCACCGGCATTCCAAAGCGGATAGAAATGCGCCCGAAACTTCCATCCATCTTGCGGACGTAATCTAAAAACCACTTTAAGCTTTCCGGCTTTTTATCCTTGCCTCGGCCCTCCATGGTCATCTCCGCAACATCGGGTATCAAATCGTAGACGATGGATACCGGCACGTACTTCACTTCATTACCAGACTCCTCTTCTGCCTCCCGGATGTACTTGAGAATACCTACTTTAGGCCAAACCAACTTACCGGTACGGGAGCGAGTTCCTTCAATGGCCCACATGAAGTGACCACCATCCTTAACCAAGGACGCGATAAAATGGCGGAGTGCTACCTTATACACCAGGTCTTCTTTGAACGACCTACGAATGAAGATCACCCCATTTTGTCGTGCGATCTGCCCAAACCCTAAAAAGTCCATATTAATCCCCGCGAAGGTATAGGGGAAGGGGATACCATGACGAGCCAGGGTAATGGCCAGGACAAACATATCCAGGTAGGTCTTATGCGTCATGACAAAGGCGATCGGAAACCGTCGCGCCAGCTTAGTCAATTCTTTGACTTCACTAGGATTTACATCGATTGTCTTTTTATAGGCACGAGAAAGGATATACTGAGAAATCTGTATACCCATGATATTAGCCAAAGGTTGATGTACGGTTTGTAACTCCTTAAGGCATTCGGCAGCTTCTTTTTGTACTTGGTCATAAGGTTGTCCAAGTTTTTCAGCTATATCGATTAGCTTTTTTTGAAAGGCAGCATCGTTGAATAGTCCATCCATAGGTAGTGCACCGCTAATGTTTAATGGAGAAGCTTATAAATTTCAATTATTCCGTTAAGATAAGGGGTTATTCCAGCCCTACTTCGCTATCAGAATTCTTCCCGATGAAAACCGAAAACCTCATGTAGCGTTGCTACACTCCGGCTTGATCGCTCATTGGGCAAAAAACAGCTCTCTGTATTATGCAAAAAACTAAATCTTAACCGCTTCTAGGTCGCTTCAGTTGGTTAACAAGATAGGAAATAATGCCAAAAAAAGATCATGCCTTCCCCCTAATGCCAATGCCCTAGCTGAAAAAGCAATTGATTTGGCTATTATTTCACATTCCAGTCTACTCTAACGCAAGGCTGGCAGGCTTTTCTGCTTCCTCCACCCCCTTTGAACAAAGTCTGCGCTTATTTGTCTTTATAGCACTTTAAGGTCCAAAATCGAACTATTATTAGCCGATTTAGGTTAAATAATAGTATAACATTCTTAATTTAGCGATTATCCCAACGATTATTACAAATTTATCGAAAGAATTAACAAACGATTGAACAAACATCATCTTGAACAGATGGCATAGGTCTGCAGTGGAAGACCATCTGTTTGTAAAAGCTGAGCTATGTGGAAATTTAGAAGAGATTCAAATTCAGTAGAACGTCCTCCTTTATTCTGGTTATTGACCGAAGGGAGTCGAGCTATTGCAGAGTTGGGATTTTCTATTCCTTACCGAAGGTTTCTGGCTGGTCAAAATGAGGGGGATGGACATCCGGTACTGGTTTTGCCCGGATTTCTCTCCACGGATATGTCCACAGGCCCGATGCGTAGATTTATACGGAAATTAGGCTATACACCTTACGGATGGGATTTGGGTAGAAATACGGCCGATGTAGATTTTGTGGAATCCTTACAAGAGCGCGTCGAAATGTTATACGAGCATCATCAAGAGCCCATTTCGCTGATTGGCTGGAGTCTTGGTGGTGTCTATGCCAGACAATTAGGTAAGGCCGTACCAGATAAAGTTCGCCAGATCATCACGCTTGGATCACCCTTCGCCGGTATTCAAGAACCGAATAATGTAGCTTGGATCTACAATCTCATCTCCAAGGGAGATCGGATTCGAAGAGTAGATCCGGAATTATTTGATGATATCCCACTGCCGGCTCCAGTTCCGACAACTGCGGTATATACCAAAGAAGATGGTATTGTCCCCTGGAACCTTTGCATGGAAGAAGAAGATGAAATACATCAGAATATACAAGTGAGGGGAAGTCATTTTGGCCTAGGGGTTAACCCTACCGTCTTGGAGATCATTGCGGATAGGTTATTGCACCAAAAAGATGACTGGACCTACTTCACACCTGCTAATATTGTGCAGGATCTACTATTTTATCCTTCGCTCTAGTAGAGGAGGTAGAAAATAATCTAAAGCTGTCGGTGTAGATCGCACTAACAGATTTCATAAGAAAGGCCCTGACGCATTTGCTGCTGTCAGGGCCTTTCTTGATTTCCAGGAAATGCTGATCGTACTAGTAATCTGTCTTGATAGAATTATCAAAAGGCACCTTCAATTGGTACATTAGGTCATTAGCACGTTCATCTTCCAATACATCTAGTCCGTACTGGATTTGCTTAGGATCTTCGTAGACGAAGGTTCCAAAGATTCTATCCCAAAAAGAAAAGATATTTCCGAAGTTGGTATCCGTCCAAGGGCGCTCAAAATGGTGATGGAACTTATGGGTATTGGGCGTAATGAATACAAAGCTTAATGCCCGATCCACTGCCTTGGGCATGTTCAAATTAGAGTGCGACCAATAGGTAATGAGAACCGTTAAAATTCGGTAAATAATGTAAACCCCAAAAGTTATCCCTCCTGCCAAAATGGCCAACAAAGCGAAAAGTTCTCTAAAGACATAATCTCCCGGGTGATGTCGGGTACCTGTTGTTACATCTACCTCAGTGTCACTGTGATGCACCATATGGAATTTCCACATGAATTTGACCTTATGTAACAAGTAATGAACGACATATTGTGCAATTAGATCCAATAGCATCACCCCTAATAGCACTTCCAGCCAGAGTGGTAAATCTACCAGATAGAGTAACCCAAAATCATTAGCTCCTGCCCAAATAAATATACCTGCTGTAGCTACACCGAAAAGGACGTGGATCAACATCGTCGAGGTCAATAGAACGAGGTTAACCCGAGCATGACGCCACTTCTTATAATTGAACTGGAACAAAGGGAAAACCCCTTCCAGTATCCAAAACACACTCATACAAATAACAATCCAGAGAAACTTTTCACCGTTTCCCAGATTCTCGAAAAAGCTCACAAAATTTTCCATAACTGATTTTGTTGTTACTAGTGAGGATTTAGAAGTTGCCTTACTATTTTAAACAGTCCTTTGTTGAATGATCCATGGGAAAATTAAGGAAAAAAATTAGAAGGGTAAAATGACTTGCTGTCGGATTTGAAGCAAATGCGATAAAGTTATACTGGTTTTATGGTACCGTTATAGGGAAGGGAAGACTACGGTCTTAGGTAAGGGGTGTGGAGGTTCAAAGGCGCTCCAGGAATCGCTTTGGAGTCGCAATCGATCTGCAATGACCAACAAAGTTGCTGGGTTATAGCCCATCCCGAAATGCCCGCCAGTGACCTCGATGTTTTGATGTAAATGATCCTCGATAGGTTCTATGCAGGTCTGCCAGGGGACGACGCCATCCTCCTTAGAATAAATAGCTGTCGTAGGTACGGCAGGAGGATTAGGGAGGTCGTCAATCCATTGTTGTTCCTCCGGCGTGATGGGTCGATGGTCATTCAGGAGGCGGTACAGCCAACTGGCGTTGTTCGGCTCCGTGATCCCAGCAAAAGGCGAGGCCAAGGTAATCACCTGACGAATCATCGCCGGATTTTCTTTGGCCAATTGCCTAGCATAGACGCCTCCTAAACTCCAGCCGATCAAACTCACCGGCGTCTCATGCTTAGCATATAGTTGTTCTATTTGTAGTACCAATTTTCTCAGTTGACGGATATCCCCAAAGTTTCTTCCCAGCCCCCAAGGGTACGGGGCATAGCCCTGTTCTCGCACAAACTTGCGGATGGGATAAGAGGATATATCACTGGCTAAGAATCCTGGAATTATCAGCACTGGATGTCCATCGCCGGTTTGGGTTAGTTGGTACGACTTGCGGAACGTACGTGCACGCCATAGTTCGATCCAAACCTTTACATTCTCTCCCATAAACCTGAAGATAGAGGGCTTGGCTATCTTTTGCGCTTGAGATTTGGATTTCACCGGCAGTTGTTTTCTATGTTTCGCTGTTGTTTGGCAACAGTTTTTACTTGACCAAAGACACCACCAACCAGGGGGCTTGGAATCGATATTCTTCTAGCTTTAAAAAGCTCGCAAAACGAGGTAACATTAAAGACCTTCGGCGGTTGCCTAGATCAATCACCAACTCATCTCCGAATTTCTTCAATTCGATCTCTTCCTCTTCGACAAAAGGAAGGCGTGTTTTGAAAAAATAGCCATTCTCATTCTCAATGATCTCAAAAGGCTTGTCTTGATAAAGGACAGCTGCTGCCTCTTGCTCTGCATACAAAGAACTGCTGATAGTCTTCAATTGTTCAATACCAAAAACCTCTCTACCTTGGTGTTGTACCTTTAAGATTGGTAATGGACTGAAACTCTCCTCTATCTCCTGGATGTATTTCTTCTGGGAAGTCAAGTAGTACTTGAAGGCCTCCCCTACTTTTTCTTCTGGCAGGATTCTGTTGATCACAACTGCATCCACATTGTAGCCATACAATTGCAAATAGGTATAGGCTCTTCGCGCCTCTTTAATAACCATTCGCTCAGGATTAGTCACGATGCGGATGGAAGCCACTTCCGGGTTGAGGAATACTTTCTGGATACTTTCCAGTTTCTGGAAGAGTTCATCCATTTCTTCCAAACCTTTGTCCAAGGGTACTCCGGTAAAGAACTTCACGCCCTTAGTAACCGTTTTAACCGCAAGGTTCTTTTTAGAAAAAGCCTTAGTCATCCAAGACTTGGCTACTTGCGGCAGAGAGAGTAGTGTAAGTGTTTCTCCGGTAGGAGCACTATCGATAACGATAACATCGTAAGTCCCTTCCGTGTAGTATTTTTCCAACCACAAAAAGGCAGAAGCCTCTTCCATGCCAGGAAGGACAGACAATTCTTCCGCCACTACATTCTTCACTCCTTTCCAGCGGAAAATGGTATTCATAAGGTTGCGCATATTATTCCAGTACTTCTGCATGGAATAGTATACATCAAACTCCTGCGCGTAAAGATTCGGAGCAATTTCAGTTGGTTCTGGACTTAACGTAATATCAAGTGCATCAGAAAGACTATGAGCAGGATCAGTAGAAATAATGAGTGTTTTTTTCCCTTCCTGAGCTGCTTTTAAGGCTGTGGAAGCCGCAACTGTGGTTTTCCCTACTCCACCTTTACCCGTAAATAGGATAATTCGCATAATATTATTTTAGATAGCCATAAGTAGTACAACAACAAAAGCAGTCATACACACGACTGCTACGGTGTATCAACTACTCCAACAAATCATCGATAGAAACAGCCTTCTTTTCCAGCTTAGTCTTCTTCCCTTTGGCTGCTGTTGTAGCTTTCTTAGCTCCAGCTTTCTTTTCCTCTTGCGTACGAATGCTCTGGGTCACTTCTTTGAAAGCCTGTCCAGAGGTTTTGATCAGTTCTTTCTGATTGTCTACTGCGATATCTACCGTCTGCTTCACCACTTCCTTTCCTAAGTCGAAGGCTCTGGATCCGGCCTCTCTATATAAAGAAGCGATCTGTTTCATGGCTCTGAAAGAAGTCTTTACCATTGCTCCTCCCGCCTTGATCATAATGGCATTCGCTGCCCTTGTCGTTTTGATAGCCTTACCTATATTGCTTTGTGACATGATTTTCTACTTAAAGCGTTAAAAAAAGCGCCTCTGGATGAATGATCCATTAGAGGCGCTTTCCGTACTGTTTGAAACTTTTACTGTGCGTGTAAACGCCTAGTTGTTAGAAAACAACTTTTTGAAGCGAGAAGCACTTTCGCTAAGCTGTCCCTTCACCGTCTCTAGTGTATTGAAAACGATATCCTGCTGCTTGGCTGCCAACTTCAACCCACCTTTCACTGCTTTGGTAGCCACACCTTGCCACTTCTCACTATTTTCAATCGCTCCGTCAACCACCTCTGTAGCCGTTTTCAACGCGTACTCATTCGCCTCTTTAGCCGCTTTAGTAATCTTCTCTCTGTTCACCGTTTCAGTAACCCTATTGTATGCTTTGTCGTATGCTTCTTTCACTGGCGCAGTAGCACGGTCTCTCAGTTGCTCACCATTCTCCTTCAAGTCTTCAACGATTTCAGAAGTCAACTGACGTACTTGTGTATTTACTGTTTTCGCCGTTTCACGGATAGCATTTACGCTATCAGAAAAATCAAATTTCTCGTTCTGTGGATTTACTTTCTTGTTTGCCATTGTTCTTTATTTTTGATCCCTAAGTTTTCGCAATTTTTCCAACTAAAACGCTGGCCACAAAAAACTTCAGGGAAGGTTATTTTTATCTGTGCTTTTCTCTTAAGAGCTGAGCAACAGGATGATTTTCAATATGATTTAGAAATCTATCTTTTGATTAAGCCAATTTTTTAGCTTCTTTCTTCCAGTCAGCAGGGTTCTGCGTTTTGAAACGAGGTCCAGCAGATTCCAGGATTGGACTTAGGTCCTTGATCGCCGCCTTAGAAAGTTGGAAGTAAGTGTAGATACCTGCTTCGTTCAACAAGTTTTCCATTTTTGGGCCGATACCGTTGATCACCTTCAAGTCGTCCTTCGCTAGATCGCTAATGGAAGTTGCCGTTACCTTGGCTGCTTTTGCTCCTTTAGCTTTCGCTTGCTTGGCCAACTCCTTTGCTTTTTGAGCTCTGCGATTGTTCCATCCCACCAACTTGCGAAAACGCTTATTACCAGTGCTGTATTGGCCTTTCAATTCTTCTAAAGTGCTAAGTACTAGATCTTGCTGCTTACCCATTACCACGGTACCTTGATCCAATACTTTTGCCATCAACTTTTGCCACTTGGCTCCAGTGTCAATAGAGGCGTCTACTAGTTGATCGGACACGTTGATTGCTTCGCTGTTGAAGTCTTTTACAGTTGACTTGATGCTATCTAGTCTGTCCTGTACACTCACTTTATTTGCTTTCTTCGTTGCCATCTCTTATTTTTTTATGTTTCTGTGATAATTTTTGTGCTTTTAAGTCAGCGATTTAGCTAAAAGTCTTGTTCCTTATTGTCGCAATTTTTATATCTAAATTGCTGACCACAAAAATTCTAACAGATGGTTTTTTATGTTTCCTAAAAAGGATAATCTTTTTGTTTTTACTTTGAATCAAATGACGATGCAAATGTATAAGTGGGTAGTTACAGCCGAGTTACAATAGAGTTACACTTCAGTAACAACAGTCCAAATCCAGCCACAAACACCTAATTATCAATAAATTGCACTGCAAAAACTTTTTTCAAAAAAATAGTAAAAACTATAAGCGGTGGGTCTTTACCTCCTAAAAGTGGGGCACATGAGGCATTTTTATGGGCAAATCAACAATTAAGAACTCACAACTAACGATTGATATACAGGTAGTGTGGATTAACCTACAAAGGTTCCCTCGCTTTTCGTTACTTTTACCAGTCGAAAAGCCCCTTGTACATTAGCAAGAATATCTAAAGCGAAACATGCAAAATCCGGTTTGCAAGGAAGATGTATTTGGATCGATCTTTTTGGCGGAGGCTGAGGGGCTACGCAATTTTCTGTATTACAAAACCGGAAACCTACCGCAGGCCGAAGATCTGGTACAAGAGGCTTTTGGAAAGCTCTGGGAGAACTGTAGCAAAGTGGACCGAGCCAAGGTCAAATCCTATCTCTTTACGGTTGCTAATAATCTTTTTCTGAACCAGGTGGCGCACCAAAAGGTCGTTTTACGTTTCGAAAAGCAACCTCACCCCCAAGCCTCCAACCTCACGCCTCAATTCCTATTGGAAGAGGATGAGTTTCGAAAAAGATTGGAAGCGGCCATCGCCGCTTTGCCGGAAGATCAACGGGTAGTATTCTTAATGAACCGAATGGACAAAAAAACGTACAGAGAAATTGCCGAATTACTGGATCTAAGCGTAAAGGCGATCGAAAAAAGAATGCATAAAGCATTACAAGCTTTAAGAAAAGTATCCAAAAAAGTGTAGGGTATAATAAGGGCTAACTGTTATATCTACGAAAAGGGATGTTTATGGATAAAGACACTTTATATGCACGATGGTTAAGTGGCGAGATCACTGCTGAGGAAGAGCAGGAACTCAAGAAGAGTGGTGCTTTGGAGGAACTGGAAGCGATTACCCGCTTTACAGATACTTCCCGTCTTCCACCTTATGATCCC
>JAHQWA010000165.1 GCA_019634045.1 Saprospiraceae bacterium
GCAGCATCCTAGCCGCTTCTTCTTCTCCTTGCAATTTCGATTTCCAACTAGTAAGGGGCTGATGCTCCAGAGCAATTCTAGCCGCATACTTGATAAAGCGGTCGGCATGATTAAGATTATCCCAGATAAGATTGAGATCTACGGGAAGTTGGCTATTGTGAAAGCTTTCCAATTGTTGTCGCAGTCCACGAAGTTCCTGGCCTTGTCCGCCGGAAGTTAGCTTCCCAGCCACTCCTTTTTCATCTCCCGTGTATCGCAGTCGATAGAAACGAGAATCCAACTTCCTCCCACCAGTAGCAAAGTACAAAGCTCCATCACGCCCTGCAATCGCATCGGTTAAAGGTAGTGGAGTACCGCTGAAGAACTCTTGTTTTTCACCCTTATAAGTGCTTCCTGTAGGGTTTAGTTCTACATAGTAGGTCGTTCCAAAACTCCAATCAAATACAAACATTCCACTCTTGTACTGGGTAGGGAAATCAAGATCTTTTCCCATTACTACTGCTGTAGGAGATCCCTGTCCAAGATTTATTACGGCAGACAAATTATCCGTATAATAGGCTGGCCATTTTCCAGAGCCAGTACGCCATCCAAACTCGCTGCCACTGGTCACATGGCAAACTCGGATGGGGCGATACCAAGGCATACCTATATCCCACTCCATATCGGCATCAAAGGCAAAAAGCTCTCCATCTTGGTTAAAACCCATGTCAAAAGGATTTCTAAAACCCGCACTAATCAACTCCCAATCCTTTCCTTCAGGGTCAGTTTTAGCAATCCATCCTCCCGGCGCTTTAATGTCATTGGCGTGACCGCGTGCATCCAGGTAGGGTGGAAATAGATTGTCTTCATCCCAGGTATTGGGGAGTCGGCTATTCTTTGTTAGAGATTCAGGAACGAGGGTGTGATTGCCGGCAATGAAGTAGATTTCTTCTCCATTCGGACTCAAGATCAAACTATGTGGTCCATGCTCTCCATCCCCTTCGAGCTTTAGTAGCAAATTGAGGCTGTCCAGTTTTCCGTCTCCATTTGTATCTCGAAGGCGATAAACCCCACTGCCATTTTCTCTCAATTGCTCCCCTTCGTCATCCTCCCATTTGGCATTTACACTGACATACAAACTGTTGAAAGCCCAAAGTAGCCCATGTGCTCGTCCAATCTCCAGGTCAACACTATCTACCGTAGTTGAATCTAAGATTGCTCCTATTTCTGGAATTTGGAATTGGTACAGGTCTCCCCATTGATCACTGGCATAAATCAAACCGTTTTCGCCTTCTGCTAGGGCGACCCAAGAGCCATGGCTGCTCCCTTTGGGATGATATAGTTCCTCTAATTCAAATCCTTTGGGGATGTTGTATACAATCTCCTTTTCTTCTTCATCCGAGGTCGAATCTTCTGCTGAATCCTCAGCCACATTGGTACAGGCGGGTAATAGGAATAGTAAGCTAACAAGTAGCCATAAAGGGTTTTTCATTTCGTTTAGTTTTGATGTTTGCAACACTTAACCTACTCAAGGGCTATCCCTTGAGTAGGTTAAGATAAGGAACTTATTTCAACTAGCAGTCCTGCTGTTTGCCCAAAAGGGTGAAGCGTAATCTTATTTCTTTGCTGTACTAGGTAATGAATTAACAGAAGAGGAATTAGGCCCTACTTCTCCTATAGTTCCCGTAGGTTTTCCAGTTCTACGCCATAGTCATACTGAAGGTCCTCGTGGAGCTTTTCGAGTTTCCTTTCAATGAAATCTATTTGGCGGTAGTATAAATTTTTCAACACGCGATTGCGAGAAATGGAAGGTCTGAAGGCTCGAAGTTTCTCACAAAAGTAAAGGAGCAACTCTACTTCTGTTTCCTTCTTGGGTGAGTAGCGAATATACTTCTTGGTGTTTTTAAGAATCTTTCTTACACTTTTCTTGATGTAGAAATAGCTTCGGGTATTGATAGCTGCAAACTCCTCATCCATCATCGTTTTCACACTATTGATATACCCCATCTCGTCCGAGGCTTCAAACAGGAGGTAGGTCAGTAATTCCTTATTCTCTTTCTTGAAGCGGGAAAGTCGCAGGCAGATATCCAGGAGCTCCTTTGGGGAGCGCTCAGCTAAGGCTTGCCGTAATTCTTTAACTGAAGCAGTCTTCATACTGGCAAGTTAGTCATTTTTTTCGCGTAAGGAATAGCTTGCTACATCACTGAAAAGCCCGCAGGCCATCGGCATTGTTCTGATCATAAGGTATTCGTAGGAAATCCAGTGAACCTGGTTTCACTTGGATAAAGAAGTTGTAAGTGCCGCGAGTAGGTGCCCAGTTCATGCCCATTTGCCAGCAATGGAGATCTCGGCTGAAGCCCAATGATGGATAGGTCACTCTTTTGGTTTTGAAATCATATCCAATTCGGCTGATATTGATGCTCCAACGATCCGTCAAGTCTATGCTTCCACGCAAATCTACAGAGTGGGTAGTTACTTCAAAAGTATCTCTCTGTGGGCCAATCCGTTCCCATTCGAAAGCTATGTTGTGAGAAACTCTGAAATTATTGAAGAGGCTGAGAAAATCTGTTTCTTGAGGCCGTTCTCGTCGCCTACGTCCAAACTCATCTTCCTCCGGTCTGACGTCCGTCACTACTTCCTCCTCCTTACCTTGAAATAGGGCTCGCAACTTCTGGACCGTAATGTTGGTATTCATTCGGAGATTTGCCCGGACAAATTCCACGGGTCTTTTGCGTACACTCCAAACGGTCTTATTGATACGAGTAGATCTGCCGAATTCATCGTATTCCCGAGTGTAGGGGTCGAAAGTAGCATTCATGATGATATTGGTCATCCCCTTGAACAGACGGGTATTTCCCCGCATACTTACCTGACTCCACTTCAAACTGTCGGCGGCAAAGTTGTATTGACCACTGACAATAAAGTTATCGAGTATTTTGACCTTTCTTTCTGTAGAGTCTTTTTTGGAAAACACCTTGGCCTCAAACAGATTATTTAGGGTATAACCAATAGCCATTTGCTGTTCACTGGCTGGTGGGGTGCCATAGACCCCTCCCTGGAAAATCGAGTATCGATCAAATTCATCTTCTATAAATTCATCTTGGACATAGTCATAATAGCCCAGGTTTTCATTCAAATAGTTCGGTGCAAAACCAAAGTTCAGAGAGGGTTTTATGACGTGACGTAAACCGCGTATGGGGCCTTTTTTAAATCGAACGGTACCAAAAATTTGCGTATTCAAACTTACACCAGCAGAAAAGGTTCGATAGGGTTTAAATCCATTCACCAGCGTATCCACCACTTCTCCCAAGCGAGTTACGGTAATCTCCTGTTCCCCGGTGCTACTGTTGAAAGTGGTATCGTACTGAATATCTTCTATAAAATCTCGACGTAGGGTTTTGAAGTTCCAAACCTCCTGATAATTGACGGTTGGGTTCAAACTGAAATACTTGAATACCTTAAATGAGGTTCCCGTATTCAAGGTGTGCTTGGCGCCAATGCGGGCATTACGCAAAGTTTCTGAGCTAAAGAAGATGCTGTCCTTGTTGGTCAAGGTACTCCTAGTCTCTCCCTGATAGCGGAAGGTGATTTCCTCGTACCATTTGCGTTTCCCCAAGGGAACTTTGCGTCGGAAGGGATACAAGGTTTGGGTAACAAACTGTACGTTCGGGAAATTGACCGTAATGGAACTATCTCTGTTATTTTGACTATGGGAAAACGCCACTGATAGCGTCAAGGGTTTATCCTGCCAGTTTTTCGTAAAACTGAAATTCGAGTTCAATTGATTCTGCAAGACATTAGCAGCATCGTTGAAGACTCGAGATTGATAGTTATTGGTTTGAAAGTTAATAGACCCCCCAAATCGATTGGTGGGGTGAGCGGAGGCAGCTTGGTTGTGGGACCAAGTAAGCCGGAATGAGGTTGGACTTGTGATGGTCCCATCCGTGCCTTCTTGCCGACGCTTGTCGTAGCCAATAACAAAGTTACCCGTGTATTTGTATCGTTTGTTGTAGTTAGATTGAGCTCGGACCCCCCACGTACCTTTGATATAAATATCGCCAGTCACGGACAAGTTAAAGTGCTCTCCTAGTGGGAAATACCAACCAATGTCTCGCAAACCAAAACCCCAGGCCGGTGAATATTCATAATCCCTTGGGAAAAGTAGCCCCGTACGGCGACCCGAAGAGATTGGGAAAAATCCGAAAGGAAGCCATAGTGGCGTGGGTACGCCCATGATCTCCAGGTTTGAAGGTCCAACAACTACCAATTTGTTTGGAATAACCTTTTGTCGCTTACTTCTGATCCCAAAATGCGGTTCAGGGTGAGTACAGGTGGTGAAAATGGCATTTTCACTATAGATGATATCCTTGCGTATTTCGCTAGTGTCTTTGGGTGTTTCTCCGGTGATAAACTTTGACTTCTTCCCCAATACGACCAGATCATTATAATCAGTGGTTACATCATACACTACACCTTTCTTGGTATCAAAGTTATACAGCATTCGATCAGCGGTGAAGTTCTGTTCCCCATCCGCAAAGACGGGTAAACCCGCAGGCCGGCCAGTGCTATCTGGCATGGCTTCAGCCGTAACGATATTGGTATTCCAATCCAATATAATATGTGCAGCCTCTAGTTTTATGGCCTGATAGGTGACTACCGCTCCACCATACAAATGAATCTTTTTGCTCGCGATATCGTAGATCATAGAATCTTGAGCGTCGTAATTGACCTCAGCCTCTAGTGAATCCTTAGAATAAGTTATCCTCGCCAGATTCGGAAGCAACGTATCTATAGCAACACCAAGAGAATCATTTGTCAGGCCCAGGGAGTCGAAAGGGATCGTATCCTGTGGCGAGAGCAACAATTGTGGTTGCTCTAATACGTTTCTTGCCGTATCCACGTTCAAAGTAGGCCGCTCTTGGCTAAAAAGCTGCCAGACCGTAAATATGACAAAGAAAAATGTATGAAGTACTTTTGTTTTCAATCGATTAATTACGTTATTTTGTAAAAATTACCGCTAAAATAAAAGCAGGAAACACTACCATATCCTATGTCTAAAAAAGTCATAACCCTTATCCAAACGTTTACACTTGCGCTTCTGCCTTTGCTCCTTAACGGGATTAACGTTTCATTATCTATTCCCTTATCCGACTCAACTCATAGTCACATCCATTCCACCTGCGATGCCATTTCACATCAATGGTTTTCTCCGGTGCGCAAAGTTATCAAAGAAAGCGAGAAGTCCGAAATACCATTCGAAGTAAAAACTGTTGTGATTGATGCCGGACACGGTGGGCATGACCCCGGTTGTTCAGGTGCACATTCCAGAGAAAAGCATATTGCCCTGGCTATCAGTAAGAAGCTAGCTCAATTGATGCAAGAACGCATGCCGGGTTTACGGGTTATATTGACTCGAGATAAAGATGTTTTTATTCCGCTACAGGAAAGAGCGGCCATTGCCAATCGCAATAATGCCGACATGTTTATTTCTATTCATTGCAACTATATGCCTGGCAGCAGTGCTACTCGTGGTAGTGAAACCTATGTGATGGGGCTGCATACTGCGGATGAGAATCTTGAGGTAGCCAAGCGAGAGAATGCAGCGATTCTGCATGAGGACAACTATATGGAAAACTATGGCGGATATGATCCCAACTCACCGGAAGGTCATATCATGCTAAGTATGTTCCAGAATGCCTTTCTAGAACAGAGTATACAGTTAGCCAATAAAGTGGAAAAGCGATTTGCAGAAGCTGAGAGAAAAAGCAGAGGTGTGAAGCAAGCCGGGTTTTTGGTACTGAGAGAAACAGCCATGCCGAGCATCCTGATCGAAGCAGGTTTTTTGAGTAGTCGGAGAGAAGAAGCCTATTTAAAAACAGCTGCCGGACAGGAAGTTATCGCTAATGCCATTCTGGAAGCATTTGTAGAATACAAATATGAAATTGAGGGTGGACAAATCAGTACCGCTCCTATTCTAGCTAATCGTGTTCAAGAAAGAAAGGGGGTGCGTCCGATGCAGACATCGAACGCCATTCAATACAAAGAAGAAC
>JAHQWA010000166.1 GCA_019634045.1 Saprospiraceae bacterium
GTATATTCACCAATCACGCTGTAGGTATGAGTAGGAACTTGCTCCGTGGAGGTGGCACCATCGCCAAAATTCCATTCGTAAGAACAAACCCCAAGCGAGTTGTTTTCCAAGGTAATCGGTTCATTCAGACAAGTCGTACCAATCACTTCAAAGGCGGCTTCCGGTACTGGAAAAACAGTCACCGTAACTCGATCCGTGGCCGCACAGCCGACTTGGTCATTGCTAACCGTATATTCTAGTGAGTAAATTTCATCCCCTTGCAAAGTACTAGGATCAAAGAGTCCATTGATCGAATCAATAATGCCTGGGCCTCTCCAAACCCCACCTACCGGAGTAAAACCGGAAAGCGCCAAAACGCCATTACTTTGACAAATCTGAAAATCATCTCCCGCATCTACTCCCGAAAGGTCGATGATAGACACATCCACTTGATCACTTACCTCACAACTCGTACCAGGCGAAAAGGTATAGGAGTAGACAAAATCTCCGCCACCGGCAGCTTGCAAATCAATTTCGCCTGACTCCATATCTATCCCTGGACCAGACCAGACCCCACCACCTGGCGTACCAATTAATTGCACTTGCCCTTCATCTACACAAATGGTAAAGTCATCCCCTGCCTCAGCTGTTTGCGGTTCTTCCAGAATGATTTCCATTTCATCAGAAACAGTGCAAGCTCCTTGCGTATAAGTTATCATTACATCAAACCGATCCATATTTTGGGCCTCTCCCACTGTACTTTTGAAAATACCATTGGGCGCATCAATAATCCCAGGACCTTCCCATTCGCTTACTCCGCCGGGGGGATCCAAATTCAAGCCCACTTGGACTGGTAAATTAATCAAAGCATCGGTCCGGCAAAAGGTGGCAGAAGGAGGTAAGCCAATAGTTGGTAAAGCCTGAACCGTAACTGGGACATCCCGAGTAACTACACAGCCATTGGCATCCGGAAAAGTATAGGTCAGGGTAATATCGCCCGGTGTAACTTGTTGCGGATCGAATTGCCCAAGGGAAGGATCAACTACACCGGGGCTGCCGCTCCAGGTACCTCCAAAGGGCATAAAATCCAAATTATAAACCGGACCATCCTCACATAGTAGCACGTCCGTCTCTACCGTCACCTCAGCTGCTGGGAGCACAACTAGCTCCAAGGTCTCTGATTGATCACAAGCCCCTTCAACGAGCTGGTAGGTAAGTGTGTAGGTTCCAGGGCCGGCTTGCCTCGGGTCAAAAACACCTTCTGACGTGACAGCGGTCCCGGACCAATTGCCTCCGGCAGGTGACACTTCGAGGGTAAGCGGGCTAGAGGTATTGCAAATGGCGTCGGTCGGCTCTGTGATTTGAATGGAGGATGGGGTTTGGACTTCTATTCTAGTGGAATCCACAATCGTCCCACAGCTACTTCCGATCTCGATAAGCACTAAGCCGCCTGCATTAAATAGGATATCACTTGGGAAGGGATCCGTGGAAGCCCCAACCGAACCATTTTGAAAGGTCCAGTTATAGCTGGTAATGTTATCTTCTGATATGTATTCAACGGAGGGGGTATAGGTAAGGCTTCCGCAAGCAGGGTCCACGCTAGCCAAGTTCACATCGGGCGCTTGAAATACTTCTACTTGCACCGTACTTTCCGAACTACATACACCATCTCCATATTGGTAGCTAATCGTATGTGTACCTACTCCTGCATTGGCGGGATTAAACACGCCATCGGGGTTCACGCCCGGTCCTGACCATTGGCCGTCCGCCGGCGTGGCCGTAAAGCTGATAGGGTCATCACTGGTACAAAATGTGGTATTAGGACTAGGTCTTTGGATATTGACCGGATCTCGACTCTGTACCACTACCTGAATGGTGTCAGATATAGATCCACAAACATCATTGATCGCCTCTACGATTACCTGATGACTGCCTGGGGTATTGAAGACCACCCCACTGGGGGTTGCTTCTGTCGAGGTCGCCGGTTCTCCATTTTCAAAAGTCCACCTATACTCAAAGACAGAACCTGTATAACTCACTTGATTGCCAAAGTCTACCGTTACACTTTCGCAGCCAGGTGGTACGGGCTCCAGATTCACCGTAGGCGCTTCGAAAAGCTCTAGGGTGTCCGACCAAACATCCTCTCCACAAATATTTCGAGCGCGCAGGCGAAAAATATATTCCCCCGGGCCAACCACCCGAATTTCTGGCTCTTCAGATAATTCGTCAGTGTCATTGATATATAGGACATTGTTGGCTGGCGTAATATCCCATTCAAAATTAGTAGCAAACCGAGATTGGTTGCGCAATCGGATATTTACTGGCGTACAACCATTGGCAGGCGTAAACTCGAAACTCGCATCGCCTTCCGGGCTATCGTAGACGGTGATGATTTGATTATAAGTAGCTATGCCACAGAAGCCATCGGTAGTCAATCGCACATTATAGGTCCCAGGCCCACTAAAGGTATGGGAAGGGTTTTCTTCTGTAGAGGTACTCATGCCAGAGGCAGGATCATCAAAATCCCATCGGTAGGTAGCATCCGGATCAGGGCTACAACTTTGGTTTTGAAAATCTACCGTCAGGTCCGGGGTGCAGAGAAACTCGGGTGCATTAAAGGCTGCTTCTGGTCTCAGCTTGATGAAGATGGGCTTGATCACGAAGTGACTCAACTGAGGGCAATCGGGTACAATGGCATCCAAGCGCAAACTAACCGAGGCCTCCCCTCCGGGAGTACTACAGACACTTTGGTCTTGAAATAGATAGATATGCGTTGTATCAGCTCTATTGTACATGGTATCTTTGGTACCATCCCCCCAATCCCAGATGTATATTACATCCATATTCCCGGCTTCATCCGTCGCATTCGCCACTGGGATTACTTCTCCTTCACAAATATCATTGGTCAGCAATTCGTAATTGGCGTCCATTCTAGAGCCATTACATTGGCTCCATAAATCAGGCACAAAGCTTAGTATCGCAATTACACCACACCACAAGAGTTTGTATCGGTAGGACATTAATTCTAGCTTAGTTTTTGGTAATTATTCTTTTTACTTCGACCGCCGATACCGTCTTTTGGCCGGCTGCCCTACTGGCGGGCAGTGAACTCGACTGTCACCACTTCCCAAATCAAAGAGCTTGCAAAAAAGCCCATTATTATCTATGTAGTATTTTAGAGATACCTCGAAAACGCCTCCCGTCCTGGAACGGAGTCCGCCGGCATTCGTATCATAGCTCAACCCAATATCAATCGCTTGATCATCCGCAACCCCTAAAGAAAGTCCGAGGTAGGCTACCAAGGAGTTGGTATTTTGCCAATTGGCAAAAGGCGTTGAGTTTTGATAAAATAATCCGATTGTCATGGTTTCATACCGAATGGTGGCTCCGACTGAAGTAGATTGGAGTTGTCCTTGCTTCTCATAACGGACTTGCGGCGTAAGATAAAAAATATAGCGTTTGTTGGTCATTCTGAAAACGGGGTGATAGTAGCCCAAAAAGGCACTGATCCTCGGGGAAAGTCCGGTGTCTAGACCTTGTAAGGACTCAATAGGCCCCGTATTAAAACTTACGTTTAAAAGGTGATTCACTGCTACGCCGATGGATAATTGTGAATCATCTTTCCATTTGGTGGGTCGATCCGATCTATAGACGAAGCCTGCATTCAAGCCTCCGAAATTGACTGGAAGATTATCAAAAGGTTGGAATTGCGTCGGGAAGATGGCTCCTTCCTTAGGGTCCAGTTGGTCGGAAAAAACCAGGCGGCTCCAATCAATGGTCTTCTGCAGGTAGTATGGAGATAGTCCGATACGGACATTGTGGAGCGTTTTGCCCTGTCTAAAAGGGATCACATAGGCATAGCTTATCGCCGCCATTTGCGTGCGCAGTATACCTTCACCCTCCGTATCCTGCATCAAAAACAGCCCTAGGCCACTATTGAAGCAAGGTTCGAAATCTTCTACACTGACATATTGTGTGGTAAATCCACCCGGTACTTTACTCCATTGCTTTCGATAATTGGCGGTAAAGTTGAGCGCTCCATCAATCCCGGTGAATGCGGGATTAGAATAAATGCGGCTATTGAAATATTGGGTAAATACTGGATCCTGTGCCCTTACAGCAGTAGTAGATGAGAAGAGAAGGAGGCCCAGAAGTAGTAAACTGCCAATAAAATATCGCTTCGACCACGGGTCTATATTCATGGATCTGGAATTTAGGCTTCGAACTTTGCGGCCTAACTGTGTTGTTCAGTAGTGTTAGCTAGGCGCTTGAGATTTAGTGTAACAATGATAAAATATTTAGTAGGAGTAACTAAGTGTTACCCACTTTATTTTTTATCGCTGTATTAGGTTTAAAAAATAGTCTTCCCGGAGTACTAGCCGGGTACAGTTGTATTTATCTGGGGAATAATGTCGTGTGCAGTTTTCTACTATATCTGAAAAGCTTTCTCTAGGAGGACAATAAAGGTATTGCTCTTCATAAAGGTACAATCCTAGCTGTAAAGTAGGAACAGAAATGTGTTAAAATTAAATCTGTGTTGTCTGTTGAGCGCTATTGCAGTAGCGACATCAATACCTGAGCCTTAATTTCTGTAGTCCCTAACCAGCGTTTCCAAGTCTTTACATCCTGCGTATGGGTAGGCGGCTGCATACCGCTTGTTAACAAGGTTCTATGCAAATCGGGCAAATAAGGAAAAAGTAAGATCCTCAATTTCTCTTGCAGATGGGGAAAGGGATGGCGAAGATAAAGGGCCAATAAGTCCGGTAGTATTTGCTTAGGTACTCCACTACCCCGGAGTAATTGTATCGCTAAATGACAATTAACCTCCTGCTGGTTCCAAAGTAGCGTTCGAACACGTTCCAGTTGATCTTCCGGGATTGCTTTGCTCCAAGGTTTTCCCAGGAGGCGATCCACCTGACGCAGCAGTTGGGCTTCGCTATACCAAGGGCATTCTCGTGCAGATAACTCAGTAGGTAGGTGCTGGGTTCCAAAAATAACATGCCTAACAGCAAGGCTTTGATCGGTAGTCCAGCTTATATCCAACTTGTCTAGTGATCCATAAATGGATTGTCCCTCCTCAGACAAGGAGCCGAGGATTAATAATGTACTCCCTTTTCTGATTTGCGTTCTTCGGGGGCTGCGCTTATACAATAATTGGCGAAAAGCATGGGCGAAATACGGATCCTGCACCTTAGCGCCCCGCCAGGCGTTGGCGAAGCTTAGGTCCTGCCAGACTGCCTTATTGCTCACAAAAAGCTCAAAGAACAATGCCCGCTCTTTTTCCATCCAAACTTCTTGCCTAGAAAGGGACAAGAAATCCAAGAGTTGATTTTTTTTAGCGGAGGACAGTAATCCTTGCAAGGTTTCCAACTTGGGACACCCCAATAGGTCGCTGTTCACTACTTTGGCTGGATTACGTTGGGCATGAATCCTTCTCAAATGCGGGAATCGCCAAAACGCAGTAGGAAATTCCTGAATTTTATTGCTGGATATATCCAGCACTCGGAGTTGCTGCATATTACCCAATCCCGGTAAGGATACTAGTTGATTCTTACTACAGTCTAGCTCTTCTATTGCTACGTCAGTGGGCCAAGTCCCCCATTGCTTCATTTTATTCCCTGCTAAGGAAAGCTTTCGGAGGCGCTGGCATTCGGGAATAACCTGTGGGCACTTCCGCAAGGCATTATTAGCCATATCTAACTCCCTCAACCAAGCTAATTTCTTGAGGGATCGCGGTAAGTTCTTAAGCCGGTTATTGGCCAGGTTTAACTTTCGCAGCATGCGACAATGGGCTAGTTCCGCGGGGACTTGACGCAGTCGATTGTGAGCTAGAGAAAGGGTCTCCAATTTTTCCAAGCTACCAATAGTCTTTGGCAAAGCAGTAAGTCTATTGTTTTCTAACTGCAAATCGTTGAGGTATTGACAATTCCCCAAACCGGCAGGTAGTCGTTTTATCTGATTGTTATTTCCGGAAAGCTTTCGCAAGCGAGTCCACCTTTTGAGATTCTTAGGCAGACGCTGAAGCTTATTGCGATCCAAGATCAAGGTATGCAGGTGATTATTTTCGGGTATCTCTTCGGTCAATTCCAGCAACTCATTCGCACTCAAGTCTAAAGATGTAAGCATGGGAAGTTGGAATAGCCCCCTTGGGAGCGCTGCCCAAGCCATGGACCGTAAGCTGAGCTGCTCTAGCTCAAGCGGCAACTGCTCTAAGGGCGCTAAAGATAGACTCCGATTCCCATTCAAGTCTAATTGTTTAAGCTTCGGCAAGCTGCTCAGCTAGTCCGGCACTTCCCTGATCTCATTCTGAGATAAGTCCAGCACCTGCAGGTTGTTCATCAAACGAATTACCTCAGGAATTTCCACTAGGCCTTTATTCGCCAGGAAGAGTCTCTCCACTTCTTGCTCCCGGCCTTTTGTAGCTGATAGGGCGAATGCTCGCATCGATCCGGTTTCAGTTGAACAAATATGCAAAAGCCTAACAATGAATTAGCATTTGTTAAAGAAAACCTTTAGGATTGACTGAATTTCTTTAGCTGAAGCGAATTGGTTAATTTCGTCCCATTGCAAGTGAATGTAATCATCAGATCAGTTTATTCCTTCTAAAGAGTTGTCACTAGGGTTGTTCCGACGAACAGGAATAAGTTTAGAGCAAGTTCTTCCGAAGTGGATTGTGCTAGTCAGCATTGGTTACCAAACAAAATAGACACAGGTACACAGGAAACCTTTTCTGGTACTTGCTAGAACCCATGAGAAAAGTAATCCTATTATTAGGTATCATATTATATTCCCAATCGTTTGTACAAGCTCAGTTTACAAATGAAGACATTAAGGTGTATGATATTGAGGATGGGCTTAGTCATCGCAACGTCTTTAAAATACAACAGGATGACTACGGGTTCATTTGGATGGCCACGATCAATGGCCTAAACCGTTTTGACGGTAGTGGTTTTATCACCTTTAGTTCGCAAAGCGAGGAGCATAAGCTGCCATACAATACGATCTCCGATATGATCATTGCTCAGGATGGAAAAGTCTATTTGGCGCATCCTGATTTCGTTTCGGTCTTACATCCAGAGCAGCGCGCTTTACAGCTAAAAAAAATTAAGGATGGTCCAATTATTCGGCGTGAGTCCATGGTTCCGCATAATCTTATGCGTGATACCCTAGAACGAATTTGGATGGCTACCTACGACGAGCGTTCTGGCAAAACCTCCATCCAAATTCTTTCACCTGACAGCAGTTTGCAAACCTTGCTAGAAGTGCCTGGTCAATACCCCAAACGCCCCTTATTGCATCATCAGGGCGCTTATTACGTGGGGGCTTTTGA
>JAHQWA010000167.1 GCA_019634045.1 Saprospiraceae bacterium
TCTAACAATAAAAAGGACGGGGCGCTGACTTTATCCAATACACACTTCTTACTCCACCGCCATCTCCCCCATCGCCATTCGATTGCAATCCAGGAGTGTCGACTGTAATTCGTTCCCATCACTCCTTAAGGGGTCTAAAGCTTTGATCAGTTGAGTCCGCATGTCGAACAGCTTTTGTTTATCGTGCTGCTCTGCTTCGCGCACGAAGCGAATCTTCATTTTGGCTTCTTGCAGATTTTGCTTCGGATTAAACCAGCCATTCAGTTCAGAGCATTGATGACAAATACCCTCTTGATTAACCAAGGCACAGCGGTGATCAAAGATATCGGTCATTGAGGTTCGAGCCTTTTGGAGGAAGTACTTGACCTGACCTTCGGATTTATGTAGGATTTGCATAATCTCTTTTACAGAAAAGTCATAGACATCTTTGAGCAAGAGCGCCATCTGGTTTTCGATTGGAAGGTTTTTGCCGATACAGGTGAAGCAAGTGTCGATGTGCTCCTTGATTTCATACTTGCCAAAGGGAGAAGTCTGAGCCGTTTGCTCTAGCCGACTCACTAGCAAAGGGTTAGACAGTACTATATCTTTGGCTTGCTGCGAAACATCCGGCGTCCATCTTTTTCGCTTTTGTAGGGTGTTATGGGCAAGATTGGTGGCAATTTGAAATACCCAGGTTTTGAGACTGGCATCTCCCCGAAAGCTGGCCAATTTATCAAATGCGCGGATAAAGGTGTCATGGGCAATATCTTCTGCATCTGCTCGACTGGCCAATAATCGAAAGAGGTAAGACTTTAATTGATCCTGAAAATTGATAAATAAGGACTGGAAAGCGTGGATGTCTCCGGCTTTCGCTTTATCTAGATTTTGCTGGTAGTTGTCCATTGTCCAATTTTGAATGGGCACACCTCAACCGAGGTGTACCCGCTGCATTTAATGTAACCAAGCCTTAGCTGCCTCCAAGGAGGGGAAGTTTTTCAAGGCAAATTTTCCTTCCGTTTTCTCAACTTCTTTTGCATCATCCAATGCTACTGCTGGCATGATGTAGGCGACCTTCTCAATTCCCAACTTGTAGTAGCGGGGATAATGCTCATTCTGCTGCCAGGCCGGAAATTCGGGTGGCAAACTCAACTGAAAGTTACGGACATCAATGACAAGTTGTTTGACTTGATATTCAAAACCGTATCCAAGGAAGTTACAACAAGCTTCCTGGAAATCTTCGTACGTCATTTCAGCATGACTCTTTTCCCAATGGAATTGAATGGCTTGTAACTCTGGCTGAAGAGAAACGCTATAGTATTTGTTTCTGAAAATGTACATGATATTTATTGTTGAGGTTATAGTCTATTGTTTACTCACCGGTGGTGTTAATGCGGTTGGTCGGCGCTCGGCAGTACACATGTTATTGTCTGGAGGACGTAGTCCGAAATAGAGCAAACCTTCCGCATCCAAAGCCAGCAAGTCATGATCCTCATGGCATATATCGACAGCTGCCCACAAGGCACAACCCTCCTCGGAGATATCTTTTTCAATACCCATTTCCAATTGGCAACCGTCAAAACCAAATGCCCCGATCAAGTCCGTATTATCTGTAAGTAAGGTGAGGAATTTTTTGTCTTCGAGGAATAAGGCGTTGTAAGCTTCAGGTACAACATTAGATTTGCCTAGCACTTGGTATGTGCCGTAGGTCCGAAACTGAAATACTTTTTGTTGTAGGTTGGGATCGAGGCCGAGGGTAAATTGAAGCGTCCATTTACCTGCTTCAAAAGTGAAGATGCGTTGCCCGAAGGCTGTTCCATAACTATAGGGCACGGCATCTTGGTAAGTACCTGATAAGCGTTCTAGCTGCTCTTTCTTGGAAGGTTCAGCAGAACTGGATTTAGCCATAGAGCAAGAGAGGATGGACAGGCATGCGATCAAACTGCCCAGTATGGCCATAACTTTAAATACTTTCATTTCTCAACATTTTTAATGATCAAAAGAACTGTTTTTTGCTCTCTGACCACTAAGCCTGCTGAAACGGATGAAAAATGACCAACTTTTTTGCTTTAGCCTTATTTTTTACGCATATGATCTGCTCTTCGAATGGATATTCGCTTACCCTTGTGCATCTTGGGTGTGTCGATCTTCATTTGATACAGATAGGAATCTAGGAGATCAGTACTGGGGCAGTATTGGTAACAACTGTGATGTAAGGTAATATCTTCATATTGCTCAAAATCAAATTCTCCATTTACAAATAGAGCCCCGATTTGGTCGAAATCTTGTCTGGTTAGGGTTGAAATGGTATCTATTCCGCTTAAGGTCTGGATGGAGTAGCCCTGCAATGCTGTATACCAAGCATGTAAGACATTCATTTCCCCTAGCCCTAATCCTAGTTTAGATAAAAGGGCATTCGACCACTGTTCCAAGAGTGAAGAGGGCTTCGCTAGATCTTCTACGATTTCTTCTCGCTTAATTATACCATAAAAGGTGTGGATAGCTTTGGCATCCAATAGAAAATACTTTTCGAGTTGCTCGTAGTTTTCCGAAATGTGTGATAAGTGCCATTGTAGATCGTCTTGCTCCTCCGGGGCAATAATCACTTGGGTGGCGGCAGCACTTACTGCTTCGATATCCTTTTGTAGGTTTTCGGCATTCAGTAATTCTTCGATTTGAAATAACTCATTGACTGCATAGTACAGGGATTTAGGACTACTGAATAGCGGATTACTCAAATCAAACTCACTTAGAAATTTCAGATTGGGCAGTAATCCAGTGGGGTAATGGGCTTCGATAACATTATCTTCCAGTAATCTAAGCACCACTGGATAGGATCGCTCAAATTGCGGACCATGATTGTGCACAAACTCCAGGTACTCCTGCCTATGAATCTCATAGGCGACATCTTCTCCGATCTGCCACTTGGGGATGAGTTGACCTGTCATTCTAAACTCATTTAATTATTTGATATGCTGTTGATTAGAGGGCAGTAGTTCATGTAGTATTTTACCCCTACTCAAGAATCGCTTTTGAACAACCTAAGCTAGTTTAATGCTCCTGCGGCTACAAAACTAATACATTGTCGACTTTTGCCTCTAATGAAACTCCGTGAATCCTCAAGTTTTAAGTAACAGTGTGATATCCTTTCTTCTACTCAACAATTTCCTGAAATTGCTTGTGGGTTTGTAAAAGGGATCGGTTGTACATTAGCGTCAATTGAAGCTGCAGACCCTTTTAGTTGAACACTGATATTTTGATCCTATGCAAGAACAAAATAAAGTCCGCATTCGGCAGTTTGTGGAGCAATTTCAACCCCTTACGGATGAGGCTTGGGAAGATCTAAGTGCGCTGTTTACTTATGCTGAACTAAAGCGAGGAGATTATTTTGTGAAAGAAGGAGAATACAATGACAAACTGGCCTTCATCCTAGAGGGGGCACTGCGAGCATTTTATCTGGATACCAAGGGGGATTTTTATAACAAGACCTTCTTCGTCGAAAACACCTTTGCGGCTTCTTTAGCTTCCATCTTACAAAATATTCCCAGCTTCTTGAACTTTGATGCCCTGATCGATACCAAGATGTGGGTAGCCAGTTACCAGCGAATGACTCAGCTCTTCGATAAGCATCACTGTATAGAAAGGATGGTTAGGAAAATCATTGAGTACGAATGGGTGATCAAGAAGGAACAACGAGAATTGCGACTGGTGCTTACGGAAGCGGCGGAACGATATGCATACTTTCAAGAAGAATACCCTAATTTAGAAACCCAAATCCCTCAATATCATATTGCATCCCATTTGGGGATTACCCCCATTCAATTAAGTAGAATCAGAGCCCAGCGCCGCGGGAAAGGAACAACAAAGAAGTGAATATTACCTCTCCCTTCTAGTGGAAGATAATATGCAAGGCAATTAAAGAAGTAAGTAGCCCAATTCCTACTTGTAAGATTCTAGGAGAATCATACACAATCAGCTCTTTTAAACTACGCCATTTGCTTTGGAAAAGCGCAAAACCAACCACAAAAAAGGCGATTAGAATCACCCACATCGCTCTTACAAAGTAGTTCATGTCGGGGAAAAAATATAGAATCATCAAATGCAAGGGGATGGTAGATAGAAATGCAGCTAATACCAGCTTTGGATTAGGTGTGACGAGGAAAGCGGCACTGCAGATCAATACTACAATTCCACAATTGATATAATACCTCAGTTCATTCAGGGTGTGCGTGAAGGCCGCATCAGGGTTTTCAAACTTTATATACAAAAGCACCAGGCCCATCGTAATACCGGTGATCAGCGTGACTAGGATCGTTGTTCGTCCTGCTCCAACCACTTGGGCGTCCGTGGCCTCTTTGTTGATATATTCCCTGTAGATATCAATGGACCACAGGGTTGCCAAGGAATTGAAAGTGGAGTCTACTGTACTCATCAAAGAGGCAAATAGTGCACAAAGAATCACTCCTTTCACGCCTACGGGTAGATAAGTTTTTACCAGGTAAGGATAAGCCATGTCCGGCTCCGCTAAACCATCCGGCCCTAGGATGCCAAAGAGGGCAATTCCTGGAACCACAATCAGTACCGCCATCACATACTTCATCACGCCTCCCACCATAAGCCCGATCTGAGCTTCCCGGAGGCTCTTAGCGGCTAGAGATCTTTGCATGATCGTCTGATTCGCGCACCAGTAGTTGATGTTCAATAGGAATAAACCAAACATGTGTATCCAGGGAAGTGTGGGATGGTCTGCTGGCAAGTAAAGATGCATCAAGTCCGGCGTTTTCTCATACAATTGTCCCCATCCACCTAAGGCTTTGATGGAAACGAAAAGCACTACAAAACCACCCACTAATAATATCGTGAATTGAATGACATCTGTCTTTACCACCGCATTTAAACCACCCAAGTAGGTGTAAATGGCCGAAAAAACACCTAAGCCAACAATCAGGATGGAAATGCGGGTAATCCTGTTTTCACTAATGAAAGAAAGGTAATCGGCGAAAACCAAATCAGCCGCATAGGCGCCCCAGAATAGAGCTGCCCCCAAGGTGATGGTCGAGAAGATGGCCAAATTGGCAATCGAGTAGAAAAGAGCAACCCGACTTCCCAACCGCTTCTTAATGTATTGCGTGATGGTGATAACCTTTTCCTTCAAGAACAACGGAACAAATATGAAGGCCGCCATTAGAATGCCCTGCACCGCATTGATCTCCAAGCTCGCCTGCGCCAAACCAAAGAGGTAGGCCGATCCCATCATACCTAAGAACTGATACCCATTAATGTTGGTAGCAATGGAGGAAAGGGCAATGGAGGGCCAACGAAGATTGCGGGAGCTTAAGAAATATTGTTCAATACTCACATCCTTTTGGACTCGACCGGAAACGGCCACCCAAAAAATGACGATGAAGTAGAGGCATACAATGGTCAGATCTATCACGGCTTTGTCTTATGGCTGATTAGTAGACTTTATTCTAAACTAAGAAATTCTTCCTGCTTATCGCCTTTCTCCCGCCGCCAATGGAGTGTCGGGCTCCATAGCTGGTCGACGACCTTGTGCTTCCGGCATGGAAAAGGTTGGAATATTTGGTAAAACATACTTGGCGAAAAGCTTGCATTCTTCGGCATGAGGATAACCGGAGAAGATAAAGGCACGCATTCCCATTTTCATATAGCGGTTAATCTTCTCCAAGACTTGATCAGGGGTCCCGACCAA
>JAHQWA010000168.1 GCA_019634045.1 Saprospiraceae bacterium
AATAGAAGCCTCCGCTATTCTTCAAAGTCTTCCTTTTCTTGCCGTATTATTCACGCTCTTTATTGCGATGGCCTTTGAACTGTATATCAAGTTTTTCGAAGGTGGATTCTACGGTGAAAGCTGGCATCCATATACCAATCTAGTTATTGAAACGGTGATAGAAATTGTTCCGATCCTGAGCAAAATTCTGATCGTCTTTTACAGTGGAGAACTCATCTGGAAAGCGAAAGACATGAAATTCGATAGTATGTTAAACGCGGTACCTGCGCTAAATTGGGTTTTCTTTTTATCCAAATTAGCAACACTGGTCTTACTACCGATGCTGTTAATAGTCACTACCATTCTTGTCTGCCTTGATTTTCAACTGGTCAATGATTTTACCGCCATTGATTTCAGGCAATACCTAGGGCTTTTCTACTATTATGGAGTTCCTGTTCTGGTATTTTCATTGCTTGCCGTTTTCATACAAAGTATTGCAAAAAACAAGTTTCTTGGAATGGGTATAACGGGACTGATCATCCTCTCTTTAGCCACTCCATTGTCTAGTCGTTTAGGTATCGAACACCCCATGCTAAGACTAGGGCTAATGCCCTCTATCTCTTATTCAAATATGGCAGGCTACGGCGTAGAAGCCAAATCCTTTACCATTTATGCGCTATACTGGACAACATTTGGCATCATCTTGGCCATTCTTTCCCTAAAATTCTGGCATCGCCAGTTGATAGAACCTAGGCGCGTAGGGAGCAAGATTGGTTGGCAAAAGTGGAAACGTTCGGAAGTAATTGCTTTGAGTCTATCCATGATGTCTTTTCTAATCGTGGGCAGCTTCTTTTACCAAAAAATCCACACCGAAGGGCAGTTCAGCAATAGCGGAGCAAGTATGGATTACCGAGCACAATACGAGCGCAAGTTTAAGGCCTATGCAGATCTTCCCCAGCTGCATTATGCGGGCCTAAAAACGGAGCTTGACATCTATCCCCATGAAGAAAAATATACGGTAGCTGCCCAGTACGAGCTGATCAACAAAAATAGTGTTCCAGTCAAGCAGGTATTCATAAGTGAAACCAAAAAGCTTTCAGCTATCAGTCTTGAAAATGCGAGCTTACTATTCCAGGATACTACCTTCGGCACCTATCTTTTTGAATTTAATCAGCCGATCCTTCCCCAGGAAACAAGGACTCTACGTTATCAATTAAGCCATCAATCCCTTCCTTTTCGCCCAGACCATAGCATTGTGAAGAGTGGGACTTACCTAAGACATGAGTTCTTTGACCCGATATTGGCCTATAATAGGAGTCTTGAATTATCCGACCTGCGGGAAAGAAAAAAACGCGGACTTCCCGAACAGAAAAAAGCGCTTAGTGGCGACCAGCAACTCTTAAAGTCTCAAGTGGGAGATGGGGATGTCTCCTATGAAACCATCGTTTCAACTTCTGCAGATCAAGTAGCATTGGCTCCAGGAACGCTGGTGCAGGAGTGGACGATAGATGGGAGAAACTTTTATCGGTATAAATACCTGGAAGAAAACATTCCGGTGATTGCCTATATGTCGGCGAAGTATGATAAGAAGAATCAATCCTGTCATGGTATTGAGGTAGAACACTACTACCACCCTGGCCACGATATCAATCACGCCACGATTGAGACCAGTACTTGCACTACTTTATCCTATTGCATGGAGAACTTCGGGCCTTATCCTTTTAAGCATTTAAGAGTAGCAGAAACGACTTCCTACTTTCCTTGGCGGGGGGCTGCCCATCCGGGTCTGATCAATATGGTAGAAGATAAATTATACTTATTGGATATCAGTACAAACAACACGTTCAACTTAGTAGCAAAGCAGACAGCAGAGCAGATAGCTCATCACTGGTGGGGTATGTCCTTGGCGCCTAAAAACGTTCCCGGCGCAGGCTTTCTCTCTTTCGGGTTAACAAATTATACGGCAGCACTTGTGTTGGAAAAAATGTACGGCATGGGGGCGCTTTGGGAACTCAACAAGACCTCTAATGAACATTATTTTAGAGGCCGAACTTTTGCCGCTGCCAAGGAACCACCCCTCTATCTTGAGCATGGAGAGAAATATCTTGTTGATGGAAAAAGTGGCTTGGTTTTACTGTCCATACGTGATTTAATAGGGGAAGAAAAGTTCAACACCGCACTCCGCCAACTATTGAAACAACATGCTCAGACTACCACCGACCAAGTGCATACCCTGGATTTTATTGATGGATTGAATAAGGTTACCTCAGCGGAAAATCATCAGCTCATTGATGAATGGATGAGACAAATCATACGCTATGAACTTTCCATTCCCGAGGTCCAGCACAAGCGTTTGCCGGATGGTAGATATGAAATCACAGCAAGCATCGCAGCCAAAAGGTTTAAAACCCTCCCCTCCGGAAAGGAAGTAGCCATTGGTATTGACGAGCCCTTGAAAATCGGCTGCTTTGATCAACATCCCAAGAAGGTTGAAAAAACAAACACCCTAGCTTACTTGAGTGCACATCAGATACAAGACAGCTTGACTACCATCAAGTTGGTCGTAAATACTTTACCCAAGTACATTGGTGTTGATCCTTTTCTGACGCGGCCAGACCAGAATTATTCTGATAATCTACAGGAGATCGTACAGCGGGGGCATTAACAAACACTCCTATTTCGCTGAGGCCTCTAAAAGCTGTTGCTTTATCCCCACCTAAATCTTAAACTAATAGCTCATGCTCTTAGTTACCCAATGTAGAATAAAGGTCTCGCTAATCAGATGGTCGAAGGCATTCGCAATATTGGGAGGGGTATTTATTCCGACCTTACCGTAATTTCATAATACGCTTACTCCTTTGCATAGTACATATCCATTCCTCCATTCACCATTAGTCCTATCCCACTAAGTATGGCACCGTAGAACAGAAATGGCGTATCAGCAGAAAGTCCAATTCCTACGAAAAAAAGGAGGGCACCAATAACGATTTTGATGGTCCCATAAGAGGTAGCGGCCTTCTGCTCCTCTTCTTCCCTGATTAATTCGTTAGCCGCCTTTAGATATTTTTCCATTCGTTCAAATTCTTCGTAGTCTTGGTGAGTTAGGCGTTGGCGATCCATTTCTCGCTTGACTGATTCATATTCCTGTTTCACACTAATCTTATTGAGCTTGGAATGATGAATTCGATATAGCCGACCATATTTGGTGAGTAGTCCCTTTTGCGCGTCACTTAGTTTAGAGGCCATAGTTCATCCTGTTTTGCTGTACTACTATGATTGAAATTTGCAAGTCATTATACAAAGATAAAAAGTAGCAAAAACTTCATTGAAAAAATCCTAACTTTCAATCACACTTGTTCAGTGTTAAAGCCAAAGCCATGCGAAGTACTCAATCCCACAAGCTCCCAAAGATCACGGATGACCGCTATTTACCTTTACAGGATTTTCAGGATTTCTCAAAGAACATTCCGCCATCTCCCTATGCCTCAAGATTCAGTTTTTCCAAACTGATTGAAACACTTCAGGACAAGAATAAGTCTAGCAAGGAGGAAATTTTGGAGACCACAATCGCTCGCCTGAAAGCCGCCGAGCTTCGCCTCCAACAAAGCGCTGCTAAAGGAGAGCCATTCCTCCTGCAAGAAGAAGTACATGCAGTCATGCATCTTATTTTTCCCGCCTTTTTCCTGGAAGGACAAATGGGGTATATCAAAGGGCCATTTGAAAACTACCCGTTCCGCTTCCAGACAGAAGACTTCAGCGCACAGCTTGGCGATTATGAATGCGACATCAAATTAAGCAATCAGAACCTCTCCACCCCCCATTCACCCAATATATTACTGGCTGGTGCGGCCGTATTGAATACATTCTACGATCAACAAGTTGAGATGTATGCGGGGGAGGGTATGACGTTGAGGGAGCGCGAAACGAAAATGGAAAGGCACTATAAATTTGACGTCCATTTGGACTACCTAGAGGTTAAAAAGGTAAAACCATTAAAAAAATTAACCCCAGAGCAAATCCATCAATTGCTCAATAATTTGAATGATCACGAACTTTGGTTGGAGCACATCCCACCGGAGAATTTTGTATTTGAAGGAATTATCATTGGCTTCATATCAGATGTTACCAAACCAGAAATCCTTTCTAAAATGAAAGAGATGGCAGCCAATGAAGGGGGAAAGAGCGACCATGAGGATGATCGCGACTACCTGGAGATTCTGGCTAGATCCTACCTGGAAATGCCTGAGATTCTGCTGGGAAGTTTACAAACGGTGGATGGGCCCTGGATCGAAAGCCTTACTTGGTCCTTATTGCGGTCTTATAATGCTAAAATGGTTCGAGCTTCCCTGGAAGAGGTCAAATCAGCATATAGGCAAGTGCTCCTAGAAGGGAAGGCCGTCACCATCGTGGATCTTCAAGAGAAAGAACATTTATCGCCACTTGAACAAGCCTTACGACAGAAGGGACTGAGGAGTTTGCTATTGGCTCCAATCTTTGATGAGGACGGGAGAATAGTTAGTATTTTCGAATTAGCTTCCCCAAAGCCCTATCGATTCAGTCAACTCACCATAATCCAGCTGGAAGAATTCATTTCTCTTTTTGCGATGGGTACGAACAAGTTTATCAATGAAATGGAAAACGCCATTCGGCTGACGATGCAACAGGAGTTCACCTCCATCCATCCTAGTGTAGAATGGAAATTCAGAAAGGTGGCTAGCAAATATTTCTGGGAAAGAGTTGTGGAAGAAAAGCAAGTTGGCCTTGACACCATCGTTTTCAAAGATGTGTATCCATTATATGGCCAGGCTGATATTGTAGGATCCTCTAAGTTGCGGAATGAATCAATTTCCAAGGATTTGATAGATAACCTAGAACGAGTCAATAAATTGCTGGTTCATTGCAGCACATCCATCCATTTTCATTTACTGGACATCTATGCGGAGGAAGTACAATCTCATTGTGAAAGACTAAGAGAAGGGTCTTTTGTTTCAAGTGATGAGTCGAGAATCGTAGAATTACTAAGCGAACAAATCCATCCGGTAATTCGTAAGTTGATGCCTAGTTTTCCTCAAGAATCTATGGAGTTGGCACAAGCCTATTTCGACTATTTGGACCCCGAATTAGACATCGTTTATCGCCAAAGAAAAGCATACGAAGACAGCGTCACACTAATCAATGAGACCATTAGTCACTATTTGATGCAGGAAGAGGAAAAAATGCAAAAAACACTTCCGCACTTCTTCGAAAAGTTTCAAACTGATGGCGTGGAGTATAATCTTTATTTGGGGCAAGCCATTCTGGAAAAGAATGAGTTTCACTCCTTTTACCTTCAAAGCTTCCGGCTATGGCAATTGATCGTCATGTGTGAGATTACAAGACTTGTAGAGAAAGAGGCCAAAAAGTTTCCAGTATACTTACAGACTGCTCAGTTGATCTTTGTTTACAACAACACTTTGAGCATACGATTTCAAATGGATGAAAAGCAATTTGACATAGATGGGGCCTATAATGTACGATATGAAATTCTAAAAAAGCGCATCGATAAAGCATACATCAAAGGAACGGATGAGCGCCTCACTCAGCAGGGGAAGATTGGAATCGTTTGGCTACAGGATAAGGACAGACAGGAGTACCAGCAATATCTGGATCACTTAGTTCGTAATAACTATATCGCTGCGGAAATTGAGGACCTTGAATTAGACAAAATGCAAGGAGTGGAAGGCTTGAAAGCCATGCGAGTCACCGTCTTACCGAAACAATAACCATGTACGATGAACTAAGCATTTGCTTCATTCTACCTTGATAAATACAAAAGTATCCAATAATCGTACATAGAATAATCTATTGAATCCAACACCTTTGCATGGCCAAAACAACCAATATCTTAAAAGAACATGAGATACTTCTTAGTCTTTATCTATATCGGCCTCCTGACAGCTTGTGAAAACCCAAGTGACAAATCCGAAAGTGATACAACTCCACCCATAATTAATCCCACCAATGAGGTGGTCTTGCAATCGGAAGTTCAGTGGGCTGCCTTGAACCCAGCTCGGGGAGATAAAGGCCCGAAAGCGGCCAACCTTTGGGGGGATCGTACTCAATCTGGTCCGACTGGCTTTCTTGTTCAGTTTGTAGATGGCTTTTCCTCACCACCACATATCCACAATGTAACTTATCGTGGGATGGTAATTAGTGGTCTCCTCCACAATGATGATCCGCAAGCGGAAAAGATGTGGTTGCCAGCAGGATCATTTTGGACACAGCCTGCCGGAGAGGTACATATTACGGCTGCCAGCGGTAGTAGCAATCTCGCCTACATTGAGATTGATAGTGGCCCCTATCTAGTGCTCCCTTCGGAAGAAGCATCAGATAATGGCGAACGGCCCGTGAATGTCGATAAATCAAATATTGTGTGGTTAGATGCGTCAAATCTTACCTGGATTGATCATCCTGAAAATTCTCCATCCTCCCAGGGGGTAAAAATGGCCTTCCTCTGGGGCACACCTCAGAGAGAACAATTGCATTGGACCTTACTGAAGCTGCCAACGGGCTTTTCCGGAGAGATACTTAGCAAAGGTTCTGTTTTCCGAGCGGTTGTTATCGGAGGCGAGGTAGAGTATCAAATGCCAGGGGAGTCGGACGCAAAGACTTTAGATGCTGGCAGCTATTTTGGTTCTACAGGAGAGGCTGTGCATACCATTGCTTCCCATACAAGTAGTGAAAGTTTCATTTACATTCGGACGGATAACAAGTACGAAGTCCTTGTGGATAAAAACTAATTGCTGACGTTAAATCCGCTTGATCCAGTTAGCGATTGGGTCCACAGTAGATGAGCAACGCTGAAGGGAGTAGGCTAGGCTTCTTTTGAAGAAACTTAGCCTATTTCATTATTTTAGATTTAGCGCCCATTACCCTAATCGGTAGGTATTGAAAATCAACCCTCCCTCATAGCTTTCCGAAGATTCCAATTGCCCTTTGAAAGCCTTCTTAGAACTGCCAAACAAAGGCGTCCCACCGCCTAGCACAATAGGATTCAACTTCACTTTCAAAACATCAATAAGATCGTGTTCCAATAGCCAAGCAGCCAACTCGCCCCCTCCACAGAGGTAAATCGGCGTACCTTCCTCTGCTTTCAATTGACGGATCAATTCTAGATCCATAGGTATAACTTTCACCTTTTCATCGGCATTTTCTAATACTAGGGTAGAGGAAAAAATGTAGTGACGCATGTGCGGGTAAGCTGCGGCTCCAGGTTGCAGTCCAAATTTGTACCCAAACTCGTAGGTTTTACGCCCCATGATTACCGTATCGAAGTCCAGTAGATCTTTTTGGTATTGCGCTACCCCATTGCCTTCGTAGGCGAAAAGGGAAATGTCTTCATCTGGCCCGGCAATATAGCCGTCCAGGGAGGTGGCTACGTAATAAATAATTTCTCGCATAGTATACATTTGGTTTTAGGTGCATTCAATATGCTAGATGTACAGTCTTGAACCACTAAAAGTTCCATCGCCCATTTAAGATTAAGTCAAAGAATATAGCACTAAACCGCAGCTGAGATGGAAGAGGACAGTGAAAACCAGAAATTTGTTTAAAAAAAGCTCAACAATGGTCCCTGCCGCGACGAAGAGTGGGCTTCTAGCTATAGCGCGACTTTCCTGTGATCTTTTGTGATAATTTTGTGATTCTTTCCCGAATTGCTCCGTATACATTTGTACCGAAATTAAAGTTCTCTGAACGTTTTCATCCTCAGAGAAAGAAAAATTGTCAGATAAACTAAAAAGCAAGATCATCATGAGTAAGTACCCAATACTATTTTTAGGCTTACTGCTTTCGCTTCTAACCAGCTGTATCGGCGATGATATCATTGCCGATGAAGTTCCTGAACGCCTTCGTATTAATAATAGAATTGATAGCTTGAAGCTAGGAGATAGTTTTCAGTTTGAAGTGATGTTTTTCAATAATATCGGCCAAGAGGAACAGCGTCAGGTAGACTGGAATACATCCGATGCTAATATCATTAGCGTGACCCAAGATGGCCTAGCCACTGCCCATGAAATGGGTGCTGCTACCATTACGGCAACCGTCAATCTACCGGATAAAGCCCCTGTTGAAGACTCTTTTGAGGTTGTTGTGTCAGATGTTACTACAGAGGTAGAAGAAATGACTAACCGAAGCGGTTCCATCAAAACTACCAGTAGCTACGTACTTACGGGAGATTTCGAATTATTTGAAGAAGGCAATTCCTTGATTTTATCCTTTGATGAAAGCTACAGAGCCTCTTCTGCCCTACCTGGTTTATATGTCTATCTCACCAATAACCCCAATACCACTACGAATGCTTATGAAATTGGGAAAGTAACCGAATTTACGGGTGCGCATACGTATGAAATCCCTGCGGATGTTGGACTAGACACCTACAATTACCTGCTGTTCTTCTGCAAGCCCTTCCGGGTAAAGGTGGGAGATGGAGAAATCAATTAATCGCAGACAAAGTTATTTCTTAATGATTATGTAAGCACCCAGCATTTGCTGAGGTATTCAGTAGTGGATTGTTAGCAAAATTAAAAATCATGAAACGCAATATATTATTTCTAGTGGCGGGCCTTTTGTTCAGCATCCAGTTGCAAGCTGGCGGGCCTTGGCCAACCCCTAAAAACGGAGGCTTTTTCAAACTTTCACAATGGTGGGTGGTAGCAGATAAGCACTATACCGATACAGGCCTAACCGACCCCAATATCACTAGTGCCATCTACAATACCAGTTTGTACGCTGAGTACGGCTTGACGGATCGTCTAACCGGCATCCTTTACTTCCCACTCTTTAGTAGAGCTTTATTTAACAATGAGATCTCCGGAACGACTGGAGAATTAGTTACCCAGGGTGAAGCCATCAATAGCATTGGTGATACCGATATTGGACTAAAGTATGGTATCATTGTCAATAAGCCTGTAGTACTGAGCGCTAGCCTCTACTTAGGCTTACCGTTGGGTATCGATAGTGGCGGGAGCACGGGAACGCTACAAACCGGGGATGGCGAATTCAACCAGTTGTTACAGATAGATATTGGTACTTCTTTTGGCGTAGGTGGAATTAACTTTTATTCCTCTGCCTACGGAGGCTTTAATAATCGAACCAACGGATTCTCGGATGAAATTCGCTACGGTATCGAAGGCGGTGCTACTTTGCCCAAGACTGGTATCACTGCAATTCTCCGACTGTATGGTATCAAATCATTGAAAAATGGAGATTCTACGGAGATGCCCAATAGCACCAGTATTTTTGCGAATAATAGCGAGCACTTTACCATTTCTCCGGAGATTGCCTACCAGTTTAATGACAAATGGGGTGTTTCAGCGACTTATGCGCAGGCCCTTTCTGGGCGCATCATTTTCGCCAACCCTTCCTACTCGTTTGGGGTTTTCTTGAAGATATAAAGAAAGATAGGTTGATTTAGAAAGGCGTCCTGACTCCAACGTCAGGACGCCTTTCTCATTTTACCAATAGATCGGTCGGCTGTATTGTCTTCCTCCCGTTTCCAATCGATAGACATATTTTCCTGCCGGTAAAAAGAATTCACTTGGTCTAAAGGAAAAAGTATAGCTTCCTCGCTCCTTAAACCCTTCTTCTAAGGCTCGGACAATCTGACCACTGGGTTTCAATACTAATAGTCGATACACTCCTCTAATCTTCAAAGCATACTTCAACTGAATTTTACCACTTGCGCTAGGGTCTGGATTATGGCCTAGCAGTGCTCCAGCTTCTTGGTTTCCCAGGATGGGCCCGGACTGCGGAAGCAACCCTCCTACCCTTGGAAATGTTTCTCCTAAAATATGATCCACCACCTCTGGGTGTACACACATCCAATTCTGCAAGACCGTGGCATAGGCTTCGCGAAAATCTACGGAAAATTCGGGATCACCATACATATCAACATTGACTAAATCTGGGGCCGTACCGTGAAAACCCTGCCCAATATCTTTACCAAAGAGTAACATCGGCGCACCGGTGCCATGATCTGTGCCCTGAGAGCCATTTTCAAAAATCGTCCGCCCAAACTCTGAGAAGGTCATAGCCAGTACGTTTTCATCATGACCGCTCGCTTCAAGGTCTGCGAAGAAGGATTGGATGGCTGTGGCGACTTCATTCAATAGGATCGGATGATCTACCAATTGCCCCGCATGCGTGTCAAAGCCATCAATAGTGACCATGTATACCTTAGCCCCAAGGTTTCCCTTTATCAGCCGGGCTATAATGGCCATCTCTTCGGCTAAATCGTGATCCGGATAGCTAGATTGATTCGTTACTCCATTATAGGCATCGCGAATAGATTCAGAGTACCGAAAGGCCCGATTGGCCATCGTTCGCACAAAAGACAACTCTTGGTCCACCGCTCCGACTCCAAGTGTATCCGTATTGTACAAGGACCCATTCAAGGCGATCTGATAAAATTCCTGTGGATTACTGATAGACAAGGCCTTACTCCCTCCCACTGACCTAAAAACCATATTGGTCTGCACGCCAATTTGCAGTGCAGGTGGGATGGAAGGAGGTGCGGAATCAAAAGCCTGAAATTCCCGTTCTAACCAACGGCCGACCCACCCTGTACTATCGATGGTATCAGAATCTGAAGCAGAAGCCCAGATATCCGAAGAACGAAAATGAGAATAGTTGGCTTCAGGGTACCCTACATTATGGACAACTCGCATCTTACCCTCCTCCCAGAACGGGCGGAGCGCTTCCATACTATTTGGCATACCATAGGCATCATTCAAACCCCAAAGATTATTTTCAGCCACCGCTAGACTGGGGCGAATATTGTAGTATTCATCATTGCCTCTGGGAATGATCGTATTCAAGCCATCATTCCCTCCCTTAAGACGGATCAGCACCAAAATCCGATCCCCACAATCTGCACTGGCCAAGCCACTGAGTAAAGGAGACATTCCAAGGGCATTGATTGTGGGTGTACCCAATAACAGGGGCGTACCCACTGCCGAAAGGCCAGTCATTCGAAGAAAATCTCGCCGATTCCAATTGCTATGGTGTTTGGTGTGAGCAATGCCTTGATCCAAGGATGATCCAAATTTCTTCTTATAATATTGAGCGACTTGCTTATGTAGAGGAAGATCTTGCTTATGAGCCATTGGTGTGGGTTTTGGTAGTGGAGAAGAGAAATTTAGCTAAGTTGCCATTCCGGTAGGCGGAGGAGATAAAACAGCAGATTCGATATCTGATAAGGGCTTTCGTCAAACCAGAGGTTCCACTGTCCTGTATCAAAGTAATTCTCCGGTATCTCTCCCTTAAAATAGGCCAAAGCGGCTTGCTCCAATTCAGGCTCCAATTGGCGTTTGAGGAAATGTTGGATCAACGCCCTAGTCACTACAAGGGGGTCCGTTTCTGTACTGCTCGTCAATGCAATGGCTAGCTCCCGCAAACTATCTCGGGCTGCATCGGTATCGAGGAAGGCACCATAAATAATATCCGTAGAAAACTGCCAGCGGATCGTCAAGGTATTTTCATTGATCCAGTTGTGATAACCAGGCCAACCCGCCACATCGACCGGAGAGAATAGCTTCTGCCCCAGTTCATCCACCATGTAATTGATATACCCCATCCAATCCTCATTGATGGCTTCTCCCTCCAAAATGCCCGCCAAACGATAGGGCTGGATCAAGGCCTCCAATGGTGATTTTATCCGCACATTCATGCGCTGGCTGGAGAAGAAATGCTGACTTTTGAACAATTGCCGAAACACAGGCGCTAGCTCCCAATTGTTTTCAATAAAGGTTTGTGCCATCCCCTGGATTATCTCTAGATCGGGCTTATCATAGACAAAGTAGCGGTAGATTTTGGTACAGATGTATTGTGCTATTTCATTTTTACGATAGTCAAAGATCAACTCGTGTACATCATCGTAATTCCAGTTTCCCGTTTGGCCAAAGATGGTCTTTTGTGTACTATCAAAAAGATCTGGATCAAATACCACCGTTTGATCACAATTATACATATCGATTTGCCAGCCAGTCAGGGCGCGAGAAACCTCCACGATGTCATCTTGCGTATACCCATTTCCTTCTCCCATTGTGAATAACTCCAGCAGTTCTCGTGCATAATTCTCATTGGGCTCCTCCGCTACATTAAGGTTGCCATTCAAGTAAACCAACATAGCCGGATTCTTGCCCATCTCTTCCACGAAGGTTCGGAAATTACCCAGTGCATTGACATGTAGCAAACGGTAATAAGACCACATGTAACCATTGCAATCATAGACCTCCTCTTCCGTAACAAAATGATTACTCCAAAACAAGGCCAACTTGGGCCGCAAGCCATCCGTGATCATCTCTCGAATCCATCGTCGAAAGAACTCAAACTTATGATCAAAGTATAGGTCGTCATCCTCATTGTAATCCTCGAAGGTCCAATCCGCCCATGGAGGCGGGACGGGTGGTTCTTGGTCTAGAATGCCATCGATGAGTTGGTCCACCAATGCGGAGGGTGTGAGGCTGAGGCCGGCATCTAATTGCGCCTTGGTGGCACCGAAGCCGATTCGCTGGTAAAGATGTTGAACTTGAGCAGCCGTCCAAGGGCGTTGGGTACTAGGCACGTAGGGCGCTAGGCCGGTGTGGGTCAGGAGTGAGGAGAGTTGCATACTGATGATTTGAGGGTCGATTGCTTGTATCTTGGGAGTACGATTACTTCCATGACACTTATTTGGGGATCGTTTTGAGAACTTAGAAATGCCCTTCAAAAACGAACTAATACAGGCTCTTTGCAAAAGAGCGCCGGCTTAGCATTTCTGCTAATATATGGTTATAATTTACCAAAAGACTATGGAAAACCCTAAATTTAAAGCATTAGGACAGAAATGTACTTCTCCTCTTTCTTAAAAACCGACACCTTGAAAAACGTCCAATCACTATACTCCCTATTGGTATTGCTTTGCCTGTCTACGCTCGCATTTAACCAAACGACCTTGTACTATGAGGGCTTTGAAGATTGTACCTTTCCAGCAGACTGGACTAGTCAATTGGAAGGAAATGAAGATGCGGTCTGGTACGTAGGTACTCCACAGAACACAAATGCTGATGGCAGCACCATTGATGGTGGCTGCATGCTGATTATCGATGATGATATTACGGGCGATAATACCGCACCTTGGCAACTCACCTTGGCAACCCCTAGCTTTGATGGGCGAGGATATTCCAGTGTACGCCTCAATGTCGATGTCCATTATAGGTACGCCACGGACGAGGCGTCCTTATCCATTGCCGTTTTCGATGGTGTAAATGTTCACCCCTTAAAGGTCTATCAACTCAATGATACGGGGACTGGAGAGCAATTTTCTGAGTTTGTCACCTTTAGCGCGGATTTAGCCTTTTTTGCAAGCGCGACGATGTCTATCCAGTTTCAATATGACGATGGGAATAGTTGGGCTTGGTGGGCTGGCATAGACAATGTACACATTATCGGAGAGGGAGAAGCCACCAATATTGTATTGGAAAACTTTAATGCTTGCACAAATGGCAGTGCTTGGGAAACTCAAGTACTCCAAGGAAATGACGACTGGCAATTTGGACAGCTAGAGAATCAAAATCTAGGCCAAGTGGCTAGCCTCAATGGAAGTTGCATGGCCTATTTTGATGATGACATTATCGGAGAGGATGCCGCACCTAGTGTCATCAGACTAATTAGCCCGGCCTTTGATGGTACTGCTTTTGCCAACTATTACCTGGATTTTGAAGCCGTCTTTCGGCAAGCCAATGAGCGAGAGACCTTCTCTGTCGGCGTAATGGACGAGCTCACGGGAGAAGCGCAAATTATCAAAACCTATACTGGACCGCTAGGGGCGGAAAACTTTGAATCCTTTGCTAACGAAAGACTCAATTTGACGTCCTATCGAACACAGCAAATGCAGGTGTTCTTCCAATATGATGATGCTGGAGAATGGGGCTGGTGGATCGCCGTAGACAACATTAAGATTAGCGGGGAAGGATTTAGCAATGATCTTTGCGCCCAGGCATTTCCCATTTACGTAGACAGTACTTGCTTAGCCTCCAACAACCTGACAGCGCTCTATAATGGTCCTGCTCCCGCTTGTGGAAGCGAAGGGATAGGAGGGCTTTGGTTCCAATTAGAGCCGACCGTATCCGGGCTACTAGAGGTAAGTACAGCGGCTGATTTCAATGATGTGCTCAATATTTATCGAGGTAGCTGCGATGCGCCTCTTTCCTTAGTTTGCACCAATCGAGACGCACACGGCTTCACCGGCGAACGCTTATTTTTTGAAGCAGTGGGAGGCGAGCGTTATTTCGTTTTGGTCAACGGTATAAAATCGGAATTTGGTCGGTCGAGAGGAAGTCTGTGCTTATCTGTAACACAAGCTACCAATCGCCCTCCCACCCCGGAAAACGATTTATGTGAAAATGCCCAGACCTTGGCGATTGACGGGGAATGCGTAGAAGGGAACAACCGGAATGCCAATTTCGATGGGCCTACTCCTCTGAAAAACCCTTTATCTCAGGCAGATATCTGGTATCAGTTCAGCTCAAGTGCCATCACCCCAATCATCATCAACTCTAATGCGAATTTTTCTGATGTCATAACGGTATACGAAGGAGCTTGCGGCAATCTAAGCGAAGTAGCATCCAACGAAAATGGACAGGAACTAAGATTTGATCCGCAGGAAGGCAACTTCTCTTATTACTTGCAAGTTAGCAGCCACTTTGCAACTACCGAAGGAGATTTGTGCATGCAGGTAAGCAGGGAGGAAGCGGCAGGTCCTGCGAATGATATCTGTGCTATGGCTACTCCCGTGGAAGTAAATGGAAATTGTGTAGCAGGAAACAACTTCTCTGCTGAATATAATGGCCCATCGAGCAGTTGCGATCTTTTCCTTAGCGCAGGCATTTGGTATCAGTTTATTGCCCCGGAATCCCGTTCGGTTTGGTTGCGTACCCATACGGATTTCATCCATAATCTAACAGTTTTCAGTGGCACTTGCGAGGGTTTGAAGGAAGTGTTTTGCGGCCGCAATCCCATTAGTTGTGAAGGCTACCAAGGGGTGAATCAACTCAGTCCTGGAGAAAGCTATTATGTCCGCATCGCCTCTATGGCCGGCGGATTAGGTTTTGCACAGGAGGGCTCGGTTTGCCTTGAAATTCTGGACGGGCAAAATGCTCCACCGATCAGTCCATTGCAATTGAATGTACAAGTGGATTGTATGGAGGAAGGGGTTGCCCAATTGGATATTCAAGCGAATGGCGGGAGTGGAGCCTATGTATTCCAAGGCAATACAGCCGAGGATGTTCTGGCGCTTGGCGACACCTATCTCGTAGTGGTACAAGATGCAGCGGGTTGTGAGCAGGCTGCAACCGGGCAAATTAGTTGTGCCGAAGCGGCTTGCAACATCAATAGTGTAATCAGTTTCACCAATGCCAGCTGTTCAGATGCTACGGATGGCTTGGCAGAGATCAATGCTGAAGGAGCTGATTCCACGTACACCTACCTATGGTCAAATGGCAGTACGGAACGCCAGGTGAATAACTTAGCTACAGGAACCTATTCGGTCACACTCACCGCCGAGGGAACTTGCCAAACGGTAAGCTTCGTCCAGATAGGCCCCAGTCCGATCAGCCTAAGCGTCGAATCCATAGTGGATGAAAGCGGTATCGGCAATGATGGTGCGATTGATATCAGTATCAGTGGAGGAACACCTCCCTACAGCTACATCTGGGTAAAAGAGGGGCAGGCCGTTGGCTCCACTCAAGATCTGGTTGGATTGAGTGGAGGCAATTATATTTTGCAGCTTACAGATGCCAATGCTTGTACTTTTGTTTCCGAGACCATCAATGTAGGTAGTTTGGTAGCCAATGAGGATCTAGCTCTTCGCACCAAAATTGATATCCAACCTAACCCCAGTCGGGGGCAATTCATTCTTTCTTTAGCCTTAAGGCAAACAGAAGATGTATCCATTGAAATCACCGATGTAGCAGGTCAGATCATTCGCCAATTACCCAGTCGTCCCTTACTCCAAGATCAAATAAATCTAGACCTGAAAGGGCAACCAGCCGGTGTGTATTTGGTACAACTGACAATTGGCACCCAGCGTGTAGCCAAACGCGTTATCATTATCTAACACATAATCAGATCCTTACACTGGCAATACAGCTGACAAAGTTTCACTACGCTTAAAAGCAGCATTTCTGGGGGCAGATCAGTTTCAATAGAAAACGCAGGAACCCCTATATGAAAAAGCTCTATACTGATGTTGGAGAAATTTGGCAATCCAGATTTTCTTCAAGTCCAGTATATACCGACCAAAGAAAGTTCAGCTTAATCCGTCTTTGTTTGCGTCGAGTATATCTCGCACTCTCGCTGATGTTGTGGCTCTCTGTCTTACATGCCCAACAACCGATTGGACTCATCTTTCGCATTTCCGCCGAAGAAGCTAAGGAACTATACAAGCATGGCGATAAGCCCATACCTGACAGCTATTTCCATACGGTAGTGGATAGTTTTGGGATTGACCGGTACGTCCCCGAAGCAGCGCAAAGGAATGGCCACTATCTATATGTCCGAGCTAATCGAGAGGAGCTTGAAATCTTCCTGAATAGTACCCATACCCATCATGTACTTTCGGTAAACAATGACAGAGATCTCATGCTTCGCGTTTTAAACGAGGAAGGGACAGCCATCGAAGATGCACAATTAAAACTGGGAAGCAAAACAATCCCCTACGATCCCTCTGTAGGAAGTTACCGGATAAAAAAGAGGAATAGAGGTGGCTTTTTAGCCGTTTATTTGCCGACGGACACCTTGTTTTATGAAATAGATCCGAAGGATTCAAAGGGCTTACTCAGCAAACGATACCGACATTTTACCGAAACCCAATTTGGCTATTACCTCACCTCTCCTATACGATGGGGAGGTCAAATCTATCACTATTTGAGGAGGCTTGTGCTTTATGGCAGCTGGAGGCCTCCTAGAAAGTATCGCAGAAATGGCGCCCGTTCTCTTCATGGTTACATGCTTACGCATAAACCTAAGTACGAACCTGGAGACACCGTGAGACTCAAGGCTTATGCGACCTCTCCAAAAGGGAAGCCCATAAACAGAAGTCTAAGAATAACGGCCAAGAGATACCGCCAAGCTAGCACTATTTTAGACACGCTCGTCGAACCTATTACTTCTGGAGCCTTCCTGTTAGATTGGGCTATTCCCGATACGGTTAAACTCGATCAGGACTACACGATTACTGTCACTCACCCCAGGCATCGGAAATGGGATGGCTTAATACATAATTTCCAGTATGAAGCCTATCAATTGGATGAGGTGAACTACGAGCTACAGCTCCCTCAAGATACTTTTCAGCGCGGGGAAAGGTTTGTTCTGACCGCTAGTGCCAAAGATCAAAACGATTTACCCGTCTATGATGCCAGTATAAAGTTGCATGTGATCGTTAATCGGCTTTTGAGTTTCCATGCGGATGAAATCATCATTCCAGATACCCTTTGGGCTTACGAAGGAAGTGTTGTGGAGGCGGGAAAAGTAGATATAGTGATTCCTGACAGTATATTCCCTGCTGTACGAATGAGGGCACAGATTGCCGCTGTCTTTAGCAATAGCAATGGTGAGCTCCAGGAAAAAAAGAGATACTTCCACTATAGCCCATTGGATGAACAGATTCAAATTGATTTACGCCATGGACAACTCCATGGCACCTACTTCAGAAATCAACAAGAAGATTCTACTGCGGCTATACTCATTAGTACTTCCGTAATGGATGAATTACCTGATAGTATTCAAATTCAGTTACCCTTAAGTCTAGACCTATCTCCTCTTGTCAAATCCTATAAGATCGTAACCGCCACTGCTGCTAAGGAAATTAGGCTCAAGAGTAACTATTCCTCCACACTAGCAGGCATCAATTTCCAAGTTAGGAGGGAACAAGACTCCATTTATCTATCCTTACAAAACCCGCATAAGATTTCCGTCAATTGGCTCCTTCAGTACCCAGGCGGCACCCTAGCGGAAGGCACTACCATGGATGAGGTATGGAAGGGAAAATGGCTAGCCACTAAAAACAAGAGCTATTACCTGAAGTACCAATATCAATGGGGAGGCCAGGTCACCAAAAAAGAACAGGAAGTAATTCAATATAAGAAGTTACTAAAAATAGAGGTAGATCAACCTAATCAAATCGCCCCTGGACAAGAGGCCGTCATTCAGGTTAAAGTAAAAGACCATAAGGGTCTGCCAGCAGAGGGCGTCAATTTAGCTGTAGGAGCGGTAAATGCACAATTTGAAACCCACCAACATCTAAGCCCTGCCAAGATACCCTACAAGAAGGGTATTGAGCCCATGGTTTACAATAGTTTCAAGCTTCGGGCATCTTCATGGAGCGATGAAAAGGTTATTGGAAAAAAATGGCGTGATGATTTGCAATTGGCCAACTCCCATTACTATCGCCTCAGATACCCAAAAGAGGGCGTTTACTTTCAAGTGGATACCCTGCAACAAGATAGTTTCTACCAAACCGTTGCTCAATTCGCTCCTTTTATCGTCAAAAACGGTAAAAGTCTGCCCATTTACATGATCTACTGCAACCGGCGTTTAGTTTACTATGATGATATAGATCGGGCCCAACCTTATAGTTTTCAGGGGATAGAAGGACTGAACAGTATCATTATAAGAACTAGGGATGCTGAGATTTCAATAGATAGCGTAAGGCTGCAGAAAGGGGAAAAACTTGAATTCTCGATTGATCTACTACACTATATGAAATGGGAACATGCCAAAAGGATCAGGATTAAAGAAATGCCGAGTGTTTTAACTCAAGAGGAAAAAAGGCTAATCCGGAATTCTATCTTGGTATTAAAGCGGCCTACTGGAGGCTCAATTACTGTTTGGGATGAGGCGAATAATATTCAGCATTATGATCTCAGATATAACTATCAGCAACATATCAAACTAGGTCCATTCCTTCAAAACTCTACAATTCATTACCAGGAAAGCAATGGGTTTAAAACCGACTTCCCCTTTGAACCTGGATTTAGTTATGACCTATCTAGTGAACAGATCAAACTATATCAACACGACATCTTCTCAAAGAAGGAAAAAGTTCATTTATCCAATAGATACAGCGGAAAACCTTACCAAAAGGTGATCTATTCACCTAATGAAATTCTGACACCTAAGCCAATCCTAGAGCCTAAACGTTTGAAGACTACAGAAGAAGCCCAAGGGGCATATTTCTATGACTACCATTCAAAAGATTGGACTATTTTTGGATCAGTCCTGCAGCAAGAAGATAGCATAATTGCCACTTACGTGCCGACGAAGCGTCGATTCTTGGGTATTCCCGAAGGAACCTACAATCTCACCATTATTCGTTCCGATTTTCAACTATATCAGACACAAATACATATTCAGGCGAATCGGACGTTTTATCAGCGATTGTCCGACTTAGCCTTTAAACCAGATACAACATCCTGGCTTTCAGCTGTAACGGCTATTTCCTATTCCTCCTATCCTACAAAGGTAAAACCTCCCGTTGACCCTAGCCCCTGGCCTTATAGTGGACATGCAGGTACGATTACCGGTTATATCCGGGACAGTTCTGGTGAACCCCTAATCGGTGCGGCAATACTAGTCAAAGGAACCACCCGAGGAACTGTTACAGACATAGATGGAAGATTTGAGATACAGGTATCTCAATCGCACCCTACTTTCGTCGTCAGTTATACCGGATTTGGGACACAAGAGTTTTCTCCCCAGGGCCCTGAGGTAGACCTCAACCTATCTGAAGCGCCTGAATACCTGGAAGAATTGATTGTTACTGGGTATAGCTCTTCAAGAGCATTTGGTGATCCAGTGATCCAAACGGATGCGATTAGCATTCAGAGTAGCAGAGCTAAAGAAACCACTTATTGGATAGATGGGGTACGCACAGTTGGAACGTCCCCTACCCTCGATCTTGGTTTAGTCGTTCGTGGGAACTCCTCCGCACAAGTAGATAGTCCCTTGTACATCATCGATGGAAAAATCGGTGACCCTAGTAAACTGTTACCTAATCAAATTCGTACAACCTCCGTCATCAAAGGTCCGGAAGCAGTAGCCATATATGGTTCAAGAGGTGCGAACGGAATAATTGTTATTAGCACAAATTTAGGGCCAGCGGGTCTTGATTTATTTGCGCTTACCAAAGCCTCCGGTCTTCGCACCGACTTCAAGGACTACGGCTATTGGAAACCCAACATTATTACAGATAAAAATGGTGAAGCTTCCTTTACCGTAAGATTTCCAGATAACGTCACCGCTTGGAAAGGCTATGCACTGGGAATGGACAAAAAAAGGCGGAGTGGTGTTGGTTTCGCTGAAACGCGAGCTTTCAAACCCATCACTGCTCAGCTAGCCGTACCTCGATTTCTAATTGAAGGGGATCAAGCAGCTATAATCGGCAAGAGTTCCAATTACACGCCCGACTCGTTACAGATAAAAACGCGCTTTCTAGCATCCGACTCTTTACTGAGTCAACAGGAAAGTTGGCTCTCTAATGGGAAAGTGGAATCCACTGATATCCACGCAGGTATGGCCGGAGATACGCTGGCCATTACCTATTCCCTTTCCGCTATGAATGGGGCGTATGAGGATGGAGAAAGAAGAAAAATTCCTGTACTCAAGAAAGGGACGCTGGAAACACAAGGAACGTTTCACCTCTTGGACCAGGATACCAGCCTCGAACTCTCCTTTACTGAGGAAATGGGCCAAGTTGAGCTGTATATGGAACGGGACCTCTTACCGCAGCTGATCCGAGAAATTGACTACTTAAAAAATTACAAATATGGCTGCAACGAGCAAACCGCTAGCAAACTAATAGCCTTGTGTTTGGAGAAGTCAGTCCGTGAACAACTAGGCGAGTCCTTTGATGATGAAGCTTTGATTCAAAAATGCATCCGTCGTCTTGATAGAAATCAAAATGAGGCCGGCGGTTGGGGCTGGTGGGAGAAAGCAGAAAGTGTAAACTGGATCACCCGCCATGTCATCAAAGCGCTCCTGATGGCGGACAAACTGGGCTATTCTTCGCAGCGTTTAGAAATAGCCCTTCGCGATCTAACCAGAGATGCCAAAGTCTGGTCTGAGCAAGAAATCCTTGCCAATATTTCCATTTTGGCTCAGGCCAAGCAGAATTTCTCTTATGCGGAAACCCTAGCTGTCCTCGACACTCAATCTAACAGCCTCCTCCAGCAATTTCAAATTTTACGTATAAAACAGCTGAGCGGACTGCCGTATCAATTAGACAGCCTTTATCACTACCAAAAGACCACTTTATTTGGTAGTCATTACTGGGGGGAACCTTCCTATGGCTTTCCCGGCAACGATATTCGACTCACCCTTTTGGCGCATGATATCCTAGTCGAAGCTGGAAAAAAAGAGGAAGCTCAAAAAGTAAAAACCTTCTTTGTAGAGAATCGTAGACACACTGGGCAACGCCACAATTGGCGCAATACGCTAGAAACGGCCATGATTCTGCGCTCTATCTTACCAGGCATTTTGGCGGAAGGGAAAAAAGTTAGAGAAAGGATCCAGGTACAGTTGGCAGGCGCGACCACAAATACCATCGATAGCTTCCCCTACCGGCTTGAGCAGTCCGAATTTTCAGAAAACCTCACTATCAAAAAAACGGGGAGCGGCAGGCTATATCTCACCGCCTATCAGACCTTTTGGAACGATACGCCTACTAAAACGGATTCCACCTTTGCTGTATCAACATCCCTGGAGCAGGAAGGGGTCAACGTCCAGCAATTGGAAAAAGGCAAAAAAGCGGAACTAGTGATTAAGGTCGAAAGTAAAAAGCGGGCGGGTTATCTGATGCTAGAGGTGCCCATTCCTGCTTCTTGTTCCTACGCCAGCAAGCCCAACGGAAGGCGAGGTGTGGAGGTCCACCGAGAATATGACATTCACCAAACAAGTATTTTCATTGAAGATCTGCCTCCGGGTAAGCATGAGTTTAGGATCAGTTTGGAACCTCGCTACTCAGGGGCATTCACCTTAAATCCAGCGAAAATGGAACAGATGTATTTTCCGACTTTCTATGGACGGGAGGGGATGAAGGAGGTAGAGGTCAAGGAGAAATAGCGATTCGCCAAGCATTCGAAGTTTACTACAATCGTTTTCTAGCAAACTTCGGATGCTTCCAGCTTTTACTTGGCTAGTTCGCCTTCCTCTTCTAGCACCGCTTCGGTTGGCGCTTGTTCCGTATTAAGTACAAAATCCACTAGCATATCCGGTGCTTGCATTTGTAGAGGGTGGTCGCCATCAGCAATGGTCACTAGTTCTTTATCAGTATCCATCAACTCCATTAGGAAAGGTGAATTATTGTACGGAACCAAGGTGTCGGCATCCCCGTGAATCAATACTACCGGAACACTGATTTTGGGGTACAATGGCAAAATTTCACGCAGCGCATCAGGATGGCTTAGTTTTTCAACATTAGAGACCCAAAGCATGCGAGGAAGTAGAAATCTAAAGATTTTGAAATTCAGAAAATACGATATCCGAAAAGTAACCTCATTATCGGGATCGTATTGCCCAGACACCCCGACGATCTTGGCAATTTTTTCCGGTTGGAGTGCCCCCATAATCACCGCAATCGGACCTCCGTAGCTATGCCCCATAATCACCGCCTTTTGGGTCTCCCCTTCTAATACTTCTAAAATCTTGTCGGCATGCACTCGTAGGTCTTTCTCCGCTCCACGCGGCTTCGTTCCTCCATAGCCCGGACGATCTACCACCAGCAATCGGTACTTTTCATAAATCCGTTCTCTCTTAGCCACAGCACTCCAATCCATCACACTCCCAGGAGCACCATGTATCAGTAAAAGGGGTTGCTTATCAGGATCTCCAATCTCCAAATACCGCAAACCAGAAGGAGTGTAATTGATCGTCCAATCTTTTCTGGGAATGTCCTTGTACCACCATCGTGTGCCCTTCTCTGAGGAGACATAGCGATCGAAGGATTCAATGACAATAAATAGGATGGCGACTAGGGCCAAGGCGATGTAAAGGATCCAGCGGAAAATCCTTTTTGTAATGGGAAAGAAGCGGCTCATAACGGCAGTTTATCTTAAAGCTCTATATGGAGGTAAGCTTGTGGACCTTCCTCTTGACTGGATAGGCTGCAAGCAGAAGCATACAATACGAGAACTGAATTAAATCCTTTCATTTGTGTTTTGCCAAGCATCAGTTCCTGCATTAAAACGTCTCGCCCGCAGAATTGTTAAGCGGTAGCGCTCATTTATCGACCAATTCCACTTCAGAAGGGCCAAAAACGCCACATTCCCTCCCCTCATTGGTCCCCAATCACCACCAATCGGAAAAAAGATGAAAAAAAATCGACACTTAGTTTGACTTTTAAACTAAGTAAGAATATATTTGTATCGGAACTTAGTTTTAAAACAAAACGAAGCTAAAATGTCAGCACCTTATAACCCCTTATACCATCGAAATACCGTAAGTAAATTGATCCAAAAGATCATGGCAGCGCAAAGCCTGTTGGCCTTATTCCCTACTGGAAGTAGCAAGAAGCAATACAGGGAAGCCGTAAAGCAGCTACACCCGGATCTATGCACAGAACCCATGGCAGAGGAAGCACTAATTCGGTTAAACGAACTCAGAATGAAACATGAAAAGGGCATTGTGATAACCGATGATGCAGGTAGTATTTGGACCCAAAATAAAGAAGCCATTTTCCGTGGTGATCTAGGTTTGCTCCGTACTTCCATTCAGAATTACCAGCATCTTAAACACCTAAAATCCGAAGCCGCCCAACATTTTACGCTGTACTTGCCGCAACACATGGAAATGACGGATATTCTGAAAGCAGAATTCCCATTTCGTGCAATTCCCTTACACAGTTTAGAACTGCCTCAGGAACATGTCAATTGGGTATTGTCAAGACTCTTAGAGCTTGTAGCCTGGTTGGCGCAGGAAGGCTTTGTACATGGTGGAATTAATCCTCGCAGCATCTTCATTTTGCCGGAGACGCATGGTATTGTATTGACATCATTTTACCACATGAAAAAAGTGGGCGACCGCTTAACGGCTATTTCTGCGGCCTACCAACACTGGTATCCGAAGCAAGTCTTCACCGAAAAACGAGCTAGCTCCCTAATTGATCTGGAATGCTGTAAAAGAACAGCAGCCTACCTACTGGGTGACAAGTCTGGCTTGGGCGTCAAGCTGAAGAAGAGTCACTTGGGCGAATACATTGACTTTTTATTGGATCGGCATGAAAATGCCTATACCTGCTACGACGAGTATAGAAAACTGCTACAGCGACATTTTGAGCCACGCTTTGTACCGCTGGCCCTGTAAAACACGTGATTGTTAACATCAAAAACCAAAGAAAATGGGATATACAAATTGGTCAAGATCAGCCTATGCCAACCTAAAGGCTGACTACTCCAAAAAATCAACCAACGCCATCTTTAAATCCAACACTACTCGAAAGGTAGCTGACGATATGAATCCTTACGGACTCAGTTTTCGTGAAAGTCGCGACTCCACTGCACACCCTAATTCCCTCGCGATTGGGGTATTCTTGGACGTTACCGGCTCCATGCGGAATATACCTGAGCACCTGATCCGTCATAAATTGGGATCCCTCATGGATACGCTATTGGATCACGGTGTAGAAGACCCTCAAGTTCTCTTTGCTGCCATCGGGGATCATATCTCTGATAGAGCGCCCTTGCAAGTTGGGCAATTCGAATCCGGTACGGATGAGCTAAATCACTGCCTCTCCAGCATCTATCTCGAAGGAGGAGGAGGAGGTCAAACCATGGAATCCTACCTACTAGCCTGGCTAGTCGCCGGTCGACACACCTCCATTGATTGCTTTGAAAAGCGCAATAAGAAAGGTTTTCTCTTTACCATGGGCGACGAAATGAGCTGGGATGAGGTAGATGCGGATCGTCTAAAAGGGATCATGGGCTACCCTGAGGCAAGTCCGATCACAGCAAAAGATGTACTTGCACAAGCTCAGCGCATGTATCATGTGTTTCACATTCACGTCAATGAAGCCAGCTATCGAGATGACCCAAGGGTAATGGGGTACTGGCGGGATTTGCTCGGGGAAAACCTCCTAATTCTAGATGATCAGAACGCTATTGCGGAAGTGATTGCCAGTACGATCGCGGTGATTCAGGGCGTGAAGTTGGACAAGGTGGCTTCTAGCTTTGATAGCGGTACAGCCAAGGCAGTCAAGAAAGCACTGGTCAATGTTTCGGGAGGGAGTTTGAGTCAGCAAGAAAACGGCATCATTAAATTATAATTCCAAGACAGGGGCTTCACCTTTGAGGCCCCAGTCATTACCCAAATTCCAAAACATGAAAACCAAAATCGTTTTAGGCTTAGGATATGGAGATGAAGGCAAGGGACTCACGACAGATTACCTCTGCCAGCAAACCAAACAGCCACTAGTCATCCGCTTTTCCGGAGGGCATCAGGCTGGGCATACGGTGGTAACGGAAAAGGGTGAGCGACATGTATTTTCCAGCTTCGGGGCCGGTGGCCTGCAAGGCGTTCCTACCTACTGGAGTTCTTTTTGCACCTTATCTCCCATCAACTATATGAACGAATGGTTGGCTTTGAGAGAGCTAGGTCACACCCCTACCCTATTTGTCGATAGCTTGGCCCCCATCACCACTCCTTATGATGTCTTTTTCAATCGACATACCGAAAAGAAGAACCAGCACGGAAGCTGTGGGCTAGGCTTTGGCGCCACCATTGCCCGCCAGCTAACGCCTTACAAATTCTATGCACAAGACCTTCTCTATCCTAAAGTGGTGGAGCAAAAATTAAAAGCTATCGCTCAGTACTATGCGGGGCTTGGCCAAGACTACTTTACAAACGCAGCTTTCTTAGAACAATTGGAGCTATTCCAGCGAGCCGCTCAGGATATCACAGACACCTTTACAATTGTGCAAGAAAAGATTTTCTTTACGGAAATAGCGCAGCAATTTAGCGACCTCATTTTTGAGGGAAGTCAAGGAATTTTACTGGACATGGACTTTGGCTTCTTCCCAAATGTCACCCGTTGCTCGACAACCTCTAGAAACGCTTTTACTCTGATGAACAGAAATCGTTTGCCGATGCCGGAGATATTCTACATCACACGTGCCTATCAAACCCGGCATGGCAACGGTTTTCTATCCAATGAACAATTCCCCTTGCACTATACCCCAAATCCCCAGGAGACCAACCAGTTCAATCCCTGGCAGGGGCATCAGCGCTGTAGCATTCTAGATTTGGATATGCTCAACTACGCCTTGGCTTGTGATCACAACTATTCGGAAAATGCAAAAAAACACTTAGTGGTAAGCTGTTTAGATCAACTAGAGGGGCCTATTCAGGCTTCTCAGGATGGGATTATTCATCACTTCGCCTCCTCTTTAGATTTGCTTAAGCATTTGAATATTTCTTTTGCATCGGTGCTGGAAAGTTGGTCGGAATGCGGGGCAAAAATGCGCACTCAGCGCCTCAGTTACTCAGGGGGTGAGTAGTAGTAAAAAATTATGAAAAAAGAAAATATTCGCGTCATTTTCGCTCGACAACACACTACCGTCTTCCCAAAACTCGGCGTTTTCCTAGCCGGCCCAACGCCCCCAGAAGACCAAATGAAGCAGGGCTGGCGGAGAACAGTCATAGAACGGCTACTAGCGGACCCACGATTGGATCCAAGCATGGTGGTGGTTGCTCCTGAACCGAAAAACTATAGTTGGTCAGGCATTGATGTAAGCGAGCATGGACCGCTCTTAAACGACGCCTTGAACAAGCAAATCCCTTGGGAATGGCAGTATTTACAGGCCTGTGATATCACTGCCTTCTGGCTTCCCACCTATTGGGAGACTGGTTCCGCTGGGAATTTCCCTGCCAATATAGGGCCTACTTCCCGTTGGGAATTTGGGTACTATTTGCAGGAATACTTGAAGGCACCAGAGCGTAGGCATTTCATCCTGGGTGGGCCGGAGGATGCGGAAAGCGTAAAGTGGGCTAGGCGTATTACGGCAGTTCATGGGATCAAATGGCATAGCCTTCCAAAAGAGCAGAAAGATGAAAGAGTAGCTGCCTCTTTCATTGAGGAAATAGCAGATACCTTGTATGAATCAAAAATGACACTGAGCGGGTGAGTTACTGAGGGGGTGAGTGTTCAAAAATTTACTACCTTGCCGCCTCAAATTTTTGACTTATGCGACAAGCTCTCCTCTTCGATCATGATGGCGGTGTAGACGATCTCCTATCCCTCATGCTCGTCCTCAGCATGGACCATATTGACCTCAAAGGGGTCTCCATCACACCTGCAGATTGTATTGGTGATTATGCCGAAGAAAGCACGCGAAAACTCCTGCATTTATTTTCGCAGCCAGGAGTTCCTGTTGCGCGAGGCAGTTATCATGGTATCAATGCATTTCCGCCGGAATGGCGTGCCGGTCCAATGGTCGTTAATGCCATGCCCCTGATGATCAATGTGGAGGTTTCGAAGCCGAAGGAGGTGTTGGAAAGTGTCGACCTGCTGGCTGAGGAACTGAGGAAGGCCAAGGAGCCAATTTCGGTATTAATGACTGGCCCTTGTTCAAATTTAGTGCGCACGCTACAGCAATATCCGGAGCTGGGCTCGAAGGTAAAGGAAGTCATCTGGATGGGCGGAGCGATAGATACCAGTGGAAACGTAGTCACCTATAACCATAATAGTACGGCCGAATGGAATGTTTTCTGGGATCCAATAGGTTCCAAGGTACTGTTTGAGCTTGGCGTGCCCATCACTTTGTTTCCTCTAGATGTGACCAACGCAGTGCCTGTTAACTATAGTTTTCTTAAGGATTTGGCCAAGATTGCGGAATTCGATGCTGCCAATCTCGCCGGCCAATTCTGGGCTACTACCCTCAATACCATTCCTGCTTATGAATACACTTATTACATGTGGGATATTTTGGCCACCAGCTATTTAGGTATTCCAGCTGCATTCGACTTTGAAGAAATCGCTCTAACGGTTTCTACTAAGGCGCCTAATGCCGGCCAGACAATGCGATTAAAGGATGGCGAGCATAAGGTTAAAGTAGCAATGAAGGTCGACAAGGATAGATTTTACCAGTACCTGCTGCAACAATTCAGCATTAACTTTTAACGATATGAATAACCCCAATGTAAAAATCAATCGCGTTGAACTGCTTTCTGACAATTGGTATACGCTCAGGAAATACAATTTCGACTTTCAGAAGGAGGACGGAAGTTGGGAAACGCAAGAAAGAGAAGCTTATGATCGTGGAAACGGAGCGGCAATCCTGTTGTACAATGTCGAACAAAAGACCGTCATTCTCACGCGACAATTCCGCATGCCCACCTACGTCAACGGGAACGAATCAGGGCTCTTAATCGAGGCCTGCGCTGGCCTCTTGGACGAGGACAATCCTGAAGATTGCATTCGAAGAGAAACGGAAGAGGAAACGGGCTATCAGATCGCAGCGGTCGAAAAGGTGATGGAAGTTTATATGTCACCAGGATCCGTAACAGAAATCCTCTACCTTTTTATCGCCGCATATGATAAAGGGATGAAAATTCATGAGGGAGGTGGGGTTGCAGATGAACAAGAAAACATCGAGGTTCTAGAATTGCCTTTTGATCAGGCCTATGATATGATCGGCAGTGGGGAAATCAAAGATGCAAAAACGGTTCTCTTACTTCAGCATTTAAAACTTCGTCAAATTTTTTAGTGTAAGCAATTCTCGCATTGGATATCCTTTGCAATCAAGAACTTAAACCAAGAAGAGCTTATCTTTATAAGTAAGGTGTTTGCAAAATCTGAGCAAATTTTAATTTATTTTTTGCTTTTTTCGTTATAAAGGTATAATTTGCTCACAGTTAAGATCGTTACTATTCTCACAGCTTCAATTCTAACCACATTTCCCCAGCATTTAAATATTACTACATCCTAGTAGTAAATTAACATCATCACTCAGACAGTTATAACCTTAGCTATTTGGGAAGTATATTATAATCCAATTTTGCACCCAACACATATACACTTCTACACAATTCCATACCCGATTGTGTATTAAAGGACTCGTAAACAGTCTTTTACACCGCTACAACTGGAACAATACACCAAGTTTGGTCGCTTGTCATTGTCAAGCGTATATCGTTCGATTCAGCTAAGTCTGGATTGAGGGGATCTGTATTGCTCTATACTATTGATTTGAACACGTATACGGTTCGGATCAACTAAAATTGCATTGTGTTAACCAAATAGAATTAATCGTACATGGTCACCAATCCCTATGAAGTATTAGATTTATTCCTTCGTAAGAATAAATACTATTTCAATAAAAGAGAACTACAACTACAACTAGAAGCTCACCCTAATTATCCCAGTGTGAGATCCTTTACAGACATTCTGGACTTCTATCGTGTAGAGCATATCGCCGCCACGGTACCCGAGGAAAGCTTCGATCAGCTTCCAAATCGCTGGTTAGCAGTCGTTTCCCCAAAGGGCTTCCGTCAAATTGCCTTAGTAGAAAGGCAAGTCGATCGAGTCAACTTAGCCTCAGAAGATGGCCGTATGGTACTTTCCAATGCCGAATTTATAAAGCAGTGGGAGGGCGTGATACTGGCTGTTGAACCAAATGAAAACACAAGCTCTACCTGGCGGAATTCATCAATTACCTCTATCCTCGGTATCTTATTACTGCTGTGTTTAGGGGGAAGTCTCTGGATCCAAGGCATGGGATGGCCTCAAATGCTATATACTTTGTTGTCTGGCCTTGGCCTTTATTTCACCATCTTAGTGCTCAAGGCAGAACTAGGCTTCCAATCTGCTGTGACGGATAAATGGTGTCAAATCAATTCAGCAACGGATTGTACCGAGGTAATCACCAGCAAGGGCAGTCGGCTGCCCATGAATGTCTCCTTGGGAGATGTAGCGCTTATTTTCTTCCTCCTAACAATATGTACAACGGTATTTATTGCTGCTCCGGCGGCTTTGTTTTTCCCCTTAGCAGTAGCCTCTTTACCTGTTGTTTTGTATACCTTTTTGTATCAATGGAAGGAGGTAAAGAAGTGGTGCACACTGTGCCTAGGTATTAGCGCCGTACTACTTAGCCAATTCCTGGTATTGTATCTAGCAGATCGATCGGTGGAGGTTTTTGCATCAACTTATCTAGCCGTAGTAGCCCTCTTCTTGCTGCTCAGCATAGGCTGGCAGTATGCTAAATCGCTGATTAGAGAACATCAAGGATTCAAAAAAGAAGCGATGGAATACTCCAGCTTCAAGAAGGAAGCCGACAGCTTTACACCTCTACTACAAGCACAACGGCAATTTGAACTATCCAATATGGATCATGGTAGCGCCTTGATCATGGGGAACCCAAATGCCAAATTCAAATTGTATGCAGTGACTAACCCTTCCTGCACCCATTGTCGACCTACCTTTTTGGGGTATCAAAAACTTTTGGAACGATATGGTGACCGCATAAGCTTGATTCTACGTTTCAACATCAGCCTGGAAGACAGCAGCAGTCCCACCTTGCATATAGCCGCTCATACGGTTGCTATCTATAAGAACCTTGGTCCAGCAAAAGCACTAAAAGCATTGGCCGAATGGTTTCAGGATCAGGACTTTGAAGCCTGGCAATCCAAATTTAGTCAACCGTTAGAAACAGGGGCCATCAATATTCTCCAACAGCACCGAGACTGGTGTAATGCACAAGGCCTCATTTTCACGCCAGTTAGCATTCTAAACGAGCATCTGCTTCCTCCTTACTACAACATGGAGGACATATATTATCTATTGGAAGATTTTCTTCCCCGATTAAGTACGACAACAACAGAGGTTGAGGAAGTAGCTGCCTAGCGCTATGGCAGACTATTTTCTCCCTCTTGTACCATCCTATTTAAATCCGGATTTCATTTTTCTATAACCAAATTATTTCATCAAATTTTTCTTGTATGAAAAAGCAAATCTTGAGTTTGAAAGACGCTAAAGTATTGGACAAAGCAAAGCAAAAGGAAATCAATGGCGGTCGCCCTGGTTGTTTATCCAACTGTTCCGGACAGCCTAATGGTACCATGTGCTGTATGGGTGGTCACCCTGGATGCCCAGGTTACTGCATTAGCAACCAATGCATGCCTTGGTAATATAAACCAATGTAGCAGGCTCGGACTTTCTGAGCCTGCTCTACCCCACCACCTTATCATCAGCCCTTGACCATTTTGACAGTAGAAACCAATTCATGCCTACGTTTCCTTTTTATAAACAAGCCGAAACTAAAGACTGTGGCCCAACTTGTCTAAAGATCATCTCGAAGCACTATGGAAGACTAGTAGATATTCAATCTCTACGGGAGCTAGCCGAGACCACTCGGTTGGGGAGCAATCTATTTGGCATAAGCACAGCTGCAGAGGCCATTGGATTTCGAAGTTTAGCCCTGCAAGTCAATTATCAGCAATTGCGGCAGGCCCAACTCCCTTGCATTTTGCATTGGAACCATGATCATTTCGTGGTCTTGTACAAGATCAAACGAGATAGAATCTATATTTCAGATCCAGGTCATGGCTTGCTTCATTACGTAAAAGATGATTTTCTACAACGTTGGGTCAGCCAGTCGGCTTCTGAGGAAACACAGGAAGGAATTGCTCTTCTGCTAGAACCGACGCCTGAGTTCTATGATGAAGAATCAGCTACCGCTGAACCCCCTGATTTTAATCTGGCCTATTTATCTCGGTATCTCTTTAAATACAAGAATTTAGTGGTGCAGCTGATCATTGGATTGCTGGCCGCAAGTATCCTACAGCTGATATTTCCTTTCTTAACGCAGAGCGTAGTTGACATAGGAATCAAGCACCAGGACATCCACTTCATCTACCTAATACTGTTTGCGCAGTTGGCGCTATTTCTTGGGAAGACGGCTGTCGAAGTCCTTCGGCGATGGATCTTGCTTCACCTCAGTACACGAATAAATATTTCCTTGGTTTCCGACTTTTTCATAAAACTCATGAATCTACCCATTGCCTATTTCGACACCAAGATGACGGGCGACATCTTACAGCGGATCAATGATCACAAGCGCATCGAAAGAATACTGACTACCTCCTCTATTAGCGTGCTATTCTCTCTGGTAAATTTATTCATATTCGGATTGGTATTAGCCTACTATGATTTTCGCATCTTCGCCATCTTCTTGATCGGAAGCCTGCTCTACTTCGGCTGGATTCTTCTGTTTTTCAGAAAACGGAAAAAGCTTGACTACAAACAGTTTGCGGAGATCAGTAAAGAACAAAGTAAGGTGATTGAAATGATCAATGGCATGCAAGAGGTAAAGCTGCACAATGCGGAACGTCAAAAGCGTTGGAGTTGGGAACATGTGCAGGCTCGCCTATTCAAGGTATCTATCCAAAATCTAGCCCTGGAACAGTACCAAAGTGTTGGCTCCTCCTTCATCAATGAATTGAAGAATATCTTCATTACTATCGTAGCTGCCCTTTTGGTTATCCAAGGTGAGATTACGTTGGGAATGATGTTGGCGATCGCCTTTATAGTTGGCCAATTGAATGCTCCTATAGGTCAATTGATCAACTTTCTCCGAGAATTACAGGATGCCAAGATATCACTAGAACGCTTGGGTGAGATCCATCAATTGAAGGTCGAAGAAGACCCACTGGATCAAAAGATCAAAGAACTACCTCCAGGCTTAGACCTGAAACTCAAAGATCTTAGCTTTCGCTACAAAGGAACAGATCAACTTGTTTTGCGTAACCTGAGTTTCCGAATTCCAGCTAATAAGGTTACTGCCATTGTAGGGGTGAGTGGAAGCGGCAAGACTACCTTGATGAAACTGCTATTGAATTTCTACAATCCACAGGCAGGGAGCCTTGACTATGGACATTTTGATCTTAAAAATATATCTCAGCCTAGTTGGAGAAATAAAGTGGGAGTGGTCATGCAAGAAGGGTACATTTTTAATGATACCATCGCTAACAACATCGCCGTTGGTCAGCCCTATGTGGACAAAGAACGACTTCGACTCGCCGTTGATGTAGCCAATATCCGCGAATACATTGAACGGCTCCCATTGAGCTACAATACCCCAATCGGAATGGAGGGTATGGGTTTAAGCACCGGCCAGAAACAACGATTGTTGATAGCCAGAGCCGTGTATAAAGATCCGGATATCCTCTTTTTTGATGAAGCTACTTCAGCCCTGGATGCCAATAACGAAAAGGCAATTATGGAGAAGCTCAATCAATTCTTCACAGATAAAACCGTACTCATTATTGCGCATCGCTTAAGTACCGTAAAAAATGCCCATCAAATAGTAGTATTAGACCAGGGCCGAGTAGTCGAACTGGGCGACCATCGGACCTTGGTGGCGCAAGGCGGTTATTATTATCAATTGGTAAAAAATCAACTAGAACTTGGCAATTAAAATGAAAGCAGACTCACTGGATCAAATACAACTGAGGAGTGAAGAAGTTCAAGAAATTCTCACTCGAGTTCCCCATTGGTTAGTCCGCTGGGGTAATCTCGTGATCTTCGCGATCTTGTTACTCTTGCTGTACTTATCCTGGGTGATAAAATACCCGGACATCATTGTTGCAGAAGCCAGTCTAACTACCGTCATTCCACCCCAAAAGGAATACGCCAACGCTTCTGGCCGCTTAGAGGCCATTTTTGTTGGCAACAATCAATCCGTTGACAAAGGGGAAAAATTAGCAGTAATAGAAAATACGGCTAACACGGAAGATGTGCTGCGTTTGCAAGCGATCATGGAAGAAATTACCGTCAGCCAACAGAATTTCTATTTTCCTTTTGACTCCCTTCCCGTTCTCTCTTTAGGGGACATTGAAACATCTTTTACGCAATTCGAAACAGATTACTACAGCTACTTACTGAACAAGGAATGGGATCCTTTTCAAGTGGAAGAAAACGCCAATGCTATCTCTGAAACGGAGCTTCGGCAGCGTTTAACAGCACTCGAACAACAAGTGGGATTCGGCCAAAAAGAATTAGAGATAAAGGCTAAAGATCTACGGCGTCAGGAAAAGCTTGAAAAAGATGGCGCCATTTCTCAAATGGAACTAGAAGAGAAACAGTTGTCCTTTGTGCAAGCCCAAAAAAACCAAAACAACACTATTCAAGCTATTTCGCAGATCAAACAAGCCATCGGGGAAGCCCAAAAGCGCAGTCAAGTCACCAAGATCAATCGCAATAAGACAGAACTCGCCTTGCTAAAGACGGTTATCCGTTCTTTCCAGCAACTAAAAAATGCCCTCAAGGATTGGGAGTTGAAGTACGTTCTAATGTCCGAAATTGATGGGCAAGTCAGTTTTCTTGACTACTATACGACCAATCAAGTCGTACGACAAGGTGATTTAGTATTCACCCTGATCCCAGCGGATAATCGGGAATACCTGGCGCGCCTACACGCACCCAAGCAGAATGCAGGCAAATTGGCCAGCGGACAAATGGTGAATATCCGTGTGGACAACTACCCCAGCGATGAGTTCGGCGTACTAAAAGGTACGCTTAGGCACATCTCTCCGCTGACCGATCGTGAAGGGAATTACATACTTGAGGTTCAATTACCTAACGATCTGATCACAAGCTATAATAAGCCCATTGAATTTCGACAGGAAATGACGGGTTCAGCCGAGATCATTACGGAAGACCTCCGCCTTATAGATCGATTCCTTTACCAGCTTCGACAAGTCTTAGACCGAACGTAAATGAGCTAGTTGCTTTCTATTACAGATAGCTTATAAAACACCATGGTTTGTTTCGTTTCCTTGAGCTTTAACCCATAGCTGGCTAAATCAGATTTGAGTCCAGACAATGCGGATTGATTTAGTAAAAAATCATAAGATTCTGTAAGTCCAGTCTGATCCTCAAATAGGATCCCCATAGATTTTTCCAATTCTGTTAAGACGGTAGAAATACTTTGATTGGTAAATACCTTTTGCTCCCCGGCGTCACTTACACCAGCCATTTCACCTTCTGCTTTCTCTAAAAGGGCAAGGTTTTCTACTTCCAGCTGATACACCCTCGTTTCTCGTTCCTCAGTGGTCATTTTTAAACCTAAGGTCCGAAGGAACTGCTCCTTGATCTCCGTGACCGCCTCTTCTTTTCCGATTCCGGCTCGATTCACATAACTAAGATTGTAGAGCGTTTCCAACATGCCTTCGGGAGCATCGATTCTCCCCTCTCCCACGCTCCAAAGGTCAGCAAGATGTTGGCCCAAGCTATTGCCCATTTTGAAATAGGCTTTTGGGAGTGCATTGATCCCAATGGCATTTGGGTCTTCAGTTACCGTCACCTTAAAGAGATACTTAACATCTTTATTTTTTATTAAGCCCAATACGGTAGAAAAGTCCTGTTCTGAAGCGGGGGCTGACAGGGCGGGGGCCACTTCCTCTTCCGCCATTTCAGTGGGGGATGCAAGAGGTAGGGGTTCTCCGGCCAAGAATTGCTTGATTATGGCAGCCGTCAACAGCTTGGGACTACCCATCCATTGAATGATTCCTGCTTTATCGATCAAGTAAGTAACAGGGATAGCATTGATTTGAAAGGCTTCATGGGTTTTACCAGCAGCATCGGTCACCACCGCTGATTTAAAATTGATTCTTTTCAGAGAGCGATTGATTTTCTCCGGTTTTTCATCTGACATGGACAAAAACAAAAGGTCCGCATTCGAGGCAAATTCAGCCTTCAGTTCATTAAAATGGGGAACAGCTTCAATACAAGGGCCACACCAAGTAGCCCAAAAATCAACAATGATAGGCCTTCCTTCCGTTGACTTCTCAGACGGCACATTTGCCAACCAATCCGTAATGCTCAAGGATGGCGCCTTATCACCGACGGATGGGCCTGATTGAGCAATGGAAAAATTAAATAGAAAAAGAAAGCAGAGAGCAGAGCTAAAGCGCAACATAGTTTTGAGTTTTGTAGGTCCATTCTAATCCTTGAATAAATAGCGTATCAATAAGACGATAATCACCAGAAATAGTTTTAGATGTAGTACACAGCTGGATCAGCCGATCGCTAAGAAAGGTGTAAAGAAGGGAAAATAAGATTGGAGGCGAGTCAAGTGGAAAGCGGTCAACATCCGATGGCGGGCCTAGTTTTTTTCTTGCAGTAGCTTCCAAACCCCAACACTGAGAATCATACCTAAGATCGGCGCTGCGATATAAGCCCAAAGATGCGTTAGGTTCCCATTGATCACAGCCGGTCCTATAGATCTCGCAGGATTCATAGATGCACCGCATATTGGCCCAGCAAACATAGCCTCCAACAGAACAGTAGCACCAATGGCCGCACCCGCCCAATGGCTGATCTCTTTGGAAGTTGAAACCACCTGAAAGATCACAAACATGAGGAAGAAACTTAGGACCACCTCTAGCACAAAAGACTGCTGAATGGAACCTGCCGGCAAGGTTTCTCCTAAGCCATTTGCTTCAGGAAAAAGGAAACGTAGCAGCCCACTTGCCAGCAACGCCCCCAATAGTTGAGCAATAATGTAGGGGAATAATTGTTGTATGGGGAATTGCTTTGCTAGCGTAAAAGCGATCGTCACAGCAGGGTTGATATGGGCACCTGAAAGCTCTCCAATGGAATAGATCATAGCCATTACAATCAATCCAAAAGTGATGGCAATGCCCTGATGCCCCACAGCGCCCCCGCTGACCTCATTGATCACAATAGCTCCGGTACCACAAAAGACCAGCGCAAAGGTTCCCACCAATTCTGCGATATACTTATTCATTGACTAGACTAAAAGCGTAAAAAATCTCTCGACCAATTTGCCTCACTCTTTCGTCGTAACGTGCTGTTTCTTCCGGAGTATCATCTGCCACCTTAGGGTCTTCGTAGGTCAATGGCAATCGAAGCTCCACACCTGGAATAAAGGGGCAGTTTTCATCCGCATCAGAGCAAGTCATAATCGCTGCGAACTTAGACGGTGGGTTGGTCGGGTGGTCATATACCTTACTAAAACATTGAAGCGGATCCACCGCTTCCGCATAGCTAACTGCGTAAACGGGATTATCTCCTTCGCCAGCTTCGATCAGGAAGCCAGCACGCTTCATAGCGGCCACTGCACGTGGATTAAAAGCAGTAGCTTCGGTACCACCAGAAAAAGTTTTCACCCCAGAAACTCCATAGTAATAAGCAGCAGTAGCCGCCCAAATTTGTGCTAAATGGCTGCGTCTAGAATTGTGGGTACATATGAAATTGAGGGCTATCCGGTCCGCACTGCGTCTAGCATCAACATATGAAGCTAGTTGCTGCAATTGTTCTTTCCTGCTGGAAGGGATTAAGTCCACTTCCTTTATCAATCCCTCGACAAATGAAGACAAGTCTGATCGAAGCTGCATACTCAGTAGCATTTAGTGAGATAGGAGGCTGCTTAGCAGTATCTGCAAAGCAAGGCGAAAGATGAGAATTAATTCAGAATCGAAGAGGGCGTTAATATTAAATGTTTGTTAAGAGTATGTTTAAACTTTCATGATTGCGCCTGTCCGGCGGCCAGACGGGCGAGTGTGAGCAAATTTTGTGCTGAGCGAGATAAAAAACCTGCCTACC
>JAHQWA010000169.1 GCA_019634045.1 Saprospiraceae bacterium
CAGTTTCAGAAGCTGGTGTGTATGAGTTCGAATCTCATCAGTGGTACTCATTTTCTTAAATGCACCTGTAAGCTAACGGGAAACGCTATTGGACTTAAAATCCAATGTTTGACGGTTCGAATCCGTCCGGGTGTACCAATCGGAGGGTTGGCGGAATTGGTAACGCACCACATTGCTAACGTGAGGTAGGTTTAGGCCTGTGCAGGTTCGAGTCCTGTACCCTCCACAAATTAATTTCTGATTTGTTTTCCGTTGTTCGAAAACTAGAGAGAACAAATCAAAAAATTGCCTATTTTTCATCCCAAACAATACAGCGTGATGAAAATCCATACAGGTCTACTTTTTCTCTTCCTAGTAGCCCCCTGTTGGCTCTTGGGGCAGGCGAGCAATACTAACATTAAAAACAGCCAAAGTGCTTTGGAGTGGTTCAAAGATGCAGGTCTCGGCCTCCGTATTCATTGGGGACTTGAAAGCCAATTAGGGATTAGTATGGAACACAGTCTGATCAATGCTTCTCCAGCCTTTCAGAAACGGTTTTTTGAAGATTTACCTCAGTCCTTTAATCCTCGAGACTTTGATGCAAAAGAGATCGCCCACCTCGCTAAATTGGCAGGGGTGCAGTACCTAGTGTTCACGGTGAAGGACAAGGCCGGTTTTTGCTTCTGGGATACGAAGAGTACCTCATTTAACATTATTAATACGCCTTATACGAAGGACTTGCTGAAGGCTTATGTGGAAGCAGTGCGTGCAGCAGGGCTGAAGGTTGGCATTCAATTTTCGACGGAGGATCACCATTTTCTATATACACACGATCTACCGGTTAAAGAAACAGCAATAGAAGAGCTGGATGAAGAGGTAGTGGAAAGTTATGACGGGCTAATTGAAGCGCAATGCCGCGAACTCTTTTCCAATTATGGTAAGATTGATCTATTATTCTTGAAAGGAGATCGATCAGACTTAGCTGCCAAGGTAGCCCTGGAGCTCCAAAAAGACTTACTAATTACCGGCGCTGCTCTTCCCAATTGGGAAGAACACATTCCCGCTCAAGTTAAAAGTCAAAGTTGGGAGGTGAGTTTCTCGATGATTGATCAATGGTCATTTAAAGCTAGACCAAAGGCTAGATCCGTCCAGGCTTTACTCTCGCTACTCATTGAGACTCGTGCCAAAGGAGGTACCGCCCTTTTCAACATCGGCCTCCGTCCCGATGGTGGTCTGCCTAAGCAGGAAGAGGCTTCGCTGAGAGAAATGGCGGCTTGGTCCTTCGTCAATGCAGAAGCCATCGAAGGAGTTCGACCATGGATCATCCACCAGGAAGGAGAGGCCTGGTTGGCTCGAAAAAAAGAAGCAACGGACGTATATCTATACTTGTCTCCAGAAGATAGTTGGACCTTAGGTGAAGAGCACAGCTTGATCCTTAAGTCCGTGCGCGCAACTAAAGACTCCAAAATCAGCCTACTAGGGCAGGCTACTGAAGTACCGGGACGATCCGTACCACCTGTGCGCTATCAACAAGAAGGGGAACAATTACAAGTTCACTTCACACTGCTTCATCAATTGTATGACAATGGTCAATGGCCCTACCCAATCATTGTAAAACTTACCAGAGCAGAACCCACACTCACCCCCCCTATCGTACAAACACTTCCCCCCAAAAGTCAAGCCCAAAATACACAGCTAAAGGGCTTTCTGGCCAAAAAGGGGGATCAGCAAGACCTAGAGTATGGCTTCGAATATCGTCGGTATGCCAAGCTTTTCTCCCACACCAATACAAAATGGAAAAGAACAGAGTGGGTGCAGAAAACGACCAACGGGCATTTTGGTTTGCCACTAGAAGGATTGACTGCGGGGGAATATGAAGTCCGCGCTCTTGTCAAAAACCCCGTTTTGGTGGTACCAGGTGAGATTCTGCGATTTAGTATTCCTTAGTTGCTTTCAGGCTCAGCAAAATGCCTTTTGAAATTCGTCCTACATGTAGACTAAAACTTTATCTTGCTTATCAAATAGATTATAGCAGAACGTCAGTACTGCTAGATTACTAAAAACAAGTTAGACAAGCCTTTTGCCATGCCGCTTACGACTCAAGCCCTCAACTATTTAAGTTCCTTTGCAGAACTGTCCACTCCCTATAAGCAAGAGGTGTTGAAGTATGGCAAAGAAATTCATTTAGAAAAGGGGGAAATCTATTTTGATAAGGGTACCTTCTCCAAAAAGGTAGCCATCTTACTGGAAGGAATAATGAGAATTTTTGATATCGATGCAACAGGTCGAGAATGGAATAAAGTAATACTTAGTCCTCCTAGCTTCGTGCTAGGCAATGCCAACTTCCAACTTAAATCTGTCCATTACATCGATGCTATTACACCCTGCCAACTCCTGGAATTTCCTATTTCTTTCTTAGAGCGGATGTTGGCTAAATATCCCGAAGCTCAGATTATACAGCGAGACTTACTTTTGAACCTCTATGAAAAGAAATCAGAACGCGAATATGATTTTCTCTCCTTAAGCGCAAAGGAACGTTATTTGAAATTCCTACAAACGCATGCCCATCTAGTAGAGCAGCTACCGCAATTTCATATTGCCAGTTACCTTGGAATCACTTCTACCCAACTTTCCAGAATAAATGTTGCCCTCCGCAATCAACAAATGTAAATGACATTCGAATATTGATTCCTTATTTTACGGCCTCACTAGCTATTGTTTAGTGTTCATATTTGGTGATCGCTTCTGGAGGAGAAAAGTATGATGGCCAAACATGAACTTAGGAATTCAAGCATTCGAATATGAAATTCAAATCTATCATTGACCCTGCCCATAGGGTTCGCGTGGCAGTGGAATTAAATGATCAATGGCAAATAATAAATGAGGAGGTAACACTCCTAGAACTACTGGATAAGTCCGCAAGCGAGATTTTAAATCTAGAACTTGCTGCGGTCGATCTACAGGCTTACCAGGAAGTTATCCCATTCCGCCCCGCGGCCTACCGAGATTTTATGCTCTACGAGAAACATGCCATTGACGCAGCCCGCGGTTTTGTTAAGAAATACCTTTCCAAGCTATACCCCATTGTCCGTACTTATGAGAAACTCCTAGGTAAACCCTTCCCTAAACTTAAGCCCAAGAGCCGATACTACCAACACCCCATCTACTACATGGGTAACCACCTCAATATCATCTCGCATCAAGAAAGCATAGCCATTCCATCCTACACGAAGGAGTTAGATTATGAACTAGAATTGGCCGCAGTAATTACTAAACCGCTAAAAAACGCCTCCATAGATGAAGTGAATGAGGCCATCGGAGGGTTCCTGATCCTAAATGATTTCAGTGCGAGAGATGTACAGTTAGATGAAATGGAAAGTGGCTTTGGTCCTATGAAGACCAAGAATTTTGGCAGTGCTATTTCTTCAGTGGTTGTAGCTAAAGAGGACCTTTTGCATCGACTAGAAGCCCTCAAGGTAAGCGTTTCTATTAATGACGAAACTATTGTCGAGGGTACCACCGAAGGTAAGCTATATTCCTTTCAAGAAGCAATCGCTTATGCCTCGTGGGAAGAGCAACTTCACCCAGGAGAGCTATTTGGTTCTGGAACTATCCCCGGCTGCACCGGAATAGAAAATGGTGTGATGTTAAAGGCGGGAGATCAAATATGCCTGACAGTCGAGGGCATTGGTTCACTAAACAATACCATACAATGAAAGAATTCGAAATCATCCTTAATGAGGCCAAGAAGGGAATGGGTTTTATTCCCAACAGCCTATTTGCCATGGGCAAAAAACCCAACATCTTGGGTTCTTTTGCCATGCTGATGGCCAACATACAAGGTTTTTCTTCTTCGCAAACTTCGGCATGGACTGGTCTTCGGCTAATGTTCAAGAATTTGAGATGGACGCTCAAAGCCAAGCGGGAAAACCACCTTGAAGTACCCACCTACCTTAAGAATCTAATCGCACATGTAGCTAGTAATGCTGCTGGCTGTAGATATTGCCAAGCGCACACGGCCCATACCGCCCATAGGAATGGGGTAGCAATAGAAAAACTGCAGCATATATGGGCCTTCGAAACATCGGACCTGTTTTCCGAACAGGAAAGAGCTGCGCTGCGCTTTGCCTTAGCAGCGGGGAGTACCCCCAACCAAGTCACCCCTGCGCACCATAAGGAATTACAGCAATACTTCACCGAGCAACAGATCGTAGAGATTGTAGCCACCATTGCCATTTTCGGTTTTTTGAATCGTTGGAATGACTCCATGGCTACAGCATTGGAAGAGGATCCACTGGAATTCGCTCAACTATATCTGTCAAAAAACTGGGAGGCCGGAAAGCATGCACCGAAGGGCAGATAGCCATTCTACCCTTTTCTACACTCAACAAACGGATCGTCCATGGAACCGCAACAAAACGAATTTTCTAGAGGTTGGACCGTACTACTGGCTTGCTTCATAGGAATTGGTGTAAGCTTGGTATCTCTCGTGTATTACTCAGGGGGAATTTGGGTGAAACCTTGGCAGGAAGCTTTTGGCTGGAGTAGAGCGGAAATAGGTTTAGGACAAGGGCTCGGCACCCTTGCGATTGTATTGGGTGCGCCCTTCGCTGGTTGGTTGATTGATCGATTCGGATTGAAAAGAACGGCTACCCTTTCGCTGTTACTCTATGGTGTTTGTCTTTTCATTTTTAGTAAAATGGAGGGCTCTTTATGGAGCTTCTATCTCTTATCTATACTGGTGGCTTTTGTCGCCCTTCCTTCCACACCGCTAGGATTCACTCGTGCCGTTAACGCATGGTTTGAGAAGAATAAAGGCTTAGCATTGGGCATTAGTCTGACTTCCACTGGTCTGGGTGCATTCTTTATTCCCAAATACTTGACACCTTACGTAGCCGAACAGGGATGGCAGGCAGGTTACACTATTCTTTCCTTGATTGTACTGATAGCTACCCCGTTTGTTTGGTTTCTACTGAAGGAACAGCCACCTTCCAGTCAACTAGGAAAAAGTGCAAACGGAGCAATCGTAAAATCTGGCTTTACACTAAAAACAGCGGCTAAGACCCCTACCTTTTGGAAAGTGGGCGTGGTTTTCTTTTTGATCTCGGTGGCTGTCATTGGCTTGATCCCCAGTTTCATTCCGTTGTTGCAAGACGCCGGTTTGACGGCCGCGCAGGCAGGAGGGTATGCAGCGATCCTAGGTCTATCGGTGATGCTTGGTCGTTTAGCGACGGGATTTTTGATTGATCGCTATTTTGCGCCCTATGTCATTGCCTTGGTATTTGCTTTTGTAGCTAGTGGTTGCCTCGCCCTGGCATTCGGAGGCATTCAGTTCGCCTTGTGGGCCGCCATAGCCCTGGGTTTGGCCATCGGGGCAGAGGTAGATCTGATCGGTTATTTTACGGCTAGATACTTTGGATTGAAAAATTATGGGTCCATCTACGGAGCTATGTATAGCATCTTTAGTTTTGGAGCCATTATCAGTCCAGGCATAGCAGGTTTCATTTGGGACAAAACAGGCAACTATAATCTCGCACTCGTCATTGGAGCTATCTTGGTCTTAGTGGCAGTTATCGTCGGTCTATTTCTGCCAAAATTTCCAGACTTTACAGAAGAATAAAACTAGCCAGGATTGTCGATAGACCGCCGACTTATCTGTACCTTAATGGCAAAAGGATCGCTCAAAACAAATCAAGGCAACCTTTATCCACAGACTTCATCCTAAATGGTTTCCTTAAGATCGAAACAACCAACTTATGTCCACAAACAAGGTTCTCAATTTTGCCATCGTCGGAACCGGCGCGGTGGCCATTCACCATTACAAAAGTATCCAGGAATTACCTAAGGCACGGCTAGTTGCCGTTTGCAGTTCAACACCTGAGCGCGCACGCCTTGCCGAAGAAAAATTTGGAGTTCCAGCCTACTACTCCGTCGAACAACTCTTGGAACGTCCAGATATTGACGTGGTTTGTATATGTACAGCTAGTGGGAGTCATCTCGAGCCCACTTTGTTAGCTGCCGCTAAGGGCAAACATGTCATCACCGAAAAGCCTTTAGAAATAAGCCTCGAGCGTGCGGATAAAATGATCGCTGCCTGCAAAAAGGCCGGCGTGAAGTTGGCTTGTATCTTTCAGAATCGATTCAAGCCCGATTTCCAGAAAGTGCAGCAAGCCATAGAGCAAGGTGTTTTAGGCTCACTGACCCTAGGCAATGCCTACATCAAGTGGTTTCGCAGCGAAGCCTATTATACCTCAAGTGATTGGAAAGGAACGCTTGCCGGAGACGGAGGAGCAGCACTCATCAATCAAGGCATTCATACCATTGACCTGCTCCTTTCCATCTTCGGGGGGGTAAAGACCGTTTACGGTAAAATCCGTACGGTAAAACATAAAATAGAAGGGGAAGATTTGGGAGTAGCTTTACTCCAATTTGAAAATGGCGCCTTAGGGACGATCGAGGGTAGTACCGCCATTTATCCCGGTTTCCCAGAACGCTTGGAGATCTTCGGCCAAAAAGGGTCTATTGTACTGGAAGGAGGAAACATTAAGCAATGGCATGTAGAGGGAGAAGAGGCAAAAGGTGAAACAGCAAAAGAAGATACGGGTTCAGGTGCTTCGGATCCAAATGCAATTGGCCACCAAGCGCATAAGGATCAGATTGCGGATATGATTGAAGCGATATTGATGGATCGAGAACCGGCTGTCAATGGTGAGGAGGCGAGAAGATCTTTAGCTGTTATAAAGGGGATTTATGCTTCTTCGGCCGGTGGAGGTGAAATTGAGTTGAGCTAAATCGAATCCTGATTATTGTTGTTCGTAGTTTGAAAACTACGAACAACAATAAGAGCTGCACTACTTTCCGCCACCGCCCCGCTTGGCTGTCATATCCATCACATTGCCTTCTACATCAACACCACCCTTGAAGGCATCTCCGGCAAATTCTCCACTGATGTTACAATCAAATCCCTCTGCGTAAACCGAACAGGTCAATTTATTGCCGTCGATTTTTAGGTTTTTCAGGGGTGATTTATTGTCTCCTACCTCTATATGACCTACATATTTTCCTTCTTCCATCTTCAATTTCATCACACCTCTGTAATCGCCTTCAGGAGTTACTACCTCATATTCCCAGCTTCCGCTATAATCTCCTTTAGCTGCTGATTGTCCTTGTAGAGCTACTACCCCTAGTACGAGGCAAAGCGTCATAAGTAGCGTTTTCATTTTACCCATTTTTTTTTGTTTTGAAGTGATTGGTTTTAGAGTATGTTTAAAATTCCATCAATCGGCTACGAGCGGCAAATATTTACGGCCAGCCCATCCGCAAGCGGTTCACTCACTCAGATGTCCACTGGACATCTGCCACTGGGTGGATCGTTCGCTCATGTTAAAAGCCTCGCCGTACCTTCTAGGTATGCCTGCGCCTACCTACCGGTAGGCAGGTTTTTTGTCTCGCTCAGCACAAAATTTGCTCGCACTCGTGCAATCCTGAAAGTTTAAAC
>JAHQWA010000170.1 GCA_019634045.1 Saprospiraceae bacterium
CGTACTACCCAATGGATTTAGAGCTGATGGGAAGCCTACTAGTATCACATTTACTGGAAAACTCTTCGATGAAGGTACGATCTTGGCCTTAGCCGCAGCTTTTCAAAAAGCCACGGATTGGGAAGATCAACATCCCAATTTAGATTAGCGAGGGAATCCCCAATATCCATTATGTCTTGGCTGAATGGATATTGGGGAGTTTATGTTCTATTTTAAATATACAGTAGCTTGACCGAGATACATCGAGCGCCGTTCGTTTTGGCGCTGGGCACTCGGTGGTACTATTTTGATGTAATCAATCTGATCGGACGTAAGGTGCTTGGGTAGATCAAATAGCGGCAGAGCGAGGTTGTTTTCTTCCTTTTTAGCAATCGTAAAGCCAGGTGCTCGGGTATGATATCTGACTTCAGCAATCGCGGTCAAGGCCTCAGGGCTTATCTTACGAATGAAGACCGTACCAGTTCCGGCTTGAATGGTAAATTCCCCTTTGTCTTTCAGTACTGCTTTCCAGTCGACTTCTTTTTCAAGATGAATGGTAAAATAGAAAAGGCGATCATCATTGGTCTTCATTCTGGCAAAGAAGCTATCGCCCGCAGCTAAGGAAGCGAGTCTATCATCAAACTCTTTAGGGGAAAGCGTCTTTTCTTCGGTTTTCCCAATGATCGGGTTGCCATCATTTTTATGGTAAATGGTAATCTTAGCGGATTCTACCTCCGAAATCGCATCATTGACCCTCAATTTCAGCGATTTCCCGCGTAAACTCTTTACCTCTTCTTCCTTTAAAACCAAGGTAGAAAAAGGCTCCATTGGGAATCGTTGATCTCCCCAAAGCAATTCTACTTCGCGGTTAAAAACTTGACTTGATGCATTCTTCCTGATCATCATATCCACTCGCAGTTCTTGACCTTCTTCAGTCCAAATCGTCATGGCTATCTGGTCCCCAGCTATCGCTTCCTGGATCAACTTTAATTGGCTAAGATCGATCGCTGTTTTCCCGACTTTCTCTAGCGTCTCCGTCAAATAAGCAGCTGCATTTCGAATCGTTACTTTGCTGATTGCCAAGGATTCCCCATCGTTATTCTGAAGAATAAAAGGTTGATTGATAGCCCTTTGAAAGTCAACGAAGTTGAAATGCCGGACGCCAATTTTACTGGTCATATCTATCGAAAAAGAGTAAGTCCCAAGATCAACAAAATAGGCGGGTTCTAGTTCTTCCTTTCGATTATTGATTACTACTTCAAAACTAAACCACTTGTCTCCTCCACCTTTAAATTCGAACTTATAGACATCTCCAAACTTTGGCTTCTTCCACAGTGGGGATTCTTTATCAATTTGCCCACTTTCGTCGAATTGCCCCATGAATCCGCCCATATCTACCATGCGATTGGAAATGATTCTCAGTTCCTCAACGTCTAGGTTCTTATCTTTTTCAAAAAGCTGGAAGTTATCCCATTTGCGCACGAAGCGCTTATAGGCTCTTGGTGAAAAACTTAGGTTTTCACAACGAAATACATTCTTGTACTTTTCTGGCTTACAATCACAAAGTTTCTCGCCCCATTTCAGCTTTACGACTGGCCTTTCTGTTGGCAGTAGTATCAACTCCTTATCCGCAAATTCTCGCAGCAGGTTCTCTGCTTTTTCAAAAGGCTGGAGAACTTCATCTGGAAGGGTGGCCGCCACATTGAAAGAAAATAGAGCAAATAGACTTAGAGCAATCGGAAGGATCAAAAAATAGCGAGCGTATCGCCACCGATTTGACTTAGATCGAGCTAACATAATTAAGCGCATTTTGGTAAGTGAATTAAATTTGTGCGTTAATCGATTGGTAGTTATTTCGCTTTCAGATTCGACCATTAATTCTGCGTAGGCTAGCCGATTGCCCGTTTGCTCGACCACAAATTGGTCTGCAATATATTCATGTGTAAGTCTGAGATGTCTTCGATATAAATAGATAATGGGATTAAACCATTTGACAATCACCCACAATTCCATGAGTAATACATCCACACTATGTCGTTGACGGACATGCACCATTTCATGTTCTAGGATTAGTTGATACTTCTCATCTTTGGCTTTCGTATTGGCATTCCAAAAAATATAGCTAAAAAATGAGGCCGTGGGTCGCTCCTGTTCTGTTTCCAGATAAACTACTTTGCCAGCCTTTTTGGCCCTTGCCTTGCGCATTTCGTTGGTTAAGACCCGCAAGCCATGAAGCAGCTTAATGGACATTAATAGGAAGCCCAGCCAATAACCCCAGTACAATACATCCCCTAGTGAAATCTGCCAAAGTGAATCTTTAGACTGCACCTCTGGACTCCAAGCTATCTCCTGCCAAGCATGATACTCTTCGATCACAGGATAGAAGATGGGCAAACCTGCTTCCGCCACTGCAGTGCTCATCTCTACATCAATCAAGGGGATGGATAGCGCTAGCGCGGGCATCAGCAGTAGGTACCACCGATTGAGTTGAAAGAAGGTCTCATTCCTCAAGCCCCAGTAATACAAGAGATAGAAGGACAGCAAAGCAATACTGCTCTCAAAAAGATATTGAATGATGGAGATATCCATTGATATGCTTTTGATGGAAGGTCCTATAGATTATAATGAAGATGCCTTCAGGGCTATGACTTATCGCGTTTCTTTATCTGATCCAACAGGTCCGACAGATCATCGACATCTAGTCGTTCCTCCTGTACAAAGTAGGACAGCAATTGCTCTGGTTTACCTGAAAAGTAGTTGGTCAGGAGTTTCTTCATGGATTTCTTCCGGTAGTCCTCTTTTTTTAGAATTGGAAAATACCGATGCGTTTTTCCAAAACTATCATGACCGATGATCCCCTCTTGGTCCAATTTTCGCACCAAAGAGCTCAAAGTAGTAATGGGGGGTTTAGGCTCAGGCATCTCCAACAGAATCTCTTTAACAAAAGCCTTTTGTAACCGCCAAAGGATCTGCATTACCTGTTCCTCTTTTTCGTTCAATTGTCTCATACGACAAACATACAACGAAAAATTCGTTTATTCAACTAAATAATCGTTACTCAACGAAAAATGCGTTGTTAGTTAAAGACAGCAAGCCTTGTAACTTATCGGCCTTTTACCCATTATATTTAAAGTGAAGGCAATAGAAATTACTATTTCTACATTTCTATAAAGATTCGATACCCAAAACAAGACTATGCGCACCCTGGTCCTTTTAGTGCTTTTTTCCATTCTGCTTGAACCTGCCATTGCTCAAAAGGGCAATGCTCCTTCTTTAGAAGCTGTGCAACTACTGCTGGACAAGGCGGCATCCTTTGGTGATGAAGCTCAAGCTCTTTATCAGCCGGATTCCGCTTACCACTACGCTTTGGAGGCTCAACGACTCTTTCGAAAATTGAGCAAAAGAGACCAGAAGCGACTGGAAAAAGCGAATATCACGAGTACGCACTTTTCCAAACTCAAAAGACAGTTTACGGAACAAGCTTACCTGCTAGCCTCATCCAAGGGGACCAGTATCGCCATTGATGATTTCTTAGTCAAATATCCCCGTATCAAACACAAACTGAGTCAAACAGCTCAGCAAGCTCGCAACGAATTCTTCTTTGAAGAACAAAGAGATGCCGGCAACTACGAGGTCCTACTAAAATTCCTAGAAGATAACCGCAGCACTTTAGCAGAAAATAGTCCTCACCTGGTACCGAAACTGGAAGAGGCAGTAGTAAGAAGTTTTGTCAAAAAGTATCCGGATCCCTCTATGCGCGGCCTTTTTTCGTTGATGAACCGTTACCCGCGGCTTACACCCTTCATGGATGCTAGTCTGGCTCGCTTAGTGGATCGCTCCCCATTTCTCTACCTGTTTGAAGATCAGTTGCGATCTATTGACAATAGTATGATACCACTCACGGTACAGGCCTTGTATCCATACTATGCTGCTTACGGAACGACCAATGCCTTCGAGCGCTTTTATAGTCACTTTCCGGATATGATTGATTCCGTCAATTACAGGGATGATTACGCGCTGGCCCGCAACTATCCTACTTTTGCTGGAGAAGGGCGCAAAACGCTGGAAGCTTATCTTACCGAAGCGGGACCAAGTCGCCGGACCTTGCAAGCTTTGCAAATATTACATCAAGAGTCAATAATCGGGCGACAATGGTCTAAGGTAGCCAGTGAGTTGAGGCAAGTTAAAGCAAAATTGGCCCAACCGGACCAAGCCTTAGATGAACTTATCGAGATTATTAAAGCCCCAGAAGAAAATCTTGTTCCCGCCTCCTTTGGAGATATTATAAATACAGAAAGTGCCGAGTATTCTCCTGTCGTTTCCGCGGATGGAAAACAGCTCTTTTTTTGTAGGCTAAGTGATGAAGTAGAGAACATCTACTATGCCGAGAAGCAAGGAGGTAACTGGAGTGCTCCAGCGCCGATAAAGCGATTTAATAGCTATAAAAATGAAGCACCACTAGGTGTTTCAGCTGATGGCAGTCAGCTCATTCTTTTCATCAACGGGGTCGTTATGGTCAGTGATAAAACCCCAAAAGGCTGGTCCGAACCCACAGCCTTCTTTTCAGCCAGGCAAAAATCAGTCTGGCAAGGTGGAACTTCGATTTCAGCAGATAACAAAGTAGTGATCTTTGCGGCCCGCCGGCCAGATCGCGTTGGATTAACCGAAGAAAATAACACCGATTTATACATCGCTTATCGCCTAAATAACGGTCAATGGAGCCGTCCTCAGAATTTGGGACCCGCCATCAACACCCCATGGGAGGATCGCTCCCCTTATCTGCACCCAGATATGCGAACACTTTACTTTAGTTCGAATGGTCACCCGGGATTAGGAGGTTTAGACGTATTTAAGAGTACCCGGATCGGTGACAACTGGACGGAATGGAGTAAACCTGTGAATCTAGGAAAAGAGGTCAACACCACGGGTAATGACTGGGGCTATAAGGTCAGTACGGATGGAAAAGAAGCTTACTTTGCTAAACAAGTATCCGAAAAAAGGGAAGAAATATACTCCATCTTGTTGCCAGAAAAGGCACGACCTCAGCAAGTAGCTACCTTATCTGGCAAGCTTTTAAGCCTTACGGGAGAACCATTACCACTAAACATTATGGTGGAAGACATGGAGACCGGAGAACCAGCCGGCGAAATCAAACCGGATCCCAACACTGGGGAATTTTTCATTACACTCCCACTGGGCAAACTGTATAGCTATCGGGTACAACAAGATGGGTATTATCCAATTAGCAACAATATAGACCTCCGTAAAGCAGAAGCAGAGCTGAATCAGTTAGAAGAAATTCGCGTTCCATTACTGACGGAAATGTTAGAGAATGATCTGGCTATCCCGTTAAAAAACCTCTTCTTTGAAACGGCGAAGTATGACATTAAGCAAACTTCTTTCAAAGAATTAGAACGCCTAGCAAAGTTTATTCAAGAACAGGACGTAATCGTCGAAATAAGTGGGCACACGGATAATGTTGGTGCTGCTACTTATAATAAGGGCCTCTCCAAGAACCGGGCTGAAGCTACTAAACAATACTTTGTAAAAAGTGGTGTTGGAGCTGCACGCATCAAAGCTTTAGGCTATGGAATGGATCGACCTGTGGCCAGCAACGATACCGAAGAAGGCAGGGCTCAAAATAGAAGAGTGGAGATCCGCTTTAGACTACCCGATTCAAACGATTAAGCATCACCTCGACGCTTCCATTTCATTACCTATTATTATCTTCGCCGCATGCGAATTATTATAGTCGGCGGAGGGGCAGCAGGATTTTTTGCGGCCATCAGATGTGCAGAGCTGAGGCCTGATGCTCAGGTCACCATTCTTGAGCGAGGAAAAGATGTATTGGGTAAGGTGAAAATATCCGGCGGTGGGCGCTGTAATGTCACACATGCTTGCTATGTACCCAGAGAGCTCATTAAATTCTACCCAAGGGGGGCCAAAGAGCTTTTAGGACCTTTCAATCGCTTCGCCTGCGGAGATACACAGGCTTGGTTCGAGGACCGGGGCGTACCCTTAAAAATCGAACAAGACGGCAGGATCTTCCCGATTAGTGACCGCTCCTCCTCTATCATGAATTGCCTCATCGATGCAACTCAGTCCTTAGGCATTCAGGTTTTAACACACAAGAATGTGACGGACCTGACGCCACCAGCAAACGCTGAGGATCCTTGGATTATTCATTGCCAAAAGGGTGAGACTTTCCAGGCGGACAAACTCATGATGGCTTCCGGCAGCAATAAGCGAATCTGGCAACTCCTAGGACAGCTCGGCCATGAAATCGTTGCTCCTGCCCCTTCCCTATTTACTTTCAATATCAAGGATCCAAGAATCCAGGACCTACCCGGCGTATCGGTTCCACTGGCAGAAATCAATCTCCCTAGCCTGAAACTCAAGACAGACGGACCGCTACTGATTACCCATTGGGGGCTCAGCGGGCCAGCCATCTTGAAGTTATCTGCCTGGGGTGCCAGAGCACTTGCGGATTGCCAATATGAGTTTGAAATACAAGTTAATTGGATCGCCGAAAATTATGAGGCGACAGTAGAAGTACTTAATGAAAATAAGCGATCACATAGCAAGAAGAAGGTTTTTAAAAATACTGAATTTGCCTTGCCCAGCAGGCTGTGGCAATCTTTATTGCGAGCAAGTGGTATCCGATTCGAGGCCAACTGGGCCGATCTAAACAAGAAGCAAATGCTGGGGCTAGCCCAACAGCTGACTTGCTCTACCTTCCAAGTAAAAGGAAAAAGTACCAACAAAGAAGAGTTCGTCACTGCTGGTGGCATCCAGCTAAAGGAGATTAACTTCAAAACCTTCAGCAGCAAAATCTTACCGAATCTCTACCTGGCTGGAGAAGTCTTAAACATTGACGCTCTAACCGGTGGTTTCAATTTTCAAGCGGCCTGGACGGGCGGATGGATTTCCGGAGAAGCTATGGCTCAGGACTAACTAGACTCCTCTTTACAAATCAAACAAATTCCAAACCGGTTCATCAGGTGGCTCAGCCGTAATGACAACCTTCTCTTTCTTCACGGGGTGGATAAAACTCATCTCTCGGCAATGCAAGTGAATGGAGCCATCGACATTAGGAGAAGGGTGGCCATATTTGAGGTCACCGCGAATTGGGCAGCCGATTTTGGATAATTGTACTCGGATTTGATGCGGGCGGCCAGTCAAAGGGTGAACCTCTAGCAAGTGATGTCCCGCCAGGCCCGCCTTCAAGCTGTAGGTCAGTTCAGACTTTTTAGCATGCTTGTTACGATTGCTAGGGCGATCAAAAGCCTTTGCCTTATTGATGTTGGTGTCCTTAATCAAATAATGGGTCAAATGATCCTCCAGGGGATTAGGACGAGTATCTGTAATCGCCCAATACGTCTTTTGAATAGCCTTCTCTTGAAACAGTTTATTCATTCTAGTGAGTGCCTTACTCGTTCTAGCAAAAACCACTACTCCACTTACGGGTCGGTCTAATCGATGGATCGTCCCCAGGTAAACCGCCCCTGGCTTATCATATCGATCCTTGATATAGGCTTTCACTGCCTCACTAATCGGCATATCACCTGTAATATCGCCTTGAACCAGCCAACCTGCTGGCTTGTTAACAGCTATAAGATGATTATCTTCGTGGATTACCTGAAGGTCTACCATAATTTCTATTTAAACCGCAAAACTATGAAATTATCTCTTGGGTTTTCACCCTGCCCGAATGACACTTTCATTTTTGATGCCATGATCCATGGTAAGATTGATACGGAGGGGCTTGATTTTAAAGTGATTTTGGGGGATGTAGAAGAGCTGAATCAAAGTGCTTTTCGAGGAGATTTAGATATTACCAAGCTCAGTTTTCATGCTTTTGCCCATTTGGTAGACACCTATTGCCTACTGGACGCCGGCAGTGCACTGGGTAGAAATTGTGGCCCATTACTAATCGCGAAAGCACCAATGAATCCCTCCGAAATTGAGTCGGGTAAAATTGCCATCCCCGGCAAATACACTACCGCCAATTTTTTGCTCAGCCTTGCCTACCCAAACGTCAGTCAGAAAATTGAAACTCTTTTCTCCGACATTGAAGGAGCAGTGCTCAATGGCCAAGTCGATGCTGGATTGATTATTCATGAAAATCGCTTTACCTATCAAGAGAAAGGCTTAGTTAAGTTGCTTGATTTGGGAGAATATTGGGAATCTACCACCAGCATGCCCATTCCTTTGGGCGGCATTGTGGTTCATCGAAAGCTAGATCCTGATATACAAGAAACCGTAAATCGAGTGCTACAGAGAAGCGTGGAGTACGCCTTCGCAAATCCTAAATCGGCTTTGCCCTACATTCGGCAACATGCACAAGAAATGGAGGAGGAAGTAATGTATGCGCACATCGATCTTTATGTAAATGATTTTAGTCGTGATTTGGGCAGAGAAGGGAAGGAAGCTGTACAATATTTATTTGACAAAGCCACCCAATTAGGCCATATTCCTGCACACACAAAATCAGTCTTTCTGCACCCCTTAGCGAAGGTGTAATAAAGCAAATTTTCGGAGTGCTTCTCTTTTTCAAAGTCTTTGCTATTTTTGCGGCGCAAATACCAAATTCCTAACCAATAATTTAACCAAACATCATGATCATTGGCGTTCCCAAGGAAATTAAAAACAATGAGAATCGGGTAGCCCTAACTCCCGCCGGTGCGCTGGAACTCAGCAAGCACAAACATACCGTCTATATACAGTCCACCGCTGGGGATGGCAGTGGTTTCAGCGATGAAGAATATCGCCAGGCTGGTGCCCAGATCCTGGATACGATTGAGGAAGTGTACGACAAAGCAGAAATGATCATCAAGGTGAAGGAGCCTATTCAATCAGAATATGCTTTGATTAAGGAAAATCAGTTGGTTTTCACCTACTTTCACTTTGCCTCCTATCAACCCTTGACAGAAGCAATGATCAACAGCGGGGCGATTTGCTTAGCGTACGAAACAGTAGAATTGACAGATCGCAGTCTTCCGCTTTTGGTGCCCATGTCAGAAGTGGCGGGTAGAATGGCTGTGCAGGAAGGAGCCAAGTACCTAGAAAAACCCATGAAGGGTAGAGGTGTTTTGCTTGGTGGCGTACCCGGTGTACCGCCTGCCAAAGTATTGATCCTAGGTGGAGGAATTGTGGGAACCCAGTCTGCTAAGATGGCTGCCGGCCTAGGCGCTCAGGTTACCATTTTGGATATCAGCCTGGCCAGGTTGCGGTACTTGGCGGATGTTATGCCCGCCAATGTAAATACGGTTTATTCCAATGAATACAATATCCGGTCTTTAATCAAAGATCACGATCTAATTGTTGGAGCGGTATTGATTCCAGGGGCCAAGGCGCCTAATTTGATCACGCGGGATATGTTAAAGGAAATGCGCCCGGGAACGGTGCTAGTGGATGTTGCTGTGGATCAGGGTGGATGTATAGAGACTTGCACTCCAACCACGCATGAAGACCCAACTTTTGTGATCGACGATGTCGTACATTACTGTGTGGCCAATATGCCTGGAGCCGTGCCTTACACTTCTACAATTGCTTTGACGAATGCCACCCTCCCTTATGCCCTGCAGTTGGCGAACAAAGGCTGGCAGCAAGCTTGTCGCGATAATGTGCCTTTAAGAAAAGGCTTGAACGTGATAAAAGGAGACGTCGTGTACAAGGGAGTAGCAGATGCTTTTGATCTGCCACTAGTAGATGTTGATACTTATTTGTAGAATATTAGATCATACCAGTACGAATGAACAAAAAAAGTCGCAAGGAAATCCTTGCGACTTTTTTTTGTTGATGCATTTTTTTGACGATTAGTTTCTTTTCACCAACTGCCCATTCACATCCTCCACGATAAAAGAAGTATCAAAACCAGCAGATCTGGCCACAGAAAGGGCTCTTCGTGCCTCATCCATGCTTCCGAGTCCGCCGATATACTTCACGGTAAATCGTCCCTTCTTCCGCTCCTCAATCACCCCTAGGCTCCGCACCTTGGAATCGTCAAACCACTTAGGGTTGCTATAAGCCGCCAACTGTACTTTGTAACGACCGACGCCAACTGCTGGTGGACTAACTCCGCCACCACTATTATCAATGCCCCCGCTAGGTCCTTGCTCTCGAACAATAAAAGCGCCAGGGTAACCTCTTGTCTTTACCTGTCGAAGAGCCAAATCAGCATCTGGACGTGTAGCATAGATACCTAGCCGAATTTTATACGTGCCATTTTGATCAATGTAGTAGACATCTCCCAAGTCTGTCAAATTACCGAAACGATCCATCGCGGGAGTACCTATCGCTGCTACCTGCACAGCATACCCATCCAAACCGGCCGTCGGGTTTCCACCACCACCTGTTCCTGGCTTTGGATCAGGTCGGAAAGGGCCAGTGGTGCCTCCTCCATCAGTAGGCGGTACTGCCGTAGCTGGCAACAAGGAAATCACACCAAGAATCGTGCGATCAAAACCATCCTGTGTGTTCACATCAAACTCTACTTCCCTGTATCCAGGCTTGGAATACCGGACAATATAATCTGAAAAAGGACTCAATGCCAGGTAATAATCCCCATTAGCATTCGTATACGCATTCATTTGATTCCCCGTTCTCGTATTGGTAGCGGTAATCGTAACACTTGCCAAAGGCGTGCTTGTCGTATAATCCACAATTTTACCGGCATAGGCTTCATTCGGGGAGGTTAACATCACCTCATAATCCCGACTGGCACTAACACCCGCAGTGGTAATTCTGATGCTGCTGGGCAGGAATCCTGTTTTGTTCACCACAACATCACACTCTAAGCCTTGCAGTGCCTGGAAACTATATATTCCTCGGCCATCAGTTTGGAAAATTCCTTGACCACAGTTCGAAAAGTCGATGGCCGCATTGGCAACGGGCAAACCATTCGAAGCACTAATCACTCGAATCACCACATTATCTGCTGCTCTAGAAACGCGATAGATATCTTCATTCCCTCTCCCGCCTAATCGATTCGACACCAAAAATCCTAAATTTCTAAAGGCATCATAGGAAAAACCATAGTCATCTCGCGGGGAATTGATTTGCGCCCCGAGGTGAAAGATTCTCGTCCAACGGCCTCCTTCATCTAGCTCTGCGCGAAAGACATCCATTCCACCGAGTCCTGGGTGCCAGTTAGAAGCAAAAAATAAGCTCGTTCCATCAAAGTGGGGGGTAATCTCATCTCCACTGGAATTAATGATGGGGCCGAGGTTTTCAGGTGGGCTCCAAGAGTTACCAATTTTATTGGAGACATAAATATCATATCCGCCACTGCCGCCCGGACGATCCGAAGCGAAGAATAGGCGATTGCCATCCGGTGAAAAACAAGGATATCCCGTAGAGAAACCTGTTCCATTAAACGGGAAAGGTCGAATATCTCCCCAAGATCCATTTGGATTGATTTGTGCTAAATATATACTCAACTCCATTCCACTTCCCGGCACCTGCCGAGTTCCATCTACAAAGTTATTTTTCGTAAAAGCGATGGTACGTCCATCAGGCGCCAAAGCCAAAGGCCCTTCATTCACCTCTTGCACACTATTACTTTTAAGGAAAACAGGAGACTCCAAATATCCACGAGAACCGATTGTTGCTAAAAACAACTGATTTCCAATCTTGCCAGAAAAGTCACCGGCACCACGTTGTATATCCGTTCTGGCAGATGAATATACCACACGATCTGTTCCCCAAAAAGAAGGCCCGAAATCTGCGGCAGAAGTATTGATGTACTCATTGGTGATGGAATAGGAAGCACTCACATTTAATTGTGTCTTAGCGAAATCACAGCTCCTAGCAAAGTGATTTCCCACCTGAGCATCCACATCACGTGCATACAACAGGAACCATTGTTTTGCTTCCTCATATTTCCCTAAGGACTTCAAAACCAAACCATACTGTAAGATACTTACCTTATCTACCTCCGGTTGCCGCACCGCCCGAGCGTAAAAAGCAGCAGCCTCATCCATCTTGTTTAATTGGCGATAGGAATCCGCTATTTTATAGAGAGCCACTGGGTCATCGCTCTTTTTCTGCAAGGCAGCTTGGTAATCTTGGATGGCTTTATTGTAGGCATGAATTTCGTAAGAAGTATTTGCGCGGCGCATTAATCTACGGAAAGATTGAGCAAAGGTGCTGCTTACGCCAATGGTCAGCAACATGCAGACAAGAAAGAATCGATTGACCATTCTCATAGTTTATGGATTGGATTTGGATTAAAGATATAGCTGGAAAAATAAGATTTTTTTCCTAACTGTTGGAATTTTTAAATATATAAGCTGAAATGGGTGTTTGCGTTCAAGCGTCATCTTACTAAGTCTTAACTATGAAAGACCTTATTTTATTGGTCTTTGGAGGTATTTTGTTACAAGGATAAACATCTAGCTACTCCTTTCTGTAATCCTCACTTTGCTAGAAAAGAAAAGGTGCTGATCCTGTCTTATGACCCAGAAAAACGGATTCCTCAAGCACAGATGTCTTACAACAAACAGTTGACGTGTCCTTCTCAGGACATTGAAGCCAGTATCTCCTAAGTGTTTTTCCCTCCAGAAGATCCAGACTCTATCTTTGAAGGACATTCTAATCCGGGCACGGTTTTACTTTTTGCCGACTTGACGGGATATTCATCTACAAGCGAATGAGTTTGACCCATTCTCGCCCAAGATGCATAGAAACAAGGAATTATATTCAGAAAACTCAAATAGGTTGGTCATGTTGAAACCCTTGGGGTTGTCCTTTTTATTCATATTTATTCTAATAGGCAGCAGTGTTGCGCAGACCTGCTGTTCTGGTGGAGTACCTATTTCCAGCAACCTTGGCTTGCCTTTTGGTGAAGGACAGACGCTACAATTCAATCTGAATTACGATCTCAATAATCTCAACACCCAAAAGACCGGGGTAAATGTAGACGGAGATCGGACAAGAGAGAGAATCACACATTCTACTTTGTTACAATTGGGGTACAGTTTTAATCGTAAATGGGCCGTAGATGTTTTGTTTAGTTATGTCCGACAAGAACGTAGAATTTTTAGGCAGAATCAATTAGCAGACTTCACTTTCACTGAAGGTTTTGGCGACCTTGTCTTTCTACTTAAATACAAATTACTATCCATACAAGAAGACGCTACCTCCCTAAGTATTGGTCTAGGAACAAAATTGGCAAGCGGTGCATCGGACCGACGATTTGATGGGATTAGATTGAATGCTGATTTGCAGCCAGGCAGTGGCGCCACGGATGCCTTACTCTGGGCACAGTTCAGCCACCAGTTTACCTTTCGACCATCTCTCGGCTTCTCTGTAAACGCCATTTATAGCTATAAAGGCACCAACGACAATTATCTGCCCATCACCGTCAATAATGAAGTAATTGCTCAGTCCTATCAATTTGGTGAAGAATGGCAGTTGATCTTCAATATATCTGACCGCTTGATTCTCGGCAAAAACTTAATCGATCCCTACTTAAGCTTACGATATAGAACCGTCCAGCAGGATACCAATAATGACAATTTGGTACCGGGAACGGGGGGAGATTGGATCTTCATCAAGCCGGGTTTTAATTATTGGTTCAATGAAAGTCTATCGATAGGAGCCAATATCGAACTTCCGATTTATGCTTTTGTCATAGATACCCAAGTAACCCCCACTTATCGATTTAACACTGGAATCTATTATACTTTCTCTTTGAAAAAAAGAGAGTTATCCATACTAAATACAAACTGATGAAAAAACTATCCATTTTATCATTGCTTTTGGTAACGCTCTTACTACCCTATTCTTGTACAGAGGAACAACCCGTTGTCACACCTCCCGGTGGTGGCACGACCAACAATAACGACTGGCTCATCCCCCAAAACAATGTATTGGATGGTGGCCCAGGAAAGGATGGGATTCCTGCTTTAGATGCACCTGATTTTATCGATGTGAATCAAGTTGATTTTCTAGATGATGATGATCTGGTCATTGGCTTTAAGGTAGGGAATGATGTAAGAGCCTATCCTCATCCTATTCTAGATTGGCATGAGATCATCAACGATGACTTCGGGAACATCCGAGTTGCTATCACTTACTGTCCACTCACTGGTACCGGTATTGGTTGGGATCGAGACATTGACGGCGGAACAACGACCTTCGGGGTTTCTGGTTTGTTGTACAATACGAATCTCATTCCCTATGACCGGGCCACCGACAGTAACTGGTCACAAATGCTACTAGAGTCGGTACAAGGCAAGATGGCTGGGACTGCGATCGAGACTCATCAAGTAGTTGAGACGACCTGGGGAACTTGGAAAGAACTCTACCCTCAGTCAAAGGTAGTATCTACCGAAACAGGATGGAGTCGAAACTATGATCGTTATCCCTACGGAGATTATCGCACAAACAACAATTCGCTATTTTTTCCCGTGGGCGTGAATGACTCTAGGCTTCCTGCCAAAGAGCGTGTACTTGGTGTGATCTCCGCCACCAAAGCGGCCAAAGCTTATCGCTTTTCCAGCATGCCAGATAACGGAGTGGGCGTATTCACAGATGTATTCAGAGAGTACAACCTAGTAATCGTCGGTAGCCAAGAAGCGAATTTCATGCAAGCCTATGTTCAACCAGAGGGGCTTACTTTTGAACCGGTCCAGGACAAATTACCTATCGTAATGAGGGATGATGAAGGAAACACATGGAATATCTTTGGCGAGGCAGTGGCTGGGCCAAGAATGGGTCAAAAATTACTAGAGACACGCTCCTTCATTGGCTATTGGGTGGCCTGGGGTGCCTTCTACGAAGGGCTAGCTATTTTCGAGCCGTAGCTAGCTGAAGAATGGATCAATATTGATCCATGCATTATAGATAACTTACTAGACGAAAATTTCCGTAGCGTGAGTTTAGAGGGTTTAGACAAACAGAAGCTTTGAGAATTAGTGGAAACTGATGTTAGATTTGAGGAAGACAAAGCATGAATTACTCTAAACCCTCTTTCTTTATCAATCATCTCTAGAAGTTTCCACTAATTCCTTTCCTATTATTCACCTTCAGCCGGGATTAACGAGTACTATATTGTTCCTGATAGTAGTCTCTGTAGGCTCCAGAAGTTACATTATCCAGCCATTCTGACTGGTCTAAGTACCACTTAGCCGTACGTTTTAATCCTTCTGCCACGCCGATGGATGGTTCCCAGTTCAATTCATCCTTTAATTTGGTCGCATCGATCGCATATCTCCTATCGTGTCCTGGTCTATCTTTGACAAAGTGGATAAGTTCTCGCGAACTTCCCACATCTCTCCCTAGCAGTTCATCTACGATATCACAAAGATCATGTACTAGTTCTAGATTTTGGCGCTCATTGTTTCCACCGATATTGTAGGTCTCACCGTTCTTACCCTGGTGGAATATCAGATCTATGGCCTCAACGTGATCTCCTACCCACAACCAATCTCGGGTGTACTTCCCATCTCCATAAATAGGGAGTGATTTATTGTGCTTGATGTTGTTAATCATCAGCGGGATCAATTTCTCCGGAAATTGAAAAGGCCCATAGTTATTACTACAGTTAGACACTAAAATGGGTAGCCCATAGGTATGATGGTATGCTCGCACCAAATGATCCGAACTTGCCTTAGAAGCTGAATAAGGAGACCGAGGATCATAGGAGGTATCTTCTGTGAAGAAGCCTTCTTCTCCCAAGGAACCATAGACTTCATCCGTTGATACGTGATAGAAGAGTTTATTCTTCTCTCCTTCCCAATTCGCCCGAGCCGCATTCAAAAGGTTAACCGTCCCCACGATATTAGTCATGATAAACGACATAGGGTCCGTGATCGAGCGATCTACATGGGATTCGGCAGCTAAATGTATAACACCATCAAATTGATAAATGCTAAACAACTCTTGGATATAAGCCTCATCCGTAATGTCCCCCTTTGCAAAAATATAGTTGGGGGCACTTTCGATCTCCTGTAAGTTGGCTAGATTTCCAGCATAGGTCAGCTTGTCCAAATTGACAATTTGGTAAGTAGGATACTTCTTTACGAAGTGCTGCACTAAGTGGGATCCAATGAACCCAGCCCCTCCGGTGATCAAAATCTTTTTAGCAAAGGTCATGTTATTCTGTTTTTACAACTTCTTTAAAATACTCGTATGTTCTATTTAATCCTTCGGCTCTTGAGACCTTAGGCTCCCATCCTAAGATATCTCTAGCTTTGGTGATATCTGGACGACGAACCTTGGGGTCATCAACAGGCAAATCTTTGTAGGTCAATTTGGCGGCAGGATTATTGACCAAAGCCAATACCTCTTCTCCAAATTCCTTAATAGTAATCTCATCCGGGTTACCGATATTTACCGGCTGTGCATAATCGCTTTTTAGCAGCCGATAGATTCCTTCTACCAAATCGTCCACATAACAAAAGGAACGAGTCTGGGAGCCGTCTCCAAATACCGTCAAGCCCTCCCCTCTGATAGCCTGCGAAAAGAAAGCGGGCAACACCCTACCATCATTAACGCGCATTCTGGGGCCATAGGTATTGAAAATACGAATGATCCGAGTTTCCACCTGATGCGCATTATGGTAGGCCATGGTAATAGCTTCCAAAAAGCGCTTGGCTTCGTCATATACCCCACGAGGGCCTACGGGGTTCACATTACCCCAATATTCTTCCGTCTGAGGATGTACCAAGGGATCCCCATAGACTTCAGAGGTCGAAGCCACCAAAATCCTTGCCTTTTTGGACAGTGCCAATCCCAATAAATTATGAGTTCCCAGTGCCCCTACCTTCAAGGTTTGAATCGGCATTTTCAGATAGTCTATTGGACTAGCTGGGGAGGCAAAGTGGAGAATATAATCCAATTGCCCGGGTACATGGACGAACTTAGATACATCATGGTGATAGTATTCAAATTCCTTTAGCGGGAAGAGATGCTTAATATTATCTAAACTTCCGGTCAAAAGATTGTCCATTCCGATCACCTGGAATCCCTCTTTGATGAATCGATCACACAAATGGGATCCTAAGAAGCCTGCTGCTCCAGTAATTAAAATTCTAGGCACTGTAAAACTTTTAAATGAGAAAATGTTTGATCTAAAACTATACGGTAGTGAGTGGGTTCTGCTTCATGCGATGAATTGCTCATCCACATGCTTGATCAACTCAGCTCGACTTTAGCCCGTTGAAAAGCTAAAATGGTTTCCGGTGGAAAAGGATAAATTCTGCAACCACTTGTAGTCGACCAACAAAGAATACGCACACACAACCGAAGTTGAGCTCAGAGAAAGTATCCTTTTTAGTTTTTCACTCATGTTGCTATACGGAGATATTCGAAATATGTTCTCCTTCCGCAAAACTAGGATTAAAATTAGCATTAATTTTTTCTACGGTCATCTTTTTATACCAGAATGTAGTCAGGAGGTACAGATAAAGGGATTGAAAATTTGAAACCTATTTCCTTCTTTCTTTGGCGGGGAACTGATAAAACTAAGCATTCATTTTCCCTCTTCTGGTAGGATTCCGTTTCTTTGCAGCATGAAGAGAAAATGGTTCTATTCCCTGTGTCTAGGATTACTCCTTTGGCAACCGAACTTTGCCCAGCAAAATAGCCCCTATGCACAAAATAAAGGGGATGTATTGATGCCATACCTCAGTTATGCAGTACACCGTCCTGGGGCTGACTTGGCCAATCGCTTTGGCAATAATTTCAGCCTCGGTCTGGGCCTAGATTGGTTAACTGCCAAATCCAACTGGATCTTCGGTCTCAACGCTAACTTCTTATTTGGGAATGCCGTTAAAACGGATGTGTTGGCTGGCTTACGTACAGAAGCGGGTTTCATTATTGGTAACAATCGTTTACCAGCCGATATCACTTTGCGGCAGCGCGGATGGCTCCTCCACGCAGAATTCGGAAGACACTTCCCCTTGAGTGCTGATAACCCACGCTCTGGTATTCGTATTACTCTTAGCCCAGGACTGCTGCAACATCAGATTCGAATCCAAGATGATCCACAGCAAGCGGTACCTCAGTTGTTGGGCGATTATAAGAAAGGATATGATAGACTTACTAATGGTTTTAGTGTCACTGAATTTATTGGATATCAGCTTCTAAGTGAAAATAAAAGAATGAACTTCTTCTTAGGATTGGAGTTCACACAGGCCTTTACGCAGAATAGGAGGGATTTCGATTTTGTGACCAGGACTAAGGATGAGACGAAACGGATGGATCTCCTTTATGGGATTCGTTTGGGCTGGATCATACCTTTTTATGTTGGAACGGGCGGTGAAGACATATACTATTGATCTACATGGTGCTACTATATACAATTGCAATTCGCTTGTACGGCTTAGGCATTTTCTTGGCCAGTTTCTTTTCTGAAAAGGCTCGACTTTGGATCGAAGGCCGAAAAAATTGGGCGGCTTACTTACAGGCATTTAACCAAAAATTCCCTGAGAAACCGGGCCAAGAACGTATATGGGTACATTGTGCTTCTTTAGGAGAATTTGAGCAGGGGCGCACCTTAATTGAATTCATCAAATCCAACTCTCCCGAAACATTGGTCATATTGACCTTCTTCTCCCCGTCTGGTTATGAGATTCGTAAAAATTATGCGCATGCCGATGCTATACTCTATCTTCCCTTAGATACCAAGACCAATGCTAGACGTTTCCTTCAGCTCGTCCGCCCGGATAAGGCCATCTTTGTGAAATATGAATTCTGGCATCATTATCTTGCAGCTTTACAAAAAACTAATATAGCTACCGTCGTAATTTCTGCCATTTTCCGTCCGGAGCAGATCTTCTTTAAGCCCTACGGCGGCTTTTTCCGAAATATGCTCCATGCTCTCGATCATCTGTTTGTTCAGGATCAAGCTTCCGTTGATCTGCTGGGAACGATAGGCATATCCTCTGCGACTAAAGCTGGAGATACCCGTATTGATCGGGTAGCCCAGATTCCGACAGAAGGAAAACACTTTCCGAAGGTAGCAGCATTTGTAGGAGAGGCTCCTTGTATGATAGTAGGTAGTTCCTGGGGACCAGATGAAGCTGTTTTAAAGGATGGTATTGCCAAAAGTCTACCGGAAAACTGGAAGATTATTCTAGCCCCCCACGACATTTCTGAAGCGCACCTTGCCTCCATCGAAAAACTTTGGGCCGGGCAAGTTCAAAGGTACTCCACCTTAAGTAGTGCTGAGAAGGGAAGCGGACGCTTTCTTTTAATCGACAATATCGGTATGTTGCAATCCTTGTATAGATATGGGAAGATAGCCTACATAGGAGGGGGATTTGGCGCTGGCATTCACAACACCTTGGAACCAATAACATTTGGGCTCCCCGTCATCTTTGGTCCGAAGTTTCAGAAATTTGAAGAAGCTAAGCAATTGCTTAGACTTGGAGGGGGCTTTACTATCTCTTCTGCAGAAGAACTAGCTGAAACCTTGGATCTCTTATTAGAGTCCGAAACCTATGAAATAGCTTCCGAAAGGGCGAAAGCCTACATTGAGCAGAACCAAGGTGGCACGCAAAAGATTGCCCATTATCTTGGCATTGCCAGCTAGGCATGAAAAGACACGATAAGCGGCTTGCCTCGAACGCTACCAGAACATGATCAGAATATAGGCGATCAAGGCAACCAAAACCAACATGTGAGTCCGATAGTCTTTATACCAAGGAAGTCCTTCCATCCCCTCTCCTACTAACCCACGACGATAAGTATACATCTCAATCTGATCTTCAGTTGGAGGATCCGTCATATTACTGACCACTAGAAAAACGACAACACTGATCAGCATACTCACCCCTACATTAATGGTATAGTGTAAAGGCCAAAGATCCATTTCTCCCAAAATAAAGAGGAGAATTCCTACCAAAGTACCAATCGTTAAAGTCCAGAAAGCACCAGGCCCATTCGCTCTTTTGTAGAATACGCCTACCAGAAAGATCACCGCGATGGGCGGCACCACAATCGAAAACATCTGTTGGAGGTAATCCCAAAGTCCAGTAAAATTCTGGATCTGTGGAGCCCAAAGGGCAGCAACCACCATCAGTATCACCGTCGTAATCCGACCATATCTAGCAATGTCTTGATCGGTGAGATCCGGCTTACCTGGTTTGATAAAGTCGATTACCACCAAAGTGGAAGAAGAGTTCAAGGCTGAATCAACACTGGACAGAATGGCCGAAATCAAGCCCGCTAAAACTAAGCCGACCAAACCCACTGGCAATACATTAGTTACCAAAAATGGAAAAACAGCATCGCCATTCGGGATATCAGGATATAAGGTTAATGCAATGGCCCCAGGAATCACCATGATGAATAGCGGAATGATCTTTAGAAAACCGGCTAATATGATGCCCCATCTGGCTTGGCGAATATCCCTTGCACCCAGAGCTCTTTGGATGATGTATTGGTTGGTACTCCAATACCAAAAGCCTAGAAAGGGTACTCCCATGAGCAGCCCCGGCCAGGGCAGACCTTCGTCATCTAAGGGGCGCACTACAGAAAAATGACCTTCTGGTGCGTTCCCCACAATTTTACCCCAGTCGAAATCTACTTTGTCAAACAAAATCCAGGTTAAAATACCACAACCCACAATCAAGATCACAGCTTGAATGGCATCGGTATACACTACCGCCTTCAATCCTCCGGAAGCCGTGTAAACTCCCGCAATCAAAGCTAAACCCAGTGACGTTTGCCACATCCCCAGGCCTGGGAAAAACGCTTGCAACACCAAGGTTCCTGCATACAGGGCCCCTGCTGTTTCTATCATGATCGTAGAAAATATAGACACGCCGGAAAAGAACAACTGAGAGCGTCGATCAAAACGTCGCTCCAAGTACTCAGGAATGGTAGTGATCCTAGACCGCAGGTAAAGCGGGATGAAGATCATCGCAGCCAGGATTAAGGGGATACCGGACATCCACTCATATACTGAATTCACAATTCCGGTGGTGTAGGCGGCGCCAGATAAGCCGATGATGGTTGAACTTGAAATATTCGAGGCGAAGAGAGACAAGCCAATTAAGCCCCATCCGAAACTTCGCCCTCCTAAAAATAAGTCTTCACCTGTCTTTGTATTTCTGGCAATTAGAAAACCAATGGTAAGTACTAATACGAAATAGCCTATAATAATCGATATGTCAATACCCGATATTCCTGTCTCCATAATGCGTGTCTCCGATAATTTTGTTGTAGAAGTCGCTCAATATAGGTAATCGGCTTAACTAGGACAATTTTTTCGGAATTAAAGGAGCTTAGGCATATCCCTGGCAATCCTGCCACAAGGGCGAGGAAGGCTAAAATTCCTGTTTTCAAACCTTAAAAAAGTTCTTTTGTCAAAGTAGAACTTCTTTATTAAGGCACTTTTAATAAATTTGCTGGCACCCGAATCAAAACATTTCGATGACATTTACAACCGACTTTTTTGCAGCTTTTAATGACCTCAACATTATGATCGTTGGGGATGTGATGATTGATAGATACTTACATGGATCAGTGACTAGGATTTCACCAGAGGCTCCAGTACCCGTTGTACACTTAAAAGATGCTCAAGATCGCCTAGGTGGAGCAGCCAATGTGGCTCTAAACATTAGATCTTTAGGGGCTACTCCTTATCTCTGTAGTGTTATCGGTGCCGACGAAAATGGAGCGCTTTTCAAGCAGCTCCTACCTAAACACCTGCTTAATGATCGGGGTATCAGGCAATCTACCGATCGACAAACAACCGTCAAAACCAGAGTGATATCGAGTCATCAACATTTGCTACGGGTAGATCGAGAGGATACTCATGACCTTACCGAAGCGGATGAAAACGCCTACCTGCAACAAATCAGGGATTTACTTGATAGTAGAGAAATTGATCTTATCCTCTTCCAAGACTATAACAAAGGCGTGCTGACCTATCGGGTGATCCGGGAGGTCATCCTAGAGTCTATCAAACGAGATATTCCAACCGTTGTTGACCCTAAGTTTAAGAATTTTTGGGCCTATAAGCATGTGAGCTTGTTCAAGCCAAATTTGCGCGAAATACAACAACAATTACCTTTTGAAATTGGAACAGATATGGCTGATCTTCAAAAGGCATCAGATTACATAAAAACACAACTGGGCAATCAGCATACCTTTATCACCTTGTCAGAAAAAGGGCTTTTCTTCGACAGTGGCGACCAGGCTTCCATCATACCCACTCAGGCCCGTCAAATTGCCGATGTTTGTGGCGCAGGAGATACCGTTATCAGCATTGTCGCCTTGGGATTGGCAGCAGCGCTAGACATGCCGCTGATCGCAAACTTAGCGAATCTCGCCGGAGGACAGGTCTGCGAGAAGGTTGGCGTAGTACCCGTAGATAAGCAACAGCTACAAGAAGAATATGATGCTTTGTTGGAGAAAAACGCCACCAACTAAAGAAAAAGCCGTTGTCTGATACTATTCATCAAACAACGGCTTTATTATGATCGAAACTGAACCAAAATCAGTTCAGTTTGCTTAACGCTTCTTCCAGGTTTTCCAATTTCGCTTTTCCATCTGCCAACTTTTTCCGTTCCATCTCAACCACCTTTGCAGGGGCGTTATTAACGAAACGCTCATTAGACAGCTTCTTCTCAACTTTCTGCACAAACCCTTGATAGTACTCGAGATCCTTCTTCAGCCGTTCGTATTCCGCCTCTGTGTCAATTTCCTGACTAAGCTCCACAAAGAACTTGTCTCTCCCTACTAAGAAAGAAACACTGTTCTCCACGTCACCATCCGTATCAGCCAAGCTTTCAAGATTGCCCATCTTGATGACCATTGCTTTTAAACCGGCGGTTTCCCAAGTATCTGAATCCGCCGTATTTTGACGGTACACCTTGAGCAATTCCTTTTGCTTTAGTCCCTTGGAATTTCGAATTTCTCTAATACTACTGACTACCTGTTTGGCTTTTTCAATCTGTTCCAACAAGGACTCATCAAATGAGGCTGCTTGCGGCCAAGAACTGATTACACAATCCTCTCCCTCACCTCTTGCTTTGAGGTTATGCCAGATTTCTTCGGTAATGAAAGGCATAAAGGGATGTAGCAAGGTCATCATGCGACCAAATATATCCAAGGCTTCCTCATAGGTGGCTTGATCAATGGGTTCGCCATAAGGAGGCTTGATCATTTCCAAGTACCACGAACAGAAGTCCCCCCAGATGAATTTATAAAGATCCATCACCGCTTCCGAAAGACGATATTCACTGAATAATCGATCTACTTTGGTAAGGGTTTGGTCAAATCGGTTGGATAGCCAGCGGCCCGCCAACTCATTGATTGCCTTACGCTCAGCACTAATCTCCGAAGCTCTATCCCAGCCCTTGATCAGTCGCAAGGCGTTCCACATTTTATTGCAGAAATTCCGCCCTTGCTCACACAACTTACTTTCGTTCATGACCTGCTTGGTCTTAGGATCAAGCGGCGCGTCAAAAATGATGTCGTTTCCGGCTGCAGAACTAGACAAAACCCCAAATCGAATGCCATCCGCACCGTAAGTATCTATCAAGGTTAAAGCATCTGGGCTATTTCCGAGGGACTTACTCATCTTCCGGCGCTTATTGTCCCGAACCATCCCCGTGAAATATACATCCTTGAAGGGCATTCTACCCTTCTTCATCACCGTATCGAAGCCTAATAGATCACCGGACCATTCGTATCCGGACATGATCATTCTCGCCACCCAGAAGAATATGATATCCCAAGCAGTTACCAATACATTGGTTGGATAGTAGTATCGTAATTCATCTTGATTTTCAAACCCATCGAAAACTGAAATGGGCCACAACCATGAAGAGAACCAAGTATCTACTACATCAGCATCTTGCTTCAGGTCACTCATTTGCAAATCAGCCTTCCCGGTCTTTGCTCTAGCCTGTGCTAGCGCTTCTTCAGCTGTCTCGGCTACATAAATATCTTCACCCAAATACCAGGCGGGGATTCTTTGTCCCCAGAGCAATTGCCTAGAGATACACCAGTCCCGAATATTCTCTTCTCGAAGCCAGCTGTTGAACATATTCCAGAAGTGCGGAGGGTTAAAACTGATGTCTCCACCTTCAACAGAATGCCGCGCTACTCGAGCCAATTCCTTCATATCCAAGAACCACTGTAAGGTTAACCGAGGCTCTACTACAGCATTGGTTCTTTCTGAACGGCCAATACTGGTTACATAATCTTCCAATTCAACCAAGTGGCCAGATTCATTCAAAAGTTTCTTGATCTTCTTTCTGGCTACAAAACGGTCCTCCCCAACTAAAATCTGAGCCTTTTCGTTCAGTGTACCATTAGGGTTGAGAATATCAATCACCTCAAGCTTATGCTTATCACCAATGGCATTATCGTTTTGATCATGCGCCGGTGTAATCTTTAAAGCGCCGGTACCAAACTCGATATCAACATAGGAATCAGCGATAATTGGGATCGCTCTATTAATGAGCGGAATCAAGGCTTTTTTACCAATAAAGTCTTTGAATCGTTCGTCCTTAGGATTTACGGCAATGGCGGAGTCAGCCATGATCGTCTCTGGGCGCTGGGTAGCAATCACGATACCATTGCCTTCTTCGCCCTCAATGTCATAGCGAATGTGAAAGAGCTGAGCATTCTCCTCTCCGTAGATCACCTCCTCATTAGACAATACCGTTTGGGCATCCGGATCCCAATTGGTCATCCGTAGGCCACGATAGAGTTTTCCCTTGCGGTAAAGGTCTACAAACACCTTGATCACCGCCGAGGAAAGCTTAGGCTCCATGGTAAAGCGCGTACGCTCCCAATCACAGGAAGCCCCCAATTTTTTCAATTGATC
>JAHQWA010000171.1 GCA_019634045.1 Saprospiraceae bacterium
AACCATTGGATTCAGTCTCGTAGCGGATCAAGGTTGGACTAAAATTTACCAAGTATCCCCTACTGGCTTCCTCGGCCTAGTAGATGAAAGACGTGGTATGCATTCCTTCACCGAAGATAAAGCCGTTAACCTCTCCTTCTTTCTTGATGATTTGGACGGCTGGTACAAATATGTAGAGGAAAGTCAAAACTTTCCGCTTCATTCCAAACATATGTCGGTGGGTTTGGAGTCCAAGTATCGATCCTTTGTCGGCTATGATCCCGGAGGCTACTTCTTGGAATTCAACCTATTTTTACCACATGATTCCAACGAGCGCTTGCTACAATATCTGCAGTAGTGGATTAAGCCAATATGCCTTTTACGACATGCCCGTGCACATCGGTCAAGCGGTATCGTCTACCTTGATGCTTAAAGGTTAGTTTTTCATGATCTATTCCTAACAAGTGAAGCATGGTGGCCTGAAAGTCATGCACGTGTACGGGGTCTTTGACAATGTTGTAACTAAAATCATCGGTCTCTCCATACGTAATCCCTGGTTTCACGCCTCCACCTGCCATCCAAATCGTAAAACAGCGTGGATGATGATCCCGTCCGTAATTATCCGGCGTCAATTTCCCTTGACTATAGATGGTACGACCAAACTCCCCGCCCCAAACCACTAGCGTGTCTTCCAACAGCCCACGCCGCTTCAAATCCTGTACGAGAGCCGCACTCGCCTGATCCGTATCACGAGCCTGTGGAATGATATCCTTGGGGAGGTCTACATGATGATCCCACCCCATATGGTACAATTGAATAAACTTCACATCCCGCTCTGCCAGGCGGCGAGCCAACAGGCAATTGGCGGCAAAAGTGCCTGGCCGACGAGCATCTTCCCCATACAGTTCAAATACCTCATCGGGTTCATTAGATAGATCTACCACATCCGGAACGGAAGTTTGCATGCGATAAGCCATCTCATATTGCGCAATCCGAGAGCTAATCTCCGGATCGCCAAAGTCCGCCTGCCGCTTGGCATTTAACTTTGCCAAATGATCCAAGGCGTTTCGGCGCTGACTGGCACTCATCCCATCTGGATTATTGATAAAAAGCACTGGATCTTTACCCGAACGCAACTGCACCCCCTGATGCATGGAGGCAAGAAAGCCGTTCCCCCAAAGACGCGAATAAATAGGTTGCGGACGAATTAACCCACGAGATAGCAAAACGATAAAGGTTGGTAAGTTGTCATTGGAACTCCCTAAACCATAAGACAGCCAGGCCCCCATACTCGGTCGTCCAGGTTGCTGCGATCCCGTTTGAAAAAAGGTGATGGCTGGATCGTGATTGATCGCCTCTGTATGCATGGACTTTATGAAGCAGAGTTCATCGGCTATTTTGGCGGTGTGCGGCATCAATTCACTAACCCAGGCACGGCTCTGTCCATGCTGTTGAAACTTGAAATACGAAGACGCCAAAGGGAAGGAAGACTGAAAAGCCGTCATTCCCGTCAAACGCTGGCCGTTGCGCACCGAATCTGGCAACTGTTGACCATGCAGGTCCTGCATTTTGGGTTTATAGTCAAATAGGTCCATTTGGGACGGACTTCCACTCTGAAAAAGGTAGATTACCCGTTTGGCCTTGGGAGCGATGTGGGGGTCGCTAAGAATCCCCGCTAGTGGTTTGGGGATGCTGGAAGGGAAAGTAGCATTGCCACACGAAGGCAATAAACTAGCCAAGGCGGCCCCGCCGACTCCCATACCCAGTTTTCCCAGAAAATGGCGACGGTTCATCTGTAAGGCGGCATCTTGTTCCGGCTCACTATATCGAATGGGTCTATATTTTGATTTCATGATTCGTTTTTCTTTTGTGAATGATCCTTAGGACTGCATTTTCGCCTCATCCAGGTTGAGAATTACATTGGCTACCAAGGTCAGAGCGGCGAGATCAGCTAGGACAAGATTAGAGTTTAGGGGGGATGCTCCCAGGCTCAGCAAAGCTTTTGCCGCGTCTGGATCTGCTTGGTAATTCCCTCTTTCCTCCTCCAACAATTGCAAGAGTTCTGTAAGCTCAGCATCATCTGGCTGCCTTGATGTCAATCGGGTAAAGATGGCCTTAACCCAGGCTTCGCTTTCGTTTTCAGTTTGCATCACCGACTGCGCCAATGCCCTAGATGCCTCTAGGAATTGGGGATCATTCAACAAGACTAAAGCCTGCAAAGGAGTGCTCGTGCTTTGTCGTTTAACCACACATACCGCCCGTTCCGAGGCATCAAAGGTGAGCATGACCGGCGGCGGGATTGTACGTTTCCAGTAGGAATAGATACTTCTTCGATACAGGTCCTCTCCCCGACTCTCTCGATATTTATTCTCGCCAATCTGATTAGCCAATTCCTTCCAAATCCCTGCCGGCTGATAAGGTTTCACCCATTTTCCACCAACCTTCGGATTTAGGAGATCACTACTCGCCAAAGCCTGATCTCGCAGCATTTCGGCACCAAGTCGTTGGTAGGGCCCGCAGGATAACAGAATATTATCCGGATCTAACTTGATCATAGTAGGCGTACGCTCTGCTGATTGCCGATAGGTAGCAGAAAGCGCCATCCGCTTCAACATGGCTTTTATGTCCCATCCATCCTCGACAAAGGTTACCGCCAACCAATCCAGCAATTCGGGATGCGAAGGCAATGCCCCTTGATTCCCGAAATCTTCAGGAGTGCTAACTAAGCCTCGTCCAAATAGCATTTGCCACAATCGATTAATGATGACTCTGCCGGTCAAGGGGTGATCAGCTTGGGTGAGCCACTGTGCTAAGCCCAGACGGTTTTGCGGAGCGCCCGCGGGGAAGGAGGGTAAGGTTGCGGGCGTACTGGCTTGTACGCGCTCCAAAGGCGAGTCGTAGGCGCCGCGGCTTAAGATATGTGTGGGGCGGGGTTCTTCCATTTCCTCCATCACCATGATGTAAGGGACCTCTAGGTAAATTGAACGTAGGCTATCCAATGTCTTTTGCTTGGCGCTGTAAGTTTTATCCCATCTATTGCGGTAAAAGGTCTTTACCGCCGCTAGATGCTTCGGACTTTGCTTCACGCCCGGGTAGGCATAAGGCTGTGTCTTGCCCACTAATGTCGCTACTTCAAGGGCACTTAGTGTTCGATCGTAGATTCTCACCTCATCAATCCATCCCTGATCAAATCCTTGATATTGGCCTGATCTAGCCCTTCGTGGAGTCCAATTTCCTACTAAAAAGTCATTCCCATTCAAGATACTTTTGCGGTTCAATTGATCGAATAAGGTAGTAGTTGATTGTTTTTCGCCATTGATGTAGACGCTAATTCCAGCGGCCAGCCCACTTCCATCATAGGTCATACTGATATGCGTCCACTGTCCGACCTGGATTCGCCTAGTACTTTCAACTACCGCCTTTTCCTTATTTTTATCATGAAAAATACCTGCCTGCAATTGGCCACTCGGTGTCAGTACCAACTCATAACCAGCTCTTTTCTGTTCCCCGTTTCGTCTAGCCAAGAGGCCAGTCAATTTTTCTGGCCTTTGCATCGGTTTGACAAAAGCGCTGATCGTAAAATGATCGGATCCTTCAAAATCACCCACATCGCCAAGACTTAGATAGTTACGTCCATCAAACTGTAGTGCATTCCCATCTTTCCCTTCTCCAACAACCGGGCTTATCAATTCGCTAATGATTTTGATATTAGCCCTGGCGGGCGGGCGATTGGGTAGCGCACTCGGAGAAGCTAAAGCTTCAAATTCATCCAGCTGATAATGCGCGATCAATCCACGGTTTAATTCTGCCTTCACATCAATAGTGGGATAATCCTTTTCGAGCCACTGATTAAATCCCGCTTGATCATTCCGATCCCATTCCACTAGGTCCGTAGCTTTTGCCGTTCGCAGGGAATCCAGCCATTTGATTTTTTCTTCCAAATCAGGATCTTCCATGCGCATGTGTGGCTTAGGCGCTTCATCAAAATAGTTGATCTGCCCTCGCTCATTAATCCCATTGAAAAAAGCAAACATCTGATAGTAATCCTTCTGGGATATCGGATCATATTTATGGTCATGACAACGCGCGCATTCCATGGTCAAGCCCAGAAAGGCGGTAGCCACGGTATTGGTACGATCCGCCACATATTCCGTGATGTATTCTTCATTGACTACCCCTCCTTCCTGGGTAATCCCATGATTACGGTTAAAGGCAGTGGCTAGTTTTTGTTCGTAAGACGAATTGGGGAGTAAGTCTCCGGCTAATTGCCAAGTGATAAAGTCATCGTAAGGCAAATTCTCATTATAGGCTTTAATCACCCAATCTCGCCAAGGCCAGATGGTACGTGGACGATCATCCTGATAACCATGTGAGTCTGCGTAACGAGCTGCTTCAAGCCAAATGGAGGCCATCCGCTCTCCATAATGAGCGGAGCCTAGTAATCGATCCACTTGCTTCTCGTAAGCATTGGGAGATTCATCAGCAATAAATGTTTCCAGGTCTTCTGGGCTTGGAGGCAAGCCAGTAAGATCAAAACTAAGGCGTCTTAGCAGTTTTTCTTTTCGTTCGGGTTCAGATACCGAAAGTCCTGTGCCCTCTAACTTCTCCAAGATGAAATGATCGATTTCATTATTGGCCCAATCCTTTTTGGACACCTTAGGAAGCTCCGGTTTAACCGGCGTGGTAAAAGACCAGAGATCTTTGTACTCCGCTCCTTGCTCAATCCATTTAGTCAGCAGGGCCTTTTCGTAGGAAGTGAGGGTCAGGTTACTTTCTGGAGGAGGCATTACAAGTTCCGGATCTTCACTATGAATTCGGTGCCAAAACTCACTATTCTTAAGCTTACCGGGGCTAATCACTTGCCGACCATTGTCAAGCAAGCGATAGGCTGCCTCTGCCTCGTCCAAGCGAAGTTCTGCTTCTCTGGCATTTTCATCAAAACCATGGCAGGCAAAACAGCGATCGGAGAGAATAGGGCGAATATGAAAATTATAATCAACAACAGCAGGAAGCCGTTTTGAGGAAGAGGCAGAATCTGAAGTCGATTGACAAGCTGCCAACCAAATCCATAAGGCTAGCCAAGCCAATAGTAAAGTTGGATTCTTTCTGTTCATTCGTTTTGTCTTAAAGGTCTCGCCTGCTCATGTCGAACAGGACCCTTTAAAATTAGAGAATTTTGAAAGAACTCAAGGTAGGATATTGGGTTTGTCTGTATAACAAATTACACAAAGGTGGCTAGAAATGGTTTGTAGCCATTAGATTGGTGATACGTTGGAACCTCGGAAGATAAAATTGACAGCAAAGTAGTATGGTGCGCACCTAGACCGGGCTTCAATTATAGATTTGGTAAGACATTGATCGTCTTGACTTCCACTTTCATCTTATTGAGTTTTTTCTCAATGCGATTGGAAATCTTGACAATATCTTTCTTGTTTTTCAGCACCACCTCTTCAAAGGCAGGATTATTGACGATCAGTTCAATATTTAGGAAATTATGATCTACGGCCTTCTCCAAGGTTTTAACAGCGGCCTCCGTTTCTCCGATACTGGCCTGTATAATGCTCTTTAAGAATAGTCGATCGCCTCTTGGATGCTCCTCTAGTTCATCCTCCAAATCGTCAAGAATATCCTCCAATTCATCCCGACTATCTTCATCATGATTCAACTCCATTTCAGTCAAGGCTATCCCCAGGTCTACTTCCCAGTCTCTATCTTCTGCATCCATTTCCGTCTCTTCCTCAGCTTCTTCCTCAAACGCTTTTGCTTGCTTAAAGTACTGATGAGCCTGGGCAAAGTTTTTTTCCATCAGTCGCACATTCGCCATCAGGATGGGAGCCTCCCGGTTTTTGGGCTCCATCGTCATAACCTTCTTGCAGTATTTTTCCGCCTCTTTGAGCTTATTTTGCTTCAAATAAAGGCTGCTTAGGTCCTGGTAAAATTCAACGTTCTCCGGATTTTCCTTAATCCCCTTCTTCAAAAGCTCTTCGGCCTCATTCTCGAGCCCCACCACCTGCGTAACCTCAGAGAGTCGTTTCAAAGCCAGAGGGTGTCTAGGGTTGAGGTCAAAAGCTCTCTTGGCCCATTTAAAGCCCTCCACAAACTCCCCTTTATCGTTATGAATCATGGCAATATTAGAAATAGCCAAATCATTATTGGGGTTTTCGGCCACAGCCTGTTGATAGGCTTCCATTGCTTTTTCCTTATCTCCTTTATAGTGGTAGGCAAGACCTAAGGCCTTATATCCCTCTGAACAATTCTTGTCAATCCGGATGGCCTTTTGACTCACCATTTTAGCCGAATCCAGCAGCGTAGGCTTGTGCTCATAATTTGCCTTTTGACTCATGGCATCCCCTAAACCAGCATAGGCTAAGGCAAAGCTTGTATCCAACGTGAGGGCTGTTCTAAAATGTTGAATCGCCTTATCGTTGCTGTCTTTATTGTATT
>JAHQWA010000172.1 GCA_019634045.1 Saprospiraceae bacterium
GTGATGACCACTTATGGAGACGGAGTCTATAAATCAATAGATGGAGGTAAAAGCTGGAAACACCTCGGACTGGATAAAACTCGCCATATCTCGGATGTTGTCATACACCCAAGCAACCCAGATATCGTCTATGTAGCTGCGCAAGGAGCATTACACGGGCCAAGTGAGGAACGCGGGATATACAAGTCTACGGATGGCGGAGCGAATTGGAAGAAAGTCCTATATGTGGATGAAAATTCCGGCGCTTCTAGCCTGAGTATCGACCAGACCAATCCTAGAATACTATATGCTGCTACCTGGGATCATCGCCGCGAACCTTGGACCGTGCGCAGTGGAGGCCCAGGATCGGGCGTTTATAAATCAACAGATGGAGGTGAGACCTGGAGAAAAATTGAAAGTGGACTACCCAAAGATCTAGGTAAGATCGGGATCTCCGTTTCCAAAGCCAATCCTAATCGAGTGTACGCCATTGTGGAGTCTGAGAAAAAAGAGGCCGGTTTATACCGCTCAGATAATGGCGGGGGAAGCTGGAAACATATGACGAATGATCAGCTGCTAACGGCTCGTTCTTGGTATTACATGGAGGTTTTTGCGGATCCAGTCAATGCCGATGTCGTCTATGTGCTGAATGCGCCCATGATGCGTTCTATCGATGGTGGAAAGAGCTTTAGTCGAGTCAGTGTAGGACATGGTGACACGCACGACTTGTGGATTAATCCCGATGACAATACGAATATGATTTTGGGAGATGATGGAGGTGCTGAGATCACCTTTAATACAGGCGCAAGTTGGTCTCCTCAAAATAATCAACCTACAGCTCAATTCTATCGAGTAAATGCTGACAAACAATTTCCATACAAGGTCTACGGAGGCCAGCAAGACAATTCCTCTGTAGTCATTTCCAGTAGAACCAATGGCAGAGGGATAACCGATAAAGATTGGACTAGAGGTCCGGGCTGTGAAAGTGCCTATATCGCCTTTGATCCTGACAACCCTCGCTTTCTATATGGCGGTTGTTATCAAGGCATTATTGAAGTGCTCGACATGGAAACCGGAGAGGGTAAAGACATCATGGAATATGCCTCTCTTAACTTCGCTGTCAAGCCTAAAGACCTTAAATATAGGTTCAATTGGAATGCGCCCATCATTGCCTCCCCGCATGATCCCAGTACGATCTATCACGCTGGTAATGTGGTATTCAAAACAACAAACGGCGGAATGGATTGGGAGGTTATTAGTCCGGACCTTACCCGAAACGACACCACCAAGCAAGATGTCGGAGGAGGCCCATTCACCAATGAAGGTGCTGGTGGGGAAAATTACAATACGATCTATTATTTAATTGAATCCAGCTTAGAACGAGGTGTCATGTATTCCGGTAGTGATTGTGGATTGGTACATGTTACCAAAGATGGAGGTAAGAACTGGAGCAATATAACTCCGCCAGACCTAGCTGAATCCATGATCCAATCTATCGAGGTTTCGCCGCATGAGCCAGGAACAGCCTATATAGCAGCTACCCGATATAAATTCAATGATTTTTCTCCACTTAGCTACAAAACCACGGATTACGGGCAGAGCTGGACCATCATCAATGAAGGAATTGATAAAGATGATTTTCTAAAAGTAATCCGAGAAGATCCTGAGCAAGCAGGACTACTTTATGGTGGGGCAGAACGCGGCTTTTACGTTTCTTTCGATGGAGGAGCAAAATGGGATCGACTACAGCTTAATCTACCCGTAGTACCCGTTACAGATCTCATCATTAGAGACAATGATCTCGTCGCGGCTACCCAAGGGCGCGCCTTCTGGATCTTGGACGATCTAAGTGCTTTGCAAGAAAGTAAAGGCCAAGAACCAGAAGGGATGGTAGATATCATGACACCCAAACAAACCGTTCGATTCACGGGTGGTTCTAGTTCAGGAGCTGGGGCCAACCCTAAGGCAGGAGTAATTCTTGACTACTATATTGGAGAAGATGTCGAAGACGAAGAGGTACGCCTAGATATTATGAATGCTGACGGAGAGATCGTTCGTTCTTACTCAAATATCAAGGACAAAAAGTTCGAATCTTATCCAGGAGGGCCTCCTCCTCCAACTGTGCTTCCAGCCAAAAAGGGATTCAATCGATTTGCTTGGGATTTCAGAACGGAGACCCTTCCCGATGTACCCAATGTCTTTATTTACGGTAGCTACAGAGGGCATCAGGTAGCTCCTGGAAATTACTCTGCTCGTATCTCCTTCAAGGACCAAGCAAAGGCCGTCGATATCCACATTAAGGCTGATCCACGGCTCAAGGTTGAAAAAGGAACCTGGAAGCAACAACAGGAAATCCTGGATCATACCGTCAAGCAGATTAGTGATATTCATGCCAAGGTGAATAGCATGCGCCAACTGCGAGATCAAATCCAGGCCTATAATGAGCTTCTTGGTGACAATGCTAGCTACGAAGATCTAGTTAAACTTGGGGAAGAACTTGTTGAAAAGATTGATAAGTGGGAAGGGCAGGTCGTGGAGACTAGACAAAAGAGTACACAGGACGTGATCAATTGGCCTAGCAAGTTGAATGCGGCCTACTTCTACTTGAGAGGTCGACTAGATGAGCACGACCCCCGCGTCACGCAAGGCGTTAGAAATCGTCTTGGGGATCTGGACAAGGAATGGGCCACGTACAAAAAGGAGAGCACCAGCTTGCTACAAAATGAAGTTCAGGCCTTCAATGAATTGTTCAAAAAGAAAGCCATCCCGGCTTTGATCATTGACAATAAAGCTAGGCCCTAAAGCCTAAGCAAAATAAATTTCTTCTCGGGCAATTTGTCACGCCAAGTCGGCCTTCACCGCTAGTGGAGGCCGACTTTTTTTTACCCCCTTTACCCGAGGGATCCCCTTCTTTTCCAGCGGTTTCTCATGTAGAGTGCTTCCGTAAATTGGGCCACATGTCTCCGCACTGTTAGCCCGTTTATGAAATCGGAAATGCGAAGGCGGAAGGCGGAAAACCCTCCGATTTAGGGTCTTTTTCCGATTTCGTACTTCCGATTTCCGACTTTCAACCATTTATATAATTATGGAAAGGAACGAAAAGGCTATCCCATACCCTAGTCAAGCTTTTCAGTTTTCCCATTTTATTACGGTTCTAGGGATGTTCATTGATCTACAGAATCGACTTTGGACTATTGCCCATGGAAACCATGGGTTTCAGGTTTCTCCTGATGACAAGTAAGTGTATAGCCCCTTTGATAACCCAAAATGGACCAAAACTCTACCAAGGGAGGAATCGGGACGACTTTCCTTCTATTTATCCCCTTGCGCTTGGCTTCGAATTGCTCTAACTTTACGTCCTCACAATCAAGATTCAAAAACAAAAGAATCCTATGTCCTCAACACAAGCAGATTCCATCATAAAAACCCAAGTCATGATCAGCATGGGAGCTGGTTTAGTTCCCATTCCTATCCTGGATATTGCCGCAGTCACTGCTGTCCAGTTGGATATGGTGAAACAATTGGCCCAAGCCTACGGGGTACCTAGTCAGAAGGGTATTGACAAAGGCTTAATCACGGCCCTGACGGGCAGTATCTTTGCTCGCATTGGAGCTAGTTTTATCAAAATAGTGCCAGTCGTAGGTTCTCTACTCGGTGGGGTTTCAATGGCTATAATGTCCGGTGCCTCTACCTACGCAGTGGGACAGGTATTTAAAAGACACTTTGAATCCGGAGGAACCTTTGCCAACTTCAACCCTACCAGTGCTCGCGCCATCTTCGAAGAGGAATATGAAAAAGGCAAACAGCAGGCTGAACAATGGAAAAAGGAAAAAGACCAACCCCAGAATGACAAGGGCGGTGATGCCCTAGCCAAGCTCAAGCAATTAGGTGAACTGAGAGAATCTGGTGTCATTTCTGAAGAAGAATTCCAACGAATGAAGGCCTCTCTAATGGATCAAATCTAAAAATGAAGTAAGACTGTCTGTTTAGTCCCCCCTTTATGCCCTCACTTGTCACATGTCAAAGTAGGGATCATTGAGGTTAAAAGTTACGCCTAGTTGCAGTAGCAACACGGGGGTAGGTGATGTTCGTCTTTGAAAAGCTTCAATGGGATCATCGAAGGGCCCGTTGGCAGCAGGATCCCGAGCAAAGTAGGTAGCATTATTGCCTGGAAGATAGGAGCAGCGGAAATCCATTGTAATACCTGGGTTTCCAAATATTGCGAATTGGGCGCCTGCTGCAAATCCATAACTTAAGGCGGTATCAGAGCCATTGCCGCTACTGTCGGACTCATCCGTATCCAGGAATTCGACGGTGGTCCGCGCATAGAAGTGCTTTACACCGAAGAGCGCATCGAAATAGGGATAGATCGGAAAATCCACAAAAGGTTGAAAACGCAACACTCCATGGCCCATAAATAGATTGGTACGGCTGGTCCATTCCGTATTGTCATTGTATCGCTCTGATTCTCGATCAAAATTAAGAAAGGTCACATCTACGCCTGCAAAGACAGGTAGCCGTTGGATTTGGAAAACTAGTACTCCGCCGCCGCCATATCCAACTCTGTCAATATTAGTTCGAAGAACCTCCTGCGGAAGTCCCACCTGAAAGTACGGACTAAAGAAGATGTGATAGGGAGCATTGTCTTGTTCTGTCTCCGCCTCTTGGGCAGCAGCGCTAAACCTAATGGCTAGCAAACAAAAAATACAAAGTAAGAGTCTATTCATATGTAGAGCTTAGATTATTTTGAGTCTACTCAAATATAAGTGCAAAACACTAAAAATGTGGTTAATAGGGCGTTAAAGGAATACCCCGTCTACCCCCTAATGACTGGACAGGGTGCTAATATTTTCTTAAATTGCGTGGCGTAGATCACTCCTTTAATCCCAATTGCAATCAAGCTATGCCTGCTTGGATTAGAAAACGGCCAAAGTCAATGCTTATTACCGCCTTCATCCTCTTGCTCACCGCTTGGCTGGCAGCAGAGTTTCTGTCCCCTTTCCTCATCATCATTCCCCCTCCCGGTCATCGGTACGACATTCCCGATTTTGACCAGGGATATTTTCAAGAATTCGAACTGGAAACCTTTGATCAGTTACAATTATCCGCAGCTTTTCGGCCCTCTGATCTTCCCGACACTAAATCCGTAGTGATTTTTGTACACGGCATTGGTGGAAAGAAAGAACACTTCATGGGCATGGCCGACTGGCTAGCTACCCAAGGATTTGCTGCTGTCGTATTTGATGGACGTGCTCACGGTCAAAGTGGTGGAAGATATTGCACCTATGGCTATAAAGAGAAACAAGATATTCAAGTGATCGTTCGTTGGATAGAGAAAAAGCTTCCCGGTACAAAAATCGGAATCTGGGGAAATTCACTGGGGGGTGCCATCGCTATACAAGCATTGGCGATTGAACCCCATTTATCCTTTGGGATTGTACAAAGTACTTTTGCTGACCTCGAGCAGATCGTTTTCGATTATCAGAATCGAATTATGCAGGGATTCGGATCTAGAAGCTTATCCGATAGGGCTTTGAGAAGAGCAGGAAGAATCGCAGACTTCGATCCAGCAAGTGTTCGTCCCGCGCAAACGGCTGCCCGATTACAACTTCCAATCCTACTTATCCATGGAGAACAAGACGAAAATATATCCGTAGACTATGCACAGCAAATCTATCAGGCCTTGCCTACGACCAACAAACAATTCATCAGAGTGCCAGAAGCAGATCACTTTGATGTCTTTGATAAGGGAGGGGCTAAATTGCACGACCAGCTCATCGACTTCTTAGTTCAGCAATGATAGAATCCCAAAATTCGAGGCAAAAAAGGATAAAAATTGGTCAAATAGCGAAAATTCGCTAATTTTCAACCCGAATTACGATTTAGCTGTTATAAACGTATATCATCATCTATTCTATAGACTAGAATTTAAAATCTTTCAATAATAATATGAGCAGAAGAATCAAGAAAGTAGCCGTACTCGGCTCAGGTGTAATGGGCTCCGGAATCGCCTGTCATTTCGCCAATATTGGCTTAGAAGTCCTGATGTTGGATATTGTACCTTTCGACCTAAAAGAAGAAGAAAAGGCAGTACCTGCCGCTCGCAATCGGATTGTGGAAGGTGCTTTGAAAGCTGCACTCAAAGCCAAACCAGCGGCTTTATACGATAAATCCTATGCTTCCCGGATCACCACCGGGAATTTTGATGATGATTTTGAAAAGATCGCAGATGCTGACTGGGTTATTGAGGTTGTCATTGAGCGCCTTGACATTAAGAAGCAGATCTTTGAAAAGGTAGATAAATACCGTAAAGTGGGAAGCCTAGTGACTTCTAACACTTCCGGCATCCCCATTCATCTCATGCTCGATGGGCGCAGTGATGATTTCAAGGCGCATTTCTGTGGCACGCATTTCTTCAACCCTCCTCGCTATTTGCGCCTATTCGAAATCATTCCGACTGCCGAAACCAAGCAAGATGTGATTGACTTCTTTATGCATTACGGTGATGTATTCTTAGGAAAGCAAACCGTTTTGGCGAAAGATACACCGGCCTTTATCGGTAACCGGATTGGGGTTTATGCTTCTGCTAAAGTTTACCAACTTACCACCGAACTAGGTCTAAACATTAGTACCGTAGATAAACTTACAGGTCCAGCATTGGGACGACCTAAAACAGGAACATTCCGCCTGGGTGATTTAGTGGGGCATGATACGGGTACCAATGTAATTAAGGGGGTTAGAGAGAACTGTCCAGATGATGAACAAGCCAGCACTTTTGAGGTCCCCTCCTACATGCAGTTTTTATTAGATAACAAATTTCTAGGCAACAAGTCTGGACAAGGTTTCTACAAACGCACCAAGGAAAAAGATGAAAAAGGTCGTAGGATCGTACTGGAGTTGAATTTAGAAACGCTCGAATACGAAAAACCGCAAAGAGTAGACCTGCCTAGTCTAAAATTGGCGAAGCAAGTAGATGATGCCGCTAAACGAATCCCTCAGCTATTTAAGGCTGAAGACAAAGGAGGGGAATTAATTCGTCGGTCTCTCTTAGGTCTATTTGCCTACTGCTCCAATCGCGTTCCTGAGATTTGTAATCAATTCTACAGCATTGATGATGCGATGAAAGCGGGCTACGCTTGGGATTTCGGTCCTTTTGAATATTGGGATTTGATCGGCATAGAAGAAGGAATTAAGCAAGCAGAAGCTGAGGGAGAGACCATTGCCAATTGGGTAAAGGAAATGCTAGCCGCCGGACATACTTCTTTTTACAAAAGAGAAGGTGGACAAAAGAAGTATTATAACATCGATAGTAAGTCCTATGAAGCTATTCCTGGGGCTGAGGAATTCATCATTCTTGACAATTACAGAGATAATGCCCCAGTATTCAAAAATGCTGAGGTACTATTACACGATATCGGAGATGGCGTCTTGTGTCTAGAGTTCACAAGTCCGCATAATGCGATGGGCGAAGGAGTATTAAGAGGAATCAATGAAGCCATCCAAATTACGGAAGAGGGAGAATGGAAGGGATTGGTCATTGGAAACAATGCAACCAACTTTACAGTAGGTGCCAACCTCATGCTCATTGGCATGCTAGCCTATCAGGGGGATTTTGAGCAGATGGATATAGCTGTCAATCTATTCCAGCAGACCACCATGCGTTGCCGCTATTCAAGCATCCCTGTAGTGGCTGCTATTCAAGGAATGGCTTTAGGAGGAGGTTGTGAAACCTTGATGCACTGTGATTCAGGGGTAGCCGCTGCGGAGTCTTATATCGGATTAGTTGAAGTAGGGGTCGGATTGATTCCTGGCGGATCTGGAACCAAAGAGTTTGCCTTGAGAGCTTCAGACTCTTTCTTTGAAGGAGATGTCCAGATTCCAAGCTTAATCGACCGCTTTAGAAATATAGCCATGGCTTCCGTAGGGACGTCTGCGGCACAAGCCTATAACTACGGCTACATGATTCACGGCAGGGATTCTGTGGTGGTAAATAAAGATCGTAATATCGCCGAAGCCAAAAAGAAAGTGCTGAAATTGGCCGAAAATTATACACAACCGATACAGCGCACGGATGTAACGGTTCTAGGCCGAACTGGCTTAGGTGCCTTGTACGCGGCAGCCAATGAGTTGCGTCTAGGAAAATACGCCTCAGAGCATGACATCGTAATTGCCAAGAAGATTGCCTGGGTATTGTGCGGTGGAGATCTTACGGGTACGCAAAAAGTATCTGAGCAGTATCTTCTAGACTTGGAGAGAGAGGCTTTCTTAAGTCTATCTGGCGAAGACAAAACCAAGGCCAGAATTCAGCATATGTTGCAAACGAACAAACCTTTGAGAAACTAGTTGGAAGTTTTGCCTGACCCATTGGGGTCGATTGTTCCAGGACTGAGCGTCCTGACATTTTCTCAACTTCACCAGTTTTCACTGGTTCCAAATTAATATAATCATGGAAGCATATATTGTAAAAGCATATCGTTCAGCAGTCGGTCGAGCCAAGAAGGGTGGATTCCGCAATTATCGCTCTGATGACCTGGCAGTTGATGTTTTAGAACATTTATTGGCTCAAACGCCAGAATTAGACCCTAAGTTAGTCGACGATGTATTCGTAGGTTGTGCTAACCCAGAAGGGGAACAAGGACTCCAAATTGGACGTCAGATATCAATGCGAGCGTTAGGAAAGGATGTACCTGGCGTAACCGTGAATCGCTACTGTGCTTCGGGATTGGAGACCATCTCAATGGCCGTTGCTAAAGTGCGCGCTGGTATGGGTCAAATCTACCTGGCGGGAGGCGCAGAGAGTATGAGTGCTATTCCTATGACCGGTTATAA
>JAHQWA010000173.1 GCA_019634045.1 Saprospiraceae bacterium
AGCTTCTACATTGTCTTATTCCTATGAAAACCTTCACCAACCAAGATGTTGAAAATTACTATGACCATACCGAGCCGCATTATCGCATGTGGTGGAAACTCGACGCAAGCATGGGCTTGCATTACGGAGTATGGGATAAGGAAATCCGCAACTTAAAGGATGCGGTGATCAATACCAATCGAGAGCTAATGCTGCTTGGTGAGATTCCGAGAAGTGCCACCGTGCTAGATGCTGGCTGTGGGGTAGGAGGGAGCAGTATTTTCCTGGCTAAAGAGCGAAACTGTCGAGCGAAGGGGATTACCTTAAGCGCTCGACAAGTAGCCACTGCCAACCAATATGCCCAACGACACGAAGTACAGGATCTCGTTCAGTTTGAGCAGAAAGACTATACCGATACTGGATATGCTCCAGCGTCCTTTGATTATGCTTGGGCCATCGAGAGTATGCAGACGGCCCCAGATAAATCTCTATTTTTTAAAGAAATTGCAAGAGTCCTGAAGCCAGGTGGTCGGCTGTTGATTGCCGACTGCTTCAAATCTCACGCTTACGATATTAATCAAGAGCCCGACATGCAAACCATGCTCAACGGCTGGGCGATCTCTGACATTCTCACCTTAAACGAATTGGAAGAAACAGCAGGAGCATTTGGCCTTAGACTCAGTGGCAGAAGAAATGTGAGCAAGGAGGTAAAACCCTCGGTAAATCGCATCTATTGGGCCGCATTGGCTGGAATGATCGGAACGAAGGCTTACAATTTGGTCTACAACGCTACCTACTTCTCTAAGATTCATTATAAAACCGGCTTGGCCCAATACAAGACCTATCGTCGGGAATTATGGGATTACGAATTATTGGCTTTTCAAAAGATGTGATTTTGTAATCAAAAAAGTGATTTCTATTATAAATGTTCGTTTTTGTAATCAAATAGTTGATTTTTTGATGAAATATTCGTAAATTAGTGTCATTGTTGATCCTAATAGAATACCATGATCAAATTGACTATTAAAGACGAGACAGCCACTGGTGGCCTTTTACAAGAATGGCAATTACCAGTGGAAAATGAATGGGTTAGCGTACGTGATCTGATTGCTCAACGTGTAAAAGCGGAAGTAGAAAACTACAATCAAAAACAAGATAATTCACGCCAATTGCTAGTCCAGCCAAGGGCTAAAGAACAAGCGCTCAACTTGTTCTCGAGAAAGAAAAGAACCCCATGGATAGATACCGAAAAGCAAATCTATCTCGCCTGGGCCTCCTTCACACAAAACGGTTTTTTCGTGCTGGTCAATAACTTTCAGGTCGAATCTCTAGACAAGGAAATCCTAGTCAATAATGAAACAGTTGTCAGCTTTGTTAAGCTCACCCCTCTCGTTGGAGGATAATCTCCAGCGCAGGCCTCCAAATGCATCCCACACCACTCTAAATTCAACATCCATGGCAATTACGGACTTACTCAGTCGCTGGCTCCAAGTTGGTGAACAAAAAGAGAAGCTACCCGATCATCCCCTGTACAATGAATTCATTCTTCCCTTGCTGCGTACCGCGAAAAAAGAGTCCTTCTCCTATTATAATCGCCCATTCGTATGGTCAGGAGATCCGACCTATGAACGACTCAAGAAAATAGATCCTGCCACAAAAAAAGAGTTTGTTTTTTGGTTGGTGAAAGATATCCGTCTCTTAAATAAGAAGAGGCTCAAAAACAAGAATCTGAATAGCACCCATCCCGTATCTGTCCGGCAAGCAGTTGAGGAGGAGCTGTTAAAATTGTTATTAAAGTCCAGTTTGCCGTTCAGCTTGGATGAAATTGTCGAATTGTTTACGCAGTTCAAAAAGAAAGAAAATCTCTACGGGATCGGCATAGGAGATTGGCCTATGGGCTGGGCGACCAAACAGTTGGAAAGGGCGGCTAAACGGGAGTCCATGAACGCAGGACACATTGCATTTTTCACCGCTTATCTTTCCTTGCCCGTCTTCCTACATCTTCGTTCCTACCACTACGGCTCTGACCTTAATAAAGTGAAGATCAAGATAGAAAAGGTCCTGCACGAAGCATCGGGCTACGAAGCTACAGTACCTCCCGTCTATTTATCCGAAGAGGATGAGTTTGGCAAGTTTATCAATCACTATATTGCTGATTTACCACTAGAGAAAAAAGGCCCTTTTTATCGTTTGTTAGACCTGGTGCGTGATGTGAATGGAGGAAAGCCAGGGCGAAAATTTGAAAAACAGAGCCAAGCTATTATCGGCGAAATCGGGAAGCGTGCCTACCGTAAATGGTTGAAGGAGACCTTACAATTCTTGATAGGCCTTAAAGAGACCAGCCAAGAACATTCCTACCCTCATGGTATTCGAATCTATACCTACACCACTACTACTTATTTGTACGATAGCAATAATGCGGTAGCAAAAGGTTTGGTCTGGACGCTACTAGCTGTCCAGGATAAAGCGGGTTTGCAAATAATTGAACGATTAGCCGTACGGGCTTTCAAAAAAATCCCTCAAGTAGGGGCTGCTGCTACGGCTGTAGGGAATGCTTGCTTTTACGTATTGGCTAATGCCAAAGGCTTGGAGGGCTTAGCTCAGTTGTCTCGCCTACGGGTAAAAATCAAGCAAAATAGTGCCAAGAAACTCATCGATAAATACCTGGATCAACAATCTGAGGCTAGGGGAACGAGCCGCCAAGAATTGGAGGAAATGGCCATTACCGATTACGGCTTAGTGAATGGAATGCTAGTTTTCGATTTTCAGGATTACCAACTTAAATTGACGATCACTGGCGTGGGGAAAACCCAATTACAGTGGATCAAGCCGGATGGAAAGCTTCAGAAAAGCGTGCCTGCCTTCGTTAAGCAAGGGGCGAGATGGAAGAAGAAACTTAAGGATGCTAAACTTACAAACAAAAGCATTCAACAGGCGCTCAGTCTAGAACGAGATAAGTTAGATCGCAGCTTCCTAGAGAACCGTAGCTGGACCTTTGAGCGATTCCAGCAGTTGTTTGTTGAGCACGGACTTTTATCCTATTTGGGTAAACGGCTGATCTGGACTTTTAATCTGCCAGGCCAATCCAAAAATGCCATGTGGCGAGAAGGAGAGTGGAGAAATGCTGCCGGTGAAAAACTGGAAGGATTAGAAGATGCTACCACTGTACGCCTATGGCACCCCGTCTTCAGCCAAACCCAGGAGGTGCAACAATGGAGAGATCAAATGCAGACATGGCAAATTACCCAGCCCATGAAGCAAGCTTTCCGAGAAATCTATTTATTGACCGATGCTGAAGTGAATACAAGTACTTACAGCAACCGCATGGCTGGCCACTTGATTAAGCAACATCAATTCAATGCACTGGCGAGTACGAGAGATTGGCGCTACACCTTGGTCGGGGCTTGGGATCACGGTACGGACTGTGTGGCACGTAAGAAACTGCCAAACTATAAGATGACGGCAGAATTTTGGTGTATCGAACTTACCGATAGTGACGATTACACCGACTCGGGAATTTGGACCTATGTGGGCACGGACCAGGTACGATTTGTAACTGAATACAATGAGGTTATCCCATTGGAATCCGTCCCACCCTTGGTACTCACTGAAGTTATGCGAGATGTTGATTTGTTTGTAGGGGTTGGCAGCGTAGGTAATGATCCCGCCTGGCAGGACAATGGCGGATTACCTCAATATCGCAACTATTGGCAGGAATACTCTTTTGGGGATTTGCGGGAGACAGCTAAAGTGCGCAAACAAACACTGGAGCGGATTTTGCCGATGCTTAAGATTCGGGATGTGGCTAGCATCAGGGGAAAGTTTTTAGTGATCAAAGGCAAGATCAGAACTTACAAAATTCATATTGGAAGTACCAATATTCTAATGGAACCCAATGATCAATACCTCTGCATTGTGGCTGCCCGTGGAAAGGCCAGTCAAGCAGAAAAAGTCTTTCTACCTTTTGAAGGGGATAGAGGATTTAGTATACTCTTAAGCAAAGCTTTTATGTTGGCGGAGGATGAGAAGATTACAGATCCAACCATCACTTCTCAATTGCGCTTAAGGGTATTTTAGACTTGACAATTCAGGTAGTCGATCACTTGCTGATGACCCTCTTTTTCAGCAAAGCTGACTGCCGTCTCTCCGGAATCCATCTGGGCGTGAATGTCTGCCCCAGCTTCGACCAGCGCTTTTACGATCTGGAGATTGCCTCGGTGCGCGGCAGAATGCAGGGGGCTAACTCCTTGCGCTTGGGTCAGGTTTACATCTGCTCCCTTACTGAGGAGTAATTGTACCAGACCTAGGTGTTTGGCGGCCACAGCGGCGTGAATCGGAGCGACCTGGGAAGGATTGGTGGCGGCCTGATTGAGGTCGGCTCCTTGTTCGCTTAGCCAGCTCGCCACCTCATATTGTGCGAAGTAAGCCGCCAGACAAAGGGGACTGAATCCATCTGGAGCAGCTCGGTTAAGAAGGCTGGAATCAGTAGATATGGTATCTTTCACTTTCTGCAACAGACCGTAGGCAATACTCTCGTACAAACCCACGCTTGGGGCCAGCTGTTGGGCGACGGGCATCACATTGGCGAGCCGATGGTAAGCAATGAGCATTAAGCCAGATGGACCGTCTTCATCGCTGTTCACCAGGACAGTTGGATTACTTGTAAGAAACTCGATAATCTGCTCCTCATTGCGCTCCTGAAGTAAGGTTTTGAATTCTTCGAATAGCTTGGATGCATCATTCATTGGTTCAAGTTTGGTAGCGGCTGTTGAAATTTACGGGTTGTTTTATATATAGAGTCGTCGATTGCGTTGGGAACTATCTCTCCATTGCACGGGGACCGAATCAATTCTGTTCCAACGAAGGTCCAATTTCTCCCACTGACTCAATGCCATCCACTCTTTAGGAATATGACTTAGTCTATTCGCCCTAAGGTCAAGGCTGCGAAGTGATGACATTCCGAAAAAGGCGTTCGGCCAGGTTTGGAGTTTGTTTCTTCTTAACTCCAATATTTGCAATTGCTTGAGGTTTTCCATGGAGGCGGGTAAAGCTTCCAGGCTATTATTTTGCAGATACAGTTCTTTCAACTCATGTAGCTGACCAATGCTGTCAGGTAGAGCTCGTAACTGGTTGTTGTAAAGCCTTAACTCTTGCAGGCTGGAAAGGTCGCCAAGCCAATCTGGCAGTACGCTGAATTGATTATCCGTTAAATTGAGATACTGCAACTGTGTCAGCTGCCTCATAGAATTAGGTAACTCAGACAACTTATTATTACTGATATAGAGGAAGTGCCGAAGGTTGCTTAGTAGACCGAGACTTTCCGGGAGTGAATGCAATTGGTTGTGTGCAATATCCAAGGTGTGCAAGCGATGTAGTTGCCCCAAACTGTCAGGTAACCGGGTGGCCATCATATCATGTAAGTACAACTCCTCCAATTGTTGGAGCTGGTTGATCTCCTCTCCAATATTTCCTGTCGGGTTACTACCGACTGAAAGCACGCGCAAGTTGCGCAGTTGCCATAAGCTGTTTGGGAAACGGTTCAGTTGATTGTGATGGATATATAGCTTTTTTAAGGCCAGTTGACCTAGTTCTTCCGGCAAACTCTTGAGTTCATTATTATCCAAGGACAATACCTTCAAGCTACTTAAAGTACCAATGGAGCTTGGTAACTCCTGTAATAGGTTTTCATCCGCTAGCAACTCCTGAAGCTGACTCAGTTGTCCAATTTCTTCTGGGAATTGTTTGAGCTGGTTCCCACTGATATCTAGAAATCGTAAGGTAGGAAGATGGCAGAGCCAGTCCGGGAAGTCCAGGAGTTGCTGATGCCTCAGGTTAATCGCGATCGGCATCTTCCCTTGTAAATATATACCAGGCGCTTGGCGGTAGTCCGTACCTTCGACATATGTATGTTGTGGGAGGTCGGAAATAGATTCGGGGATTATTTTCATGGTATGGCCCTAAATTTAGGAACTCAAAATAGAAGGTCTAGGAAATAATTGATGAACAAGCGCTTTACCTATGTGAATATTTGTTTTTCCACTGTATAGGTAAACAGGCTTAGAGGTGAGAAGTGGTGGCAGCGAAGTAGCTGGTTCGATGATGCGTCACAGGCTCTCCGCTAGTGCCGCCTTATCTCGCTCTATTGTCTTTTTTACTTGCTGATGTTCCTCAATTAGGAAAGAAGATTCTTTTGTGAGTTTATCCAAATGAAGTTTCAATTTAATCAGCCATTTCCTAGATTGAAGAAATCCTTTCTTCAGCAGTTGTAAATCGGCTTTCAATTGAAAATCTTCAGAGAAATTTCGCATCGGGGCTAAATACTTTTCCCAATCTGGTACGCTTGTTTTATTCTCCTTGGCAAATGTATTATAAGCGAAACACTCCGGTTCTAGCTTGGAAAAGTTGACCTGGATATGCGCTAGGTGATTTTCGATACGCTCCAATTCACGGAGAATCCGTTCAGGCATATAACGATCCTTTTTTTTAGTCAGTCCGTAGAGTTCGATCTGATGCAAAGCAGCAAGCGTTTCATCTATACGGACCATATTTTCTTGGCCTTTTGTGCGAATCCCTTCTAGCAGATAAATGATGCCTTTCTGCATCTCTTCATCTTGCTCCAAAGCCTCGTAGGTCTGATTTTCACGCAATGCTTTGACCTTCTGTGCTGCTCTCACTTTCACTAGGTCCATCAACTTACGCATTAATTCTTCCTTTTGGACGAGTTTTTCAGTAAGTACGTTGCTTTCAAATTGTATCAACTCAATCTCCTTGTCGACTTTCCTTAGATCCAACACGGCCTCAAAATATTCCTGCTTTTCTTTTTCTAATTTTTCGTCGTCGGGGAGTAGAAATAGACTTCGGATAGCTTGTTCATTGCGTTGCTTTTCATCCTTGTATTCCTCAAATTCCTTCTCTACTTTTTCCTGCAGCTTTAGCTGTAGTTTCTCTAACTTTTTGCGCTTATGATCCAAGGAGTCTACGTGTGACTGCACGCGGTTTAATTCATTTAATTGCCGTTTTGTAGCATCTATTTCCTGTTCAAGGTCCATTACATTCTAAATTTTGTGAGCTAGCCAGCTTAAACTAAAAATAAGTAGCAGACTATACAA